>CALFNG010000429.1 GCA_937902985.1 uncultured Myxococcales bacterium
CTACGCGTTCGCCGTCTACGCTTCGCAGCCGCCGTCACCGACGTCCACGCAAGACTAGCTTCCGGCTGGTGACCCACCTTGGCCGGGCGGGGTTCGAACCCGCGGGGTTCCATCGTGAGGTTTCCGCTAGATCATTTTCGCATCCTCCTCACCCAGGCTTGGCCTGACGCACCGAGCGCAATCACCAAGGCCTCGACAACGTCATCCCGTTGCCTCTCGGGCAGACGCTCTGCACCTCCGACGACCCGATGAGCTGCACGAGCAACATCGGCCCGACGCGACCTGACCCCAAGGGGTTCTACTCGTGGACGCCGATGACGTACCTCCTCGATGCCAAGAAGGTCAGCTGCACTACTACCTCGCGCAAGGCACGACCCCCGATTGCGACAACGACGAGTCCGAGTGTCCGCCGGTCCGCCGGTCACCGAACTCGCAAACGTGCCGAGTATCTGGAACCCGCTGTCGGTGGGACCGCGGTACGCGACGCCGGCCTCACACCTGCACGAAGTCTTCGGGCTCGAGGCTAGCGTCGGAATGGTCGTGCTCTCCCGTCGCTCCGCCCCTGTGCTTCTCGAGCCACCGGTGCGCGACGACGAGCAGTGGCGGCTGGATGATCCTAGCCACGACCGCGAGCGTCATCGCCCCGCCGATTACCACGATGGCTAGCGGCTTCTGGGTCTGCGCGCCGATCCCGTTCGACACGGCCGCCGGGAAGAGGCCGATCATCGCGACGAGGGTCGTCATCAAGCACGGGCGCAGCCGCTTCTCAGCCGCCTCTTGCGCCGCACGCTCGATCGAGTGCCCCTCGGACCCTCGCAGGCGCTGGAAGTAGGTCACTACGAGGATCGCGTCCTGGATCGCGATGCCGAAGATCGAGATGAACCCCATGGCGGCGGACACCGAGAAGTTCACCTGGGTAACAAGAAGCGCGACGACCCCGCCGGTGCACGCCACGGGGATGTTCATGAGGACGAGCGCCGTGTCGACCCATGTCTTGACCGCGCTGTACGTGAGGAACGTGATGAGGAGGATCGTCAACGGGATGATGATGACGAGCCGCCCCTCGGCCTCGTGCAGCTGATTGATCTCGCCGCCCCACTCGAGCCGCGTGTCGTACGGGCGGCATAGCTTGACTCCGCTCGGCGCCTTGTCGCACTGGGGGATCTGCCGCTCGATGCTCGCTTGTGCCTCGGCGATCGTGCTCGCTAGATCCCTCCCGCGCACGCTGAACTTCACGGGCGAATAGCGCACGGAATCTTCGCGGTAGATGATCGCCGGTCCGTCGACGATCTGGATGTCGGCGAGCTGCCCGAGCGGCACCTGTGCGCCGTCGGGCGTCGACACCGTCGTCTCGCGAATGGCCTCGAGGCTCATCCTGTACTGCGGCTTCCAGCGCACGGTCAGATCGAAGCGCTTCTCGCCCTCGTAGACCTCCGTCTGCGCCTGTCCGCCGATCGCCGCCTGGATGACCGCGTCGACGTCGCCGGTGTTCAACCCGTATCGCGCGTCCACCGCGCGGAGCGGCATGATCTTGATGTTCGGCTGCCCCATCGACTGAAACGACCCGAGGTCTTTGATCCCCGGGACCTTGCCCATGACGCCGACGATGGCGTCCGCGATCTTCTCGTTGCTCTCGAGGTCGTTGCCGAAGACCTTGACCGAGTTCTCGCCTTTGACGCCGCTGACCGCCTCTTCGACGTTGTCGCTGATCATCTGCGAGAAGTTGAAGATGGCCCCGGGGAACGTCTCGGTGAGCTCCTTGTTCAACTCGTCGGTCAGCTTCTCTTTCGTCTCGCCGCGGGGCCACTCGTCGAACGGAACGAGGGGCGCGAAGAGCTCGATGTTGGAGAAGCCCGACACGTCGGTCCCGTCGTCGGGCCGGCCGAGCTGGGAGATCACGGTCCTGACCTCGGGGTGCTTCCGGTGCGCCTCGTCGCACGGGCCCTTCGCGTCCATGGGGCAGCCGCGCACGATCGCGCGCATCTGGCCCACGTACTTGGCCGACTGGTCGAGCGAGATCGAGAGCGGCAGGGTCGCCCGGATCCAGAAGTTACCCTCTTCGAGCTTCGGCATGAACTCGCGCCCGAGCACCGGAAAGAGCGTCGCCGTCGCGATGATGGGAACCAGCGCGAGCGGCGCGACCCAGTTCGCCCGCCTCACCACCCAGGCGAACATCGGGTTATACACGTGCGTGAGCGCCCGCATGACGGCGCTGTCTTTCTCCTCTTCCTGCGCCGGGATGACCTTCGACGCCAGGACCGGCGTCACGGTCAACGCGAGGACGATCGCGCCGCCGATGGCGAAGGCGTACGTCTTCGCCATCGGCGCGAAGATGACGCCCGAGACGCCGGTCATCGTGAAGAGCGGAAGGAACGCGACGCCGATGATCAAGGTCGAGAACGTGATCGGCGTCGCCACCTCGCGCGCGCTCAGCTGGATGCGCTCCGTCATCGACCCTTTTCCGTGCGGGCCGAGGTGCCGGAAGATATTCTCCATCATGATGACGGTCGAGTCGACCACGATACCGAAGTCGACCGCGCCCAGAGAAATGAGATTGGCCGATGTCCGCGTGGCGACGAGGCCGCAGAACGCGATGAGGAGCGCGAGCGGGATATTGATCGCGGTGATCAGCGCGGCGCGCGCGTGGCCGAGGAAGATGAAGAGGATCGCCGTCACGAGGCTCATCCCGACGAGCAGGTTCTCGATGACAGTGTGGGTCGTGATCTGCACGAGCACGCCGCGGTCGTAATACGGCTGGAGGTCCATGCCGGGCGGCAGGATGTGGTTCTGCCGGATGTAGTCGACTTTCGCGTGGATCCCCTCGAGCGTCGGCTGGGTCTCGCCGCCGTAGCGCATCAGCACGATGCCCTGGACAACGTCGGGGTCGCCGTCGTGCCCTACGAGCCCGAGCCGCGGCGCGAAGCCGATATCGACGTCGGCCACGTCGCGGATTCGCACCGGCGTCCCCTTCTGCTCGGACACGACGATGTTCTCGATGTCGCGCTGCGCCGCCGTGCGCGAGCCGAGCAAGCCGATGCCGCGCACGTCGTAGCTCTGCTCGCCCATGAAGAGGCGATCGCCGCCGACGTTCTCGTTCGAGTTGCGGATCGCGCTCGTGAGCTGCCCGAGGGTCACGCCGTTGCCGCGCAGGCGGTAGGGGTCGACCTCGACGTGGTACTGCTTCGTCTCGCCGCCGTAGCTGGTGACGTCGATGACGCCCTGGACGGTCTTGAACTGGCGCTCGAGGATCCAGTCTTGGGCCGTCTTGAGGTCCTTGAGGGTGTAGCCCTTGCCGACCACCCGATAGCGAAAGACCTCGCCGATCGCGTTCCAGGGCGACAGCGTCGCCTGCAGTCCGGTGGGGAGCTGCACGAACTGGATGCGGTTGATGACCTCTTGCTTCGCGTCGGCGTACTCGGTCTTCCAGTCGAAGTAACACTTCACGTCCGACAGGGCGAAGAGGCTCTGCGAGCGAATGTGCTCGAGGCCCGGCATTCCCGACAGCCCGATCTCGAGCGGCACCGTGACGTAGCGCTCCGTCTCCTCGGCGCTCCAACCCGGAGGTTGCGTGATGATCTCTACCAGCGGGGGAACCGGGTTCGGGTACGCCTCGATGTCGAGCTCCTTGTAAGCCAGCAAGCCGACCACGGCGAGCAAAGCGGCGGCCGCGAACACCATGAGCGGCATCCGGAGCGCGGCGGCGACGATCTTCTGGATCACGTTCTCGCCGCCGCTTCAGAGCTTTTGCGAGAGGAGGATCCCGCCGCTGACCACGACCTTCTGGCCGGCGTCGAGGCCGTGCTTCACCTCGAGCCACTGGCTCGCCTCGCCCTCGTCGACGTCGACCGGGAGGCGCTCGAACTGGATCTGCCCCTTGTCTTCGCCGATCTGGACGAAGACGACCTTGTACTCGCCGAGCCGGAGGAGCGCTTCGCGCGGGATCGCCAGCGCCTTCTTCTGCTCCACCGAGATCTGCACGGTCGCGTACATTTCGGGGCGCAGCAGCCGGTCGGGGTTGTCGAAGGTGCAGCGAAATTTCGCGGTGCGCGAGTTCGGGTCGAGCACGCCGCTCACCCAGTCGACCTTGCCGGCGAACGACTTGTCCTTGTAGGCGACGGTGGTCACGGTCGCGGGCGCCCCGACCTGCACGCGCGCGAGGTCCATCTCGTAGAGGTCACCGATCACCCAGACCTTGTCGATCTCGCCGATGGTGAAGAGCTCCTGCGTCGCGCCGCCGGAGTATTGCCCTTGCACTTCGGCGCCGGGGTTGATGTTCATCGTCAAGATCTCGCCGTCGATGGGCGACGTCAGCGTGAAGGTCTGAGTGACACTGTCGACGTTGCCCGCCCGCAAGAGGAAGGCCTTCTGGCTAGCGCGCTCGACCTCGGCCTTCGTCTTGCGCCAGTTGTCTTCGGCGGCCTCTTGATCGGCCGCGGATCCGGCCTTCTCCTCGAAGAGCTCCTTCTTGCGCTTGAAGTCGTGCTCCGCGGCGATGACGTCGGCTTGCGCCTTGTGCACGTCGCTCACCGCGTTGCCGATGTCGGGCGACTCGATGACGGCCAGCGGATCGCCCTTCTTCACCCGCTGCCCCAGCTGCGCGGCGATCCGGACGACGCGGCCGGTGACCGGCGTGAAGACGTGCGCCGATTTGAGATCCTCGAGCGAGACGCGCCCGCTCGTGAAGATGGTGTCGTCGACGTCTTGCTCGGCCACCGTCTGGGTCTCGATCTTGGCGTCGCGCACTTGCTGCGCCGTGAGCCAGACCTGCCCCGGCGGCGGCTGCGGCCCTTGCGGCTCGGACGCCTCGGACTTGTGACACGAGGTCGCCACGGCAACCAGCGCGACGACCGCGGCCTGCCCGAGCGCCCCCCACCCCGACCGATTCGGTTTCATCAGTGCAGCTCCATTCCAACCGCCTGCTCGAGCTGGAACACGGCTGTCCAGTAGTTCGTGACGTCCTGGATGTATTCCACGTTCGTCGCGATGTACGCGCGCTGCGCGTCGAGGAGATCGGTCAAGCTCGCCGTGCCTTTGTCGAACTGCAGGCGCGTGATGTCGCGCGCGGTCTTCGCGCTCCTGAGCAGACCGCCGCTCTCCATCCGCTGCACGAGCTTCTTCGCGCCCGAGTACGCCGCGTATCCGGCCGCGACGTCGCTCACCACCTGCGCCGTCGCCTTCGCCTGCCCGAGCGCGTTGGTGTCGTATGCGGCCTCGGCCTTCCGGATTTCGCCCTGCATCTGATAGAAGATCGGGATCGGGGCCGAGACGCCGAACGTCAACGTCGGCGGTGAGAGCGCGCCAGTGCCGGGGGCCGCCGTGGCCCCGGTGCCGGTCTGCGAATAGTTGACCGACAGCGTGATGTCCGGCACACGCTGCCGCCGCGCGAGCGCGATGTTCGCCTCGGCGGACGCCTTCTGGTACCCGGCCGCGATGAGATCGGGCCGGCGATCGAACGCGGTGCGGAGGAGGCCGTCCTCGGTCGCGTCAGCGAGGGCCGGCGGCGCGGCGAACGTGAGCACCTTGGTGTCGACGTCGAAATCGGTCACCGGACCGCGCACGCCGACGAGAAAGGCGAGCGCCACGCGGGCCTGCCGGAGCCCTTCGACGGCGTTGTCGACGGCCTGGTCCGACTCGAGCTTCTGCGTCTCGATGCGCGCCAGGTCGCCCTCGTTGATCGCGCCGCTGCGGTACCGAAGCCTGAAGAGCTCGAGGGTCTTCTCGTCGGCGCCGGTCACTTCAATGGCGAACCGATAGGCGAGCACCGCCTGCGCGACCTGGAGGTAGGTCGCCTTGATCTGGAATTCGAGCGTCCGCTCGGCGTCGACGCGCGAAAGCCTGGCGGCGGCCAGAGCGTTGCGCATCACCTTCAGGCGCAGGCCACGCTTGCCGGAGAGAGCGTCTTCGATGGCCGCAGCGTCGGAGAGGCCGACCTGCCAGACATTGGCCGAGCACTGGTCGCAGCCGGTGGTGTCGTAGTTGAAGACCCGGCCATAGCCGCCGCTGACCACCGGGTTGGGCACCGCCCCCGCGGCGGTCACGTCACCCTCGGCGGATTTGACCGTGGCCTCGGCGATCAAGAGGTCGAGCCCGCGGGCGCGGAAGATCTTGATCGCGTCGGCCATCGAGAGCACGGCCGGTAGGTCGGTGGCCACGGGAACCACGCCGTCGGCCCGCGCGTCGCGCTCGGGCCCCACGACCCCGACGCGCATGGCGCCCGCGACGCACACGACCACAACGAGCAAACGGAGCAAACGGCCATATCGGGATCTCATTCGCCTTGCCGTCGCCATCACCACTTCCGCTGCGCCTAGAGCAACTGTCGAACCATGAGGAGAGCACGGCATCGACCGTCTTTTCGAGCCACGCGCGTGACCTCGATGAAACATCGAAACGGGCTGAGGGGCCCACAATGGAGCCGTCGAGTCGCCACGGCAGCGCGCACCCGGGACGTGGCATTCCCGGGCGACCGCGAAGATCTCTCCCGTACGCATAAGTAGCTATGAAGCCCGGCGCTCGTCCCGTCTGCTTCGTTTGCTTGTGCGGCGGTCATCTGACGGAGTCCGTGTCGAGCCCACTCGCAGCGGGGCGTGCGAACCCAGGCGCCAGCTCGCCGGCGGGCGCAACGCCCCGCTTGCCGCGTCGTCGACTCGTCGCGCCGGAGTGAGCCAACGCGAGGCCGACGGTCCGGGGCGGACGAGCGTCGCCGTCGAGACCACCAAACGGGCCGGCCCGGGACGGTGAGAATCGTCCGGCGACAGGCGTCGTGAGCGTCGAGCACATGGCTCGCGGCGTTAGCACGGACCTTGCCAACGGACCTGCCCGATGAGTCTCCTGGAGCCGCCGATCGTCGCGCCCGAAATCGAACGGCATCGTCGCGCGCTCACCGCGTTCCCTGGAGTAGCGTGCGCGCAGTGAAGTCGATCGAGATCCCCATGGCGGCCGCGACGCTGGTCCTGCTGGCCTGCTCGCTGGCCTGCTCGACCGAGACCGTCGCGCGCCCCCCTCCGCCGCCGGTCAACTGGCAGGCGTTCAACCACGCACCCGCTGACGCGGGGCTCGCCACGCCGACCGCCAAGGAGAGCACCCTCGCGCAGGACTACCTCGCGGCGCTCGCTTCGCCCGCTTCGCCGGCCTCCCCCGCGTTCGACCAGCTCGCTCCGCTCCTCGACGCCGACGCGCACCTGTCGTTTCCCGGCATGGACGACGCGCACGATCGCGACGGGGTCCTTCGCGCCCACGCGACCTTGTTCGGCGCGTTCGAGCAGCGCCGCTTCGTCGCGAGCCGCATCTGGCGAACGGCGAGCGAACAGACGGTCGAGTGGACGATGTCAGGCGCCCAGAACAGCGCCTGGATGGGCGTGCCGAGGACCCACAAGCCGATCGCGATCAAAGGCGTCACGCTGCTCTGGACGAACGACGACGGCACGATCGCGGACGCACACGTCTACTTCGACGTCGCGGTCGCCAAGGCGATGCTCGGGGCCGGCCCGAAAGAGCTGACCGGCCTCCCCGCTCCGGCGGTCCCGCCGCTCCCGCCGCCGCCACAGATCGTCGACGCCTCGCCGCTGGGTCCCGACCAGACCGCCGTGGTCCGCGCGGCGCTCGACGCGCTCGAGAACGGCGACGAGAGCGCCTTCGACGCGCAGATGACCGACGACGTCGAGGTGCACGCGCTCGATCGCGCGTCCGCCACGATCGGCAAGGACGCGCAGGCGGCGTACTTCAAGGCGTTGCGAAAGGCGATCGCTCAGCTCGACGCCACGGTCGAGAACGCGTGGACCGCCGGAGCGTTCGCCATCGTCGAGTACTCGCTCGCGGGCGAGCAGCTCGGACCGATCGGCTGGGTGCCACTCCAGCGCGACCGCGTCGTCAAGGAGCACGTCGTCGACGTCGACGAGATGAGAGACGGCAAGATCGCTCGCGTCTGGCGCTTCGCGAATCCGAACGAGCTCGTCGGGCCCTAGAGCGCCCGCGCGGCGGGCGCTACTGCAGGTAGTCTTTGTCCCGGAGCTTCTTGGGGATGTACTCCTCGGTGATGAAGGAGATGCTCTTCGTGAGGAAGCCGTCGACTTCCATCTTGAACTTGTTGTCGAGCAGGCCCTGGATCTCGCGCTGCCACTTCTTGTCCTTGAACCAGGGGTAGGCCTTCATCTGCTCGGCGCGGGTGACGTCTTCTTGCTTCAGCTTGATCTGGACCGCGGGCGTCAGCTTGAACTTGTCGTAGTCGAACGCGCTCATCCCGAGGAAGCGAACGCCGGGCACGGCCATGCGCATCGACTCGTACGCGAGGTTGATGCTCCCCTGCTTGAGCACCGAGTAGATGTAGAGTCCCCAGGGATCGTTGTCGACGAGGACGTAGATCGGGATCTTCAGCTCTTGCGAGATGCGCTGGAGGAGACGGCGAGCGCCCCGCGTCGCCTGCCCCATGCTGGTCATCAAGATGCAGTTGTTCTTCCGCCAGAAGCCGTCCTCGTTGAGGCGCGTGAAGACGGCGTCCTTCTCGACGAAGAGAATGAAATCGGCCTTGTACTCGACGAACTTGAGGACCTCGGGCTCGACGATGCTGGGGATGCTCCAGCCGCCGCGGCCCATGCGCGCCAGATCGATGCGATCGCCCGAGTCGTCGATGACCATCCGGCCGACGACGCTCCCCTTGCGCGTCGCGAAGAGGTGCAGCTCTTCGCGGAGCGCGTCGATGCCGACCTCGAGGTCTTCGATGATGGGATCGCTCTCGTTCTGATCCTCGAACGTGTTCTCGTTGGAGCCGGGGAGGTTGTGCTTCGAGAGGTAGTACATCTGACGGATGCTGACCGTCTTGCCCTCGTCGATGAGGTTCTTGCATTTGCTCGCGACGAGCATCGTCTGCATGAACTTGCGCACCATTCCCGTGTTGAAGAACTCGCGGGACTGGGTGCGATCGCCGAGCTCGATGATCTTCTTCTTCTCGTTGAAGCTGACGTTCGACAGCGTCCGCGTGCGGATGTCGAGGGCGGGGTTGTTGCCCTTCGTCGCCTCGCCGAGCGTCTGACGCGCGAGCTTCTCGATCTTCGAGAGCGTGTTGGCGTCGACGGCGCTCTTCTTTTGTGACGCGCGTTGTGACGAGCTTGGTGACGCGCTCTTCGACGAGCCTGCCGTCGCGACGGTGTCGCTCTGCTTCTTCGCCGTCTTCGTCGCGGTCTTCTTGGCGGCCATGACTTACTCCGTGAGCGAGAGCTGCTCGCCGCGCTTTCCGGCTCGGGCCTTGGGCTTGCCCTTGATCGGCGGCGGAGGCGTCGGATCGGGAGCCGGCTTTGCAGCAAGTGTCTTCGCAGCAGGTGTCTTCGCGGCCGCCGCTCCCGGCGGAGCGCCGCCGCCGCCGTTGCCGCCGTTGGCGGGCCCTTCGTCGGTGAATCGCACGAAGTTCGGCAGCGCGGCGTAGAACGACTGCTCGGCCTTGTCTTTCGGGACGCCCAGGATGTCGGAGATCGATTGCGCGACCTCGGGGATGTATTTTTCGAACATGCTGCGCCGCTTCGCGTCGCGCTCGAGGTGAGCGCGAGCGCGGATGTGGGCCGCGAGCTTGCGGCCGCACTCCTGGACCGCGAGCTTCATCTCGCGGAGGAGCTCGTCGTAGTGGGCGACGGCCTCTTTCGCTTCGCTGGTGAAGGGAACCCAGACGCTCGCCAGATGCACGGCGATCGCCATGGGCGCGACGGGCAGGCCGCCCTTGGGCTGCTGCACCTCGTAGCCGCGCCAGTTCGTCAGGTACACGCTCTCGCTGATCGCGCACGCCTTCGGCTGGTACTGCAGGGGCACGCGGTTCGCGAAGCGCATGATGTCGGCCGGCTCGTCGACCGGCAGATCGCCGCCGAAGGCGAGACCCGCTTCGACCACGAAGGGATTGCCCCGGTACACGCTCGGCGGGCGCGTCATCGAGATGTAGAACTCGGCCTTCTGATAGCGGCGCTTGAGGCCGGCGATCAGCAGCGACTCGCCGATGGGCACCACCGCCGTGGCCGACGGCGCCATGACCTTCACGAGGCCGAGCGCCTTGTGCAGGCGCTCGAGGTCGTCGCCCACGACCTTCTCGGCGGGCGTGGAGACGTTCATCTTCGCGATCCGGCACACCTCGGCCGCGACCGCGGGCGAGATGCGCGAGAAGTCGTCGACCAGGACCTGCTTGACGGTCTTGCCCTCCGAGTCGCTGAGCATCGTGTGCAGCATCCCGAGCTCGACGCCGTGCGGGTGCGGCTTGATCTCCTGCGCCTCGCGCGGCAGCTCGCTCGTGACGCGCGGGAACTCGGCTCGCTCGCCCTTGGGGTTCACGTACGTGAGCGCGAGGTGCGGGTTCGCGACGACGGTTTGCTCGAGGTACTCCTGCACGCCGGTGCGGCCGCCGCGGTACGCCGCGACCAGCTCGATCTCGACGCGCGTCCCGTGCTCCTTCGGCCACTCGACCGTCGTGTCGCCCACGACGTCGGGCTGGTTGTGCTTCGTGTCGATGCGAAGCTGGATCTGGAACGCGGGGCGTCCCTTGCCCGTCTTGCTCGTGATGAGCACGGGCTTGCCCGTGGTCAGCTGGCCGTAGAGGCCCGCCGCGCTGATGCCGATGCCCTGCTGCCCGCGCGACTGCTTCAGGCGGTGGAACTTCGACCCGTAGAGGAGCTTGGCGAAGATCTTCGGGATCTGTGCCTTGACGATCCCCGGCCCGTTGTCTTCGACGATGACGCGAAAGCGCGACGCCGGCCCAGGCCCGACGGCCGCTTCGGCCTCGCTCGCCTTGCCGCCCTTGCCGCCCTTGCCGGCGCCCGGCTTTACTTGCGCGAGCTGCGCGGCCGACGTCTCCCGGATCTCGACATAAAGCTCCGGCAGGATGCCGGCCTCTTCGCAGGCGTCGAGCGAGTTGTCGACGGCCTCTTTCACCGTCGTCAGCAGCGCCTTCGCCGGGTTGTCGAAGCCGAGCAGGTGGCGGTTCTTCGTGAAGAACTCGCTGACCGAAATGTCGCGCTGGCGCGTCGCCATCGACTCGGCCGTCGCGCGACGCTTCGGCGGCGCGGGCTCGTCGTCCACGGCGAGCGTCTTGAACTCGGGCGGGAGCGGGGGCTCGGGCGGGGCGCCCGCGGCATGGGCCCTGGCGTTCTTTTGCTTCGACTTGGCCATGGCTTCGAGGGAAGAGCCCCTTATCCGGCGTGGTGAACGGGTGTCAAGCGACGGCGAGCGCAACGATCGGCGAGAAGCGTTGCTGGTAGGGTGCGCCGCATCTTGTCCCTCTCGAGCCGCCGGGGCTTGCCGAGAATCGCCAATCCGAACCTCATCTTGGGGCTGCTCACGGCCTTGAACCTCCTCAACTACCTCGACCGGACCGTCCTTCCGGCCGTTCTCGCGCCCGTCCAAGACGACCTCCACCTGTCGAATTTCGTATCGGGGTGGCTCCCGACCATCTTCCTTATCGGCTACTTCGCGACCAGCCCAGTTTTCGGCACGCTCGGTGACCGCGCCGACCCCAGCGCCACCTGGAGCCGCACGCGCCTCATCGCCCTCGGGATCGCCGTCTGGAGCGCGGCCACCGTCGCCTCGGGCCTCGCGCAGACGGCCGGCCAGATGGTCGTCGCGCGCGCGTTCGTGGGTCTAGGCGAGGCCAGCTACGCGACGCTCGCGCCGACGCTCATCGACGACCTCGCCCCTGCCAACCGAAAGAGCCGCTGGATGGCGATCTTCTACTCGGCGACGCCGATCGGGTCGGCGCTCGGGTACCTGGTCGGCGGCGCGATTCTCCACTCGCACGGGTGGCGCGCCGCGTTCTTCGTCGCCGGCGGCCCCGGGCTCCTCGTCGCACTCCTCTGCCTCCTCGTCGTCGAGCCCGCGCGCGACGCTTCCGCCC
>CALFNG010000430.1 GCA_937902985.1 uncultured Myxococcales bacterium
GCCCGCGCTCGTCGCCGCCTCGCCCGGCACGCGCGTTTGCGCGATCGTGGGCGCGACACCGGCGCCGGCGGCCTCGATCGCCGTCGTGCGCGCGCGGAGCACGAGCACCGTGATGTTGTCGTGACCGCCGCGCGCGTTGGCGAGATCGACCAGCTTGCCCACGGCCTGCGCGGCTGGCACGTTGCCGACGGTGTCGAGGATCTCCTGGTCTCCGACCAGGTCGCTGAGGCCGTCGGAGCAGAGAACGAAGGCGTCGCCCGTGACGTGATGCACCGGCGAAGGACGCACCTCGACTTCGACCTCGGGGGCCATACCGAGCGCGCGGGTGATGCGGTTCGCGTCCGGATGCTGAGCCGCCTGTTCGAGCGTCAAGAGGCCGCGATCGACCATCTCTTGCACGATCGAGTGGTCGCGCGTCACGCGCGAGATCTGCCCCTCGTGCACGAGGTACACCCGGCTGTCGCCCACGTGCGCGACCTCGGTTCCGCGCGCGTGCATCAGGATCGCGACGACCGTCGAGCCGGGCCGGCCGCCAGCCTCGCTCGTCGGCATCGCGTAGACGCGGCGGCTGGCCTCTTCGACCGCGGCTCGCAGCACCGCGGCGGGGGGCGCCCCCTCGGGCGGCCGATCGAACGCCTCGAAGATGGTCGCGAGCGCGAGCTCGGCGGCTTCGCGACCCGCCGCGTGACCGCCCATGCCGTCGCAGACGACGCACAGGTGGCCGAGTCGCGTCTCGCGACGGCCGCACGCGTCTTCGTTGACCTGCTTGGACGGATCGCGCCCCGGGTCCGACCGTTCGGCGTATTCCACCGCCGGGAGGTCGAGCGCCTGATCCGTCGTCATGGGCTGCCGGACTCGTTCAGGCTTCGAGCTGCACGCTGAACTCGATGGGGCCGAAACGCAGCGCCGTCCCGACGGGGACGGGGATCCACGCGCCCGGCGGGATCCGCGAGCCCGACACCCACGTGCCGTTGTTCGACGTCTCGTCGCGCACGAGCAGCTGCCCGCCGTCGAACCTCAGCGTGGCGTGGACGCCGCTGACGCGTGGCTCGCTGAGGAAGATGGGGCACTGTCCCGGATCCCGCCCGACGCGCATTTCAGAGCCCGCGCGGATGGTGAACTGACCCGACGGGCCGCGGAGGCAAGCGCCGCCGGGCGACCCGAGGGCTCGCGTCGGAGCCGCCAGCGTGGGTGGGCCGGGCGGCGCGCTCAGCGTGGGGAAAGCCCGGGGCGAGCTCGCCCCCACCTCCCTTCGCGTGGATCGTGAGCTCGGCGGGGATGGGATGCCCGCACGAGAAGCAGACCGACAGCTGCCCGCGCGTCGCCATCGTCGTCATCCCGCAGGACGGGCACGGGAGTTCGACGATGGGCGGAGGCCCGCCGGAGTCGCGGCCCGCCGAGGGAGCGACCCCCGGGGGCGGTTGCGCCGGCATCGCGAAGAGCGGCTGCGGCGTCGCCGCGACCGCGGGGGCCACGGCGGCTGCGACGGCCGCGACGGCCATCGGTGCAGCGACCGCCGGCGAGGCTCCGTACTGGTGGTATCCGCCCGCGGGGGGCGGCGGCCCGCCGTAGCCGGGGGGACCGCCGTACCCGCCCGGAGGGGGACCGTACCCGCCCGGAGGGGGACCGTAGCCCGGCGGCGCGGCCGGAGGCGTGCCGCCGCCGCGCTTCTTCCCGCCGCCGCGCAAGAGCACGAGGACGAGGAGCACGATGACGACGACGAGGCCCGCAATGCCGCCGATGAGCGGCAGCGAGAACGGCTTCTTGGTCGCCTTGAGCGAGAGCACGGTCGCGGCGTCCATCGCTGACGCGCGGTGCGCCTTGTTGTCGTAGATGACGAGGTGCGAGACGGCGTTGTCGCCCGAGCCGTCGAGGATCTTGTCGTCGTCGGGCACGGTGAAGGTCACGTACCCGTCGCCCGCCGCCGTGGCGGTGCCGAGCATGTGCTCGGCCTGGAGCTGCTGCATCGCCTGCTTGGCGACGGCCGGATCGCGGCTGTTGGCCAGGTTGGGATCGGGCTTCGTGCCGGCCGGGATGAAGTACGACTCCGCGCGGGTCTTGTCGCCGCTCCAGCAGAAGTCGCCGTACACGGTGAACTGGCCGCCGGGATAGAGCGGGTTGTCTTGCGCGGCTTTCGTGGTCTTGGCGACGTCGACGTCGAGCGGCCACTGCGTCGGGTCCACCCCGAGAGGCACGTCCTTGAACGTCCCGTCTGGCGCGATGGCCGGCTTCGTGTTCTCGAAGACGAGGTTGAACGTCTGCTCGACGCTCGAGTTGATGCAGCTCATCGTCCAGTGAATGAGCCACATCGCGTTGAAGCGCGCGCGCACCAGCCCACCGATCGTCTTGGCCTTCGCCGCGCCCTTGCCTTCTTCGACGATGTCGAAGAAGCCGCCGATCTCGGGGTTGGCGAGCGACTGCATGAACTGCGCTTCGTTGTTCCGGTAGATGTTCTCGCTCAGGCTCGACGGGTTGGGGAGCCAGATCGAGATGACCGGCAGCGGCGTCTTCGGGAGCGACGTGTTCTCGGCGGGGAAGCGCCCCTGATCGAGGTACTGATGGAAGACATCGGCGCTGGGGCTCGCGCTCTCGGGATCCCCGCGGCCGGCCCCGTTCGACAGGACCACCATCGCCTGGTGCAGGGGCACCGAGTCGGGCTGGTCGGAGTTGCCGAGCGAGCCGAACGCGTCTTGCGTCATGTTCTTGATCTGCGAGAACAGCGCCCGGTCGCGTCCATGCGACGGGCTCGTCGACTTGAACGCGTTGAGCGCGTTGCCCAGGTCGGCGCGCTGCTTGAAGGTCTTCCACTTCGTGTCGGACACGACCTGCACGTCGTCGAAGAACGTCAGGTCGAGGAGATCGTTCGGCTGCATCTCTTCGATGAGCTCGTGCGCGATCGCGCGCGCGTCGCCGAAGCGACCGCCCATCGCGCTCGACGCGTCGACGGTCACGAGCCACGCGGTGCCGACCTTGGGCTGGTTCTGCGCCTTGCCCCACTGGATCTTGTCGGCGAACTTCGTGAGCGTGTCTTCGCCGTTCACCTTCACGAGGAAGTGAGCGTTCTGCTCGGGGAACGGGAATGGCGAGAAGAGCGCGCCCGGCTTCTCGAGTTGCTCGCTCCAGCAGTTCAGCGTTTGCGCGGCGCTGGCGCCCGAGCAAGGCTGCAGCACGTCGCTCAGGCGGTTGAACTGGACCACCTCGATCACGCTGGTCAGGAGAGGCTTGCCGTCTTTCAGGCCCGTGCTCGGGTCGATCCGGAGGATGTGCGCTTCGGGCGCGGCGCCCGCGGTCCACGCGAACAGCGCGGCCGGGAGCCAGACTGCGAGGAAAGAGAGAAACCGTCGTCGAGCCATCGCCTCGGGACCTCTTTTGAGAAGGGACTGCGGGGAGTGGAGGGCGGAGTGCAGAGAGTGGGACGTCAAAGAGTGGGACGTCAAACGCGGCCGATGACCTTCACGATGGTCGTGTAGCCGCCGAATCGCAGGCGGTCACCATCGCGAAGCTCACGGCGCCCGTTGAAACCGATGTGTTCGTCGTTGACGAACGTGCCGTTCGTCGACCCCGTGTCTTCGATCGTGACCGACCCGGTGGTCGCGTCGATGACCATCGCGGCATGGCGCGACGAGATCGTCGGGTCTTGCATCGAGATGTCGATGCCTTCCGCCGCCCCGAGCCGGCCGACCACCAGCCGACCACCCGTCAGCGGCCAGAAGTCGCCGCTGGGGTTGCCGCTGTAGGCCACCAGGAAGCCGCGGAGGATCTTGGCGGGCGCGATCGCTTGTGGAGTCCCCGGCTGAAAGGGGGCGGGGGCCGGCGGCGGGGCGCCGTATCCGGGCGGTGCCGGCGGCGGATATCCGGGCTGCGGAGTCGGGGCGTACGCGGGGCCACCCGGCGGAGGGCCTCCGTAAGGTGACGCGGGCGGCGCGTACCCCTGGCCGGGCGGCGGCGCCTGCGGCGGATAAGCCGGCTGCGGCGGGCTCGGCTGCCCGAAACCAGGCTGCGGCGGCGGCGCGTATCCGCCCGAAGGGGATCGCGGCGGCGCTCCGTACGGCGGGTTCGCCGCCGGCGGCTGCGCTCCGTAGGGAGGCCCGCCGAGACCTCCCTGGGGCGGTCCTTGCGGCGCCCCGTGCGCCCCATAAGGAGGGGCGCCCGGCGTCCCCGGTGAATACGCCTGCGCGCCGCCGTAGGCGTCGTTCGCGAACTGCATCTGGTCGAGCGCGATGGGGTGCCCCTGAGCGCAGTAGCTCGCTCCGGGCGCGATCTCGTGGCCCATCTGGCAGCGCGCCACGGGAGCACCCCCGTACTGCGGCGATTGCGGAGGCGGCGCCTGCGTCTGCGCGTACGGCCCGACCGCCGCGCCGGGAGGCGGGGCCGGGGCGTACTGCGCGGCCTGCCCGCCCGCGACCGCGCCGCTCGCGCCGCTTTGCGGACGGGCGAGGGGTGTGCCGCAGACGTTGCAGAACTTGTCCGTGTCTTTTGCCACGGTGCCGCATTGGGAGCACGCGCTCATGGTGTTGCCCTCGTGCCTTCTGCGGGCCGTGCCCTCCGGGCGGGGGGCGGGGCGCGCAGCCGGGAGCATAACGAAGTCGCACCGAAAAGTGCGAGTACGCAGTGTTTCGGCCCGGACGTCATGGCGGCGCCCGAGGATCGAAGGCTCGCCGGGTGCCGGGTCAACTTCGAGGGTAGGTTCGAGGCAGGTGGCTCGCGGCCGCCGCCATGGCCGCTCGGATGACCTCCCGGACCGGGACGCGATGGGCTGCGGCCGCGGCAGCGCAAGAGTCGAACTCGGGCTTCATCTGGGGAGGGCCGAACGGTCCGGTCGCGATCTTGACGGGGATGAGCCCGTAAAGGGTCTCGACCTGCTGGATGGTCCGCGGTCGTTCGAGGCGAGAGACCTCGTAGCGGCGCAGACCCAGGCTCGTGGTCTCGCGGAGCAACGCGTGCGCCACCGCGTCGGCACGGTCGAGGGGCGCGAGCGCCGAGATGGTCATCGCTGGGCGGCCCTTTTTCATCGTGATCGGGGTGACCCAGGCATCGAGCGCGCCCTCGGCCAGGAGCCGCTCGACCCAGCTGCCCGCGAGCTCGCCGCTGGCGTCGTCGACATTGGCCTCGAGGACGGCGTGGGTCGCCGTTTCACGCGCGGGCGCGACCCCGCCGCCGGCGCGCCCGAGCACCACGCGCAGCACGTTCGGCCGATCGTGAAGGTCGGCCGTGCCGGCGCCCCAGCCCGTACGCTCGGGCACCATCGCCGGCCAGCGGACCGATCCGGACGCGTGAGCGCCCACGATGGCGGCGCCGGTGGGCGTCACGAACTCGAAGTCGAGCCCGCCGTCGTAGGTCGCGAGGCCCACGAGGCAATCGACCGTCGCCGGCGCGGGGAGGGGCAATCGGCCGTGGGCCGCCGTGACGAACCCGCGCCCGAGCGGGAGCGGCGAGACGAGGACCTCGGCTCCAAGGTAGTCGAGCGCCGCGGCGCTGCCGACCACGTCGGCAATGGCGTCGATCGCGCCGACCTCATGGAAGTGCACGTCGTCGATGGGCGCCCGGTGCACCTTCGCCTCGGCCTCGGCGAGGCGACGGAACGTGGCGTGGGCACGGGCGCGCACTCCCTCGGGGAGGGCCGCGGCGTCGAGGAGCCCTCGGACGCTCCCGTAGGTGCGGGGCGGTTGCACTTCGTCGACGTGAACTTCGAACGAAGTCGCGACGATACCGCTCCGCACCCGCGACCCGAAGTGCAGGTGAAATCCCGTGACGGCGAGCGCGGCGAGCGCGTCGGCAACGATCTGCCCGGGCACCCCGAGGTCCACCAGCGCGGCGACGATCATGTCGCCTGCGAGACCGCTCGGCGCATCGAAGAACAGCACCTTGCCCACCCCCGCCCCCCGGGCAAGCGCGACGCTGTTCACCGGATCGTTAGCAAGCTTACGATCTTCACAAGCACTCCCGTCGCCCAGGGACCCCTCATGCCCGTGCGGATGAGCATGCCCGTGCCCGCCATCATGGTCGTGGTCGTGCCCCTCATGCCCCATGAAACGTCTCCATCCCGCCGAGAAAGGTCACGGGAAGACACAAAGACGGAACGATTTCATCCACTAGTATTGCCCCCGAAGGATGCGCGCCGCCGCGAAGGCCGCCCCGAACCCGTTGTCGATGTTGCATACGACCACCCCGGACGCGCAGCTCGACAGCATCCCGGCGAGCGCCGCCAGGCCTCCGAAGCTCGCTCCGTAACCGACCGACGTCGGGACGGCGATGACCGGGCCCGCGACCATGCCGCCGATGACACTCGGCAGGGCGCCCTCCATCCCGGCGACGACCACGACGACGCTCGTGCGTTCGAACACGTCGCGCTTCGACAGCAGGCGGTGGATGCCCGCGACGCCGACGTCGTAGACACGCTCGACCCCCACGCCGAGCATCCGCAGGGTTTCCGCGCACTCTTCGGCGACCGGGAGATCGCTGGTGCCCGCGCTGACGAGTGCCACCGGCCGCGTACCGAGCTGCGCGATCGGCGCGTTCTCGACGGTCGCGGTCCGCGCGAGCTCGACGTACTTGAGCACGGGCAACGCGGCGACCGCCTCGCGCGCCTTGTCGGGATCGAGCCGCGTGACGAGCACGTTCGGCCCTCGCCGGGCGAGCTCGCGCACGATGCCGACGATCTGCGCGGCGGTCTTTCCCTGCCCGAAGACGACCTCGGGCGCTCCCTGGCGCAGCGCCCGGTGGTGATCGACGGCGGCGTACCCGAGGTCGGCGTAAGGCAGGTCCTTGAGCTCGCCCACCGCGTCGTCGACGCTCGCGCCGCCCCGCTGGACCTCTTCGAGGAGTTGCCGAAGTCGCGCCGGGTCCATGATCGCCGCGAGCGTAGCACCGGCCGTCCGCCGCGTCGGCCGTGCCAACGTCGGTCGGGGCCCGGCTGGACGCCGGCGCTCTTGCGCACGTAGCCTTGCGTGCCGTGCCGATCCCCTTCGCGCCGCTCGTCGGCCTGGCCCTGGGTGCTGCCTTCGCGTGGATCGCAGGGCCCGAGCTCGCGCGCGACGAAGGCCCCATCGTCGCGTCTCGGTCGTTCGCGATCGTCGCGGCGTTCGCGGGGTTCGTGTGGCTGCCCGTCGTGGGGTACTTCGTCGCCTTCCACGGCGACTGGTCGTATCTCTACGTCGTCCCGTGGCGTCACGTGCCGAGCGCGATCGACCTCGGGCTCGTGCTCCTCGCCGCCGCCGCCGTCGTCGGCTCCTTCTGGCTTGCGGCCGAGCCGGTGCGCAAGCGCCGCTTCGGTCCCGTCGTCGCGATGATCGTGACCCCTGCCGCCATCGCGGTGGCAGGCCTGTCGATCGCCGCGCGCCGCCTCGCCGTCAGCGGGACGTACGCGCAATTCCACGGCGACTTCGGCACCGAGGCGATCAGCGCCAGCCCCCTCGGCAAGGGCGTGCTGCTGATGGGCGTCGTCGTCGCGCTCGGCATCGCCTGGACCGTGCGGTGGCTGATGGTCATGGGAGCGGAGCGCACGTAGCCCGCGCGGAATGGGCGTCGCGTCTCGTCGCAGGCTGCCGTGATCTTCAATCACGGCAGCGAGCAAGATCCGGCCGACATGCGCGACGAGGCGGCCGCGCTGCCATCGACTTCGCGGGGGCCGCCGCCATCTGGGCGCGGCTCCCTGCTTTGCAAGAGCGAATGAAGCGCAGGGCACATCGGGCCTGATGGCTCGATTTGATCGAGGGGCTGCCTCCGACCCGAGAGGGCGAAGGGTCACGAGGGCCTCGTCACGAAGGCCTCGTCACGAGAGCGAGCCGCCCCGTAGTCTGGCGCTGCAAATGCGCGCCTCTCTGCGCGCGCGGATCTGAACGGCGACGGCAAGGCATCGACGATCAAGCGCGTCGTGACGATCGATCGCGCCGCGCGCCACGTCGTGTTCTCGCCCGAGGTCGAGGAGGGCGACCCCGACGAGTAGCCCAACCGTTGCGCGCGACAGCTCGAGTGCTTACCGCTGGAGGCACCCATGAAGTCACCTCGCCTCCATGCGCCAGGGCTCGCCAGCCGCCTGTCTCGCCTCTTCTCCACGGCGTTCGTGGCGCTCGCCCTGCTTGCCCTGTTTGCCCTGCTTGCCGTGTCGACTCCGGGGTGCCAGAGCTACGACGTCCTGATCCAGAAGGATCAGGTCACCCAGCAGAAGTTCGCCGACCTGCAGGCGCAGCTGCAGCGGCGGGCCGACCTCGTCCCCAACCTCGTGGCGACCGTCAAGGGCTCGGCGAAGCACGAAGAAGACACGCTCGACGAAGTGACCAAGGCGCGGGCGTCGGCGACGGGCATCCAGATCAACCCCGGCGATCTCGATGACGCGCAGAAGATGAAGGCGTTTCAAGACGCGCAGAACAACCTCTCGGGCGCACTCTCGAAGCTGCTCGTCGTGAACGAGGCGTACCCCGATCTCAAGGCGAACGCCGCTTACCACGATCTTCAGATTCAGCTCGAAGGCACCGAGAATCGCATCTTGCGCGCCCGCGAGGAGTACAACGCAGCGGTCGGCGACTTCAACACCGAGCTCGGGAAGATTCGCGGGCAGGTCGTCAACAAGGTCACAGGCAAGCCGTTCCAGTCGCGCACGTACTTCACGGCCGCGGCGAGCGCGCAAGACGCGCCGAAGGTCACGTTCTAGTGTTCGACCGGCGGGCGGCCGCGGGCATCGTCTTCGCCGTCGTCGCGGCTCTTGCGTTCGCGTCGAGCGCCGTCTGGTCTCGAACGGCCGCTGCGGCGTTCGTCGTGCCGCCCCTGGTCGACGGGCACGTCGTCGACACCGCGGCGAAGCTCTCGCAAGACGACGTCGCCGCGCTCAACCTCCAGATGGAGGCGACCCGTCTGAAGACCGGGTACGTCATCGACGCGCTGGTCACCGGGTCGCTCGAGGGCGAATCCATCGACGACGTGGCTTACCGGACGTTCCAGACCTGGAAGCCCGGGGACGCGAAGCGCGACAACGGCGTCCTCATCGTGATCGCGCCCAACGAGCGCCAGGACCGGATCGAGGTCGGCAAGGGCGTCGAAGGCGCGCTCACCGACCTGCAGACCGACGACATTCGCAAGAAGCTCATCGAGCCGCGCCTGAAAGGGGGCGACGTTCGCGGCGGAATCGCCGCGGGCGCCGAGGCCATCGCGAAGACCCTCGTCGCCGCCGACTCGGGGCAGCCGGTCCCCGATGTGGGCGGGGGCGCGCGAGTGGTTCCCTCGGCGCTCGTCTTTGGAGGCCTCTTGGTCTTCGTCGTGCTGCTCGTGATCGCGCGTGGCCGGGGCGGTCGCGGCGGAGGTGGCGGCTGGGGCGGGCCCGGCGGCGGCTGGTGGCTCGGTGGCGGCGGATTCGGGGGCGGTGGCGGGGGCGGATTCGGCGGTGGAGGCGGTGGAGGCGGATTCGGTGGGGGCGGCGGATCGTCGGGCGGAGGCGGGTCGAGCGGCTCGTACTACTCGTACTAGAGCTGCCGGCGATCGTTCGTGCACGTTGCTGCGCTTCAACGAGGGCGCGCACGGGCTCGACGAAGAAGGTCGTGACGCCCGTCGAGGTCGCGTCGGCCCTCCCGCTCCTCGGCCGCCGCCTCGGCCGTCGCCACCCCTTCTGGGAGTTCTTGATCGAGGGTTGGCGAGACGATGGAATCCTCGCCCGGTAGTTTCGACCTCTCGCCGCTCCGTCCCGCCTCTTGCCTGTCGTCTCGGTGTACTCGCGGTCGGCGCTCGGCGCGGCACGGCCCGTCGGCATCTTCAAGCCCGGGAGATCTGCGAATCTCCCGAGATCAAACGGGAAATCGCCACGCTCGATCCCGCGCGGAGGGGAAATCGAGACTTGATCGCTGGTATGCCCGGTCT
>CALFNG010000431.1 GCA_937902985.1 uncultured Myxococcales bacterium
CTGATACCAAGGGCGCTCATGGTGATCGGCCCGGTCGGTGAAGGGCGCATCGGCGCGAGCGCTCGCGCCGGCCGGGAGGGGCCCCCGGGCTTCCTCTTCGGCGCGCCGGAATGCGGCGCGGAACCGCGCTAGCCTTGAGCGGGTGGGTAGGGGAAGACCCAAAGGCTTGCCGCGTCGAGTCGCGGGCGTTGCCGTGCTCGCGGCATGCGGGCTCGCCTTGCCAGCGACCCTTCCGGCGCCGGCGGCCGGCTGCGGGGGTCGAGTCGGGTGCCGCGACGACGATCCGCCGTCCGGGGCTGGGCGGGGGCGTCGGCGTGTGCTGCGGGACAACGTGCACAGCGTCCATTGTGAACCCGAGGCTCATGGTCCCCCAGGGCTTCGTCGCTGACCCGAACAACTGCGGCGGGTGCGGCCGGGTCTGTCCGGCAGGCTCCGCCTGCGACCAGAGTTTCACATGCACGCTCCGGTGTCCGACGGCGCCGTGTCCGGCTGGCTCGACCTGCGTAGGAGGGAACCAGCCGGTTTGCATGCCGACGAGCTGCGCGTCGCAGCCCGACGGTGTCCGATGCGCGGGCGCCGAGATCTGGGGAATCTGCTGCGAAGGCGTCTGCGTCAACCCTACGACCGACAACCGCAACTGCGGCGGCTGCGGAATGCCGTGCTGCGGCGGAACCCAGTGCAGCTCCGCCGACGGCGTGAGCGTCGCCGGCGTCTGCCTCAAGCCGGGCCTATGAAGGGAGCCCTTCCTCGCGAGGCGCGCCGCGGGTGGCGCGGAGGGTCAGAGGTCGTGCCCACGTGCGAGCATCGCGCTGCGCTCGAAGACGCTATCGACGAGCACGCGACCGTACCTCCGCTGGCGGGAGGAGATCTCGGGTACGTCGTCCCGGGCGTCCGCATAATCAGTAGAGGTTTGCTGAGGTCGAGCGAGCGTTGAGCGCGCTGGTGGCCCTGCCCGTTGTCGAGCGAGCACTTCAGCAAACCGAGATTGAACTGAGCCGAGGACCGAGGCTATGGGGATCTTGGCACGTCGGCGCGGAGCGGGAGGCGATCGTGGAGCGCCCAGAGCCCATCGAGGGATGGGCGAGCGGGGGCGCCGACGCTCCCGGCGACCACGTGAACCGATCCACCAGCACCGGCGGGCTCCCCCCGAGAGGATCGACGACGCCGATGACGAACGCGTCGAGCGTCGCCGGGCCATCTGCGGGCTCGCGGACCCGCAGGCGGACGAAGTGCTTGAACCCCGGCTCGCCGAGCGCCGCGAAGGGTTGCGACAGGTTCAGCGAGAGCCGCGCGATGGTGGCGAGCATGGCGCCGAAGGCGGCGCCGCTCGCGAGGGTCGAGGCGACGATGGCGATCCAGATGGCCGCGACGCGACCGGCCTCCGTCCCCCCAAGCTCCGTGAAGCCCGCGGCGCGCGCGAACACGCCGATCGCGACGGGGAGCGCTCCGGTGGCCAGCCCGAACAGCGCGGAGAACGCGAAGACGCGCGACCGGTGGCGGCGGCTGCCGATGAGGAAGGCGGTGCCGATCGCCACGACGACGCTCGTCGTCATCGCCACCATGACGCCCGCCTGCAGGCTGGTTCGAAAGTACGCTCGCAGCGCGACGGTGTCGGCCACGGCGAAGAGGCTGGTGATGACCCACCCGGCGCGCCCGGTCGCGAGGTGCCACGGCAGCCGCGCACACATCGCCCACGACGCGCGCGGACCGGGGAACTCGACGTCGCGCGCGTAGTGCGCCCCGCGCGCCGTGACACGATTGCCGTGGAGGAACGCGCCGCCCCCGCCGGCGACGACGTGCAGGCTCGGCCCCTCGCGCGAGCGCTCGTAATGATGCACGTCGCCCGAGAGCACGATGGTCGGGTCGCGCGCCGGGTCGACGCCGAGCGCTTCGAGCGCGCCCTTGCCGGTGGGACGCGTCTCGCCCCACGCGCGCGCCGGGTCGGGCAAGAGCACGAGCCGGCCCGCGCCCTGGGGCGAATCGAAGAACGCGCATTGCCGCGGGTCGACGTGCCGGAGCTGCCGGTCGACGCCGAAGAGCTCGAGGCCGCGCGCCAGCGGGAGCCGGAAGTAGCTCGCCTGCTGGACGGGCACGTAGCCGGCGATCGCCATGGCGCCGGGCTTCTGCACCTGCTTGCCGCTGGCGAAGGCGTGGGCCCACGCGAGCACCGGGTTCTCGTTCGTCTGCGGGTGCAGCGCGTCGGCGAGCTCGGGTCCCTCTTCGAAGGTGCACGGCGCCTGGCAGAGGCGCGCGAAGCCGTCGAGCCCGTCGTACCAGTCGTGGTTGCCGGGGATCGAGAGAAGGACGCGCGGACGGCTCCAGTCGGCCACGGGCTCGAAGACGCGGTTGAACGGCGCGATGAGGCGCCGGCTCACCTCGCGCACGGTGGCCACGGGATAGGCCAGATCGCCGCCGTGTATGAGCACGTCGCCGCGCGGCAGCTCTTCGCCGTCGAACGAGTAGTCGGCGGCGAGCAGGCGCGCGAACGCCTCGCTCACGCTGCAGTCGTCGCCCGTGTCGGCGATGAAGTCGATCCACACCTCGCCGCCCATCGTCGCCGCGAGCGTCGCGGCGTCGCGCGCGCCGCGGGGGCCCAGCACGGCCGCGATGCGACCGAGGAGCTCGGCCGGGGCCTCGGGCACCATCCACTGGCGCGAGTCGACGCTGTCGGTCGCGATCGCACTGGCCAGGAGGTGCCGGAGGTGACCCCAGAACGAGCTGAACCCGAACCATGCGATCGCCCGCGGCCTGATCTTGCCGCGCGTGCGTGGGAAGCGCGGGCTGTCCGGCGGGCAAGGAGCGAGCGGAATCGACGCCACGATGGGCCATACTAAGGGAAACCCGCGACGCCGGGACCCCCGGTCTGCTCTGCTATGTTCCGGTCGCGCGCCCCATGACCCTCGCACTCGACATCGCGCGGACCATCCGCGAGGGCTTCGACAAGCACTACCGCCTCTTCCGCGCGACCAGCGCCGAGGCCAGGCACCGCTTCGAGCGGAGCGACTGGGCCGGCGTGCGCGAAGCCTCGAAGGCGCGCATCCAGATGTACGACCAGCGCGTGAACGAGGCCGTCGCGGTCCTGCGCGATCGCTTCCCGGTGGTCGTCCGAGACGAGTCGCTCTGGCCCGAGATCAAGCTCGTCTACATCGGGCTCTTGCACGACCACCGGCAGCCCGAGTGCGCCGAGACGTTCTACAACTCCGTCGCGTGCCGCGTGCTCGACCGGCGCTACTACCGGAGCGAGAACATCTTCTGGCGGCCCGCGATCTCGACCGAGCACCTCGACGGCAACGAGCCCACCTACCGCTGCTATTACCCCACGAAGAACGGCCTCCGGAGCACGGTGCGCACCGTCTTGACGAGCTTCGGCCTCGCAGGTCCCTTCCGCGACCTCGATCGCGACGTGCGCCAGATCGTGCGCTCGGTGCGCGAGCACTTTCCGGATTCACGCAAGGTCTCGCCCAACTTCCAGATCCAGGTGCTCTCGTCGCTCTTCTACCGCAACAAGGCGGCGTACCTCGTCGGCCGCGCGATCAACGGGCCCGAGATCTATCCCATCGTCATCCCGCTCTTGAAAGACGAGAACGGCGCCGTCTACGTCGACGCGCTCCTCCTCAAGGCCGAGACCATCGGGCGCGTCTTCAGCCTCGCGCGCGCCTACTTCATGGTCGACATGGAAGTGCCCTCGGCCTACGTCACCTTCTTGCAGACGATCTTGCCGAGCAAGCCGAAGGCCGAGTTCTACACGATGATCGGCCTGCAAAAGCAGGGCAAGACGCACTTCTTCCGCGACATCGTCGAGCACATGAAGCACTCGACCGACACCTTCGTTCCCGCCGTCGGAACGAAGGGCCTCGTCATGGTCGTCTTCACGTGCCCGTCGTTTCCTTACGTCTTCAAGGTGATCCGCGACTGGTTCGAGCCGCCGAAGCAGGGCGACCGCCGGCGCGTGGTCGAGAAGTACCTGCTCGTGAAGTACCACGACCGGGCCGGGCGCATGGCCGACACCCTCGAGTACTCGAACGTCGCGCTCCCCCTCAACCGCTTCGACCCGGCGCTCCTCGAAGAGCTGCGGCGCGTGGCCCCTTCGTGCGTCGAGGTCGACGGCGATCGCCTGGTCATCAAGCATGTGTACATCGAGCGGCGCATGACGCCGATGGACGTCTACATTCGCGACGCCGAAGAGCCGGCGCTGCGCCACTGCATCAAGGAGTACGGCGCGGCCATCAAGGAGCTCGCGAGCGCGAACATCTTCCCGGGCGATATGCTCCTCAAGAACTTCGGCGTCACGCGCTACGGGCGCGTCGTCTTCTACGACTACGACGAGATCGCGTTCCTCACCGAGGTGAACTTCAGGCGCCTGCCCGAGGCGACCACCGACGACGAAGAGACGTCCGGCGAGCCCTGGTTCTCGGTGTCGCCGAACGACGTGTTCCCCCAGGAGCTGCCGACGTTCATCTTCGCGCCGGGCCTCGCGCGAGACATCTTCATGGAGCTCCACGCCGACCTCGCGGATCCCGCCTTCTGGATCGCGACGCAGGAGCGCATTCACGCCAACATCCAGGACGACGTCTTCCCTTACCCGCAGGAAATTCGTTTCAAGAACGCCTAGCGGGTCCTCGCGGGAGAGAGAGAGAGAGATTGGCCGCAGAGGCGCGGAGGGCGCAGAGGGATGGGGTCGAGATGTCGCGAGGCGCCGTGACGTGGTGAGCGGCGCGCGGCGCCTGGGTGTGATCGCGTCGCTCGTGGCCGTTCTGGTGCACGTCCGGACGATCTGGTTCGGGTTCACGGAGCTCGACGATCGGGATCTCGTCGTTGACGACCACGCGTTCCTGGTTCGGCCGGGGAGCATCGTCGAGGCGTTCGGACGGGCATACATGCACGTGGTCGATCGCGGGCATGCGTACTACCGGCCGCTGGTGACGGTGTCGTACGCGCTCGACGCGCGGTGGAGCGGCGTGAACCCGGCGGGCTACCACGCGACGAACGTCGCGCTCCACGCCATCGCGACGGCGCTCTTCTTCGCGCTGCTCGAGCGATTCGCGCTTCCGCCCGTGGTGGCCCTCGGCGGCGCCCTCGTCTTCGCGGTGCACCCGGCGCTGGCTTCGGCGGTCGCGTGGATTCCGGGGCGCAACGACTCGCTGTTCGCCGTGTTCGCGCTCTCGGCGTGGCTCTGCTTCATGCGCGATCGCGCGCGTCCCTCGCTCCCGGGCAGGGCGCTTCACTTCGCCTTCTTCGCTCTGGCGCTCTTGACGAAAGAGACGGCGATCGCGCTGCCGCTCGTCTGGGCGGCGGAGGTCGTGATCGTCGACGGCGAACGCCGGTGGCGCGCGAGCGCGGTCCCGTATGCGGTCGGATGGGCGGCGCTCTGCGTCGGACTCGTCGTCGTTCACGGCGCGCTCGCATCGGAGAGCTCCGGGGTCCGTCTCGCCCTCCTCGTCACGAACCTGCCGGTGCTCGCGGCGAGCCTCGGCAAGGTCGTATTTCCGTTCGCTCCGACGGCGCTGGCGGTGGCCGCCGACGTGTCGGCCTGGCCGGGCGTGCTCGCCGCCGGAGGCCTGATCGCAGGCGCGCTCCTCGTCCCCGGCGTGCGCGGGCGTGTCGTGTGCTTCGGAATCGCCGCGTTCGTGGCGCTCCTCGCGCCCGTGCTGGCCGCGCCGGGCACGCTGCTCCTCGACAACCGCCTCTACCTGCCGGCCTGCGGCGTCCTCGTCGCGCTGGCCGAGCTCGCGCGGGCCGCGGCGTTCGCGCGTGAGAGACCCGTCGAGCCTCGGCTCTTCGTCGCGCTGTCCCTCGTGCTCGTCGGGGTGCTCGCGGCCGTCACGGCCGGCTACGAAGGCGCGTTCCAGGATCGACGGACCTTCGCGCGCGAAGCGGTGGCCGGGTCACCGCACTCGCCGCTCGCGCACTTCTGCCTCGGCCAATCGTATCAGCTCGACGGAGACGCGGAGCCCGCCTTCGCCGAATACCAGGCGTCGCTGGCGCTCGGTCCCGGCGAGGTCGTACACAATAACCTCGCGGTCCTCTACATGGCCGTCGCGCGCTGGGCCGACGCGGAGCGCGAGCTCCGCGCCGAGCTCGCGATGAACCCTCGGTATGCGAAGGCGTTTGCGAACCTCGCGATCGTATTGCGGCGCGAGGGCCGTGCCGACGAGGCGCGCGAGGCGTCGGAGGCCGCGCGCGAGCTCGAGGAGCCGTAGAGCACGCGGCGAGACCGCCCATCTCGGTCTCGGCCGCGCCGCGTGGCGCTCGGGCGCGACCCGGTGTACCCGTCTCTTCCATGTCCCTGGCCGCAGACCCCTTGACCGACGACGAGGCGAAGTCGCTCCAGCAGGCGCTCGATCGGTACGAACCGAAAGACGTGCACGACGCCCTCGACCGCATCGACGAGAGGACCCTGAACGACTGCCAGGGCAGCATGAACGCCTCGGGCCAGCTCGTGGGCGGGGCGACCGAAACGGGCGTCTTCGTCCACAAGCTCGCGGGCGGCAGGGCGGCGATTCGGGTCGCGTACACCGACATCCACGGCGCCATCTACGACGAGCTCGAGCTGGCGGCGCTGGCCGTGAAGGGGCTCGTGCAGACGCTGATCGCCGCGCTCGAGGCCGGGAGGGCTCCCCACAGGCGGTAGGCCCGATGCCGCTCATCGAGGGCGAGAAGGAGATGGGCCGCAGAGGCGCAAAGGGCGCAGCGCCGTGGCAGAACCGTGGGAGAGGTTCTCGCTCGCTACGGAGGGGCGCCGCAGCCCGGCGGATCCCCCGAGGTGCCGAGCACGTCTTCCCCGTTCGCGCACAGCACCTCGGGACCTTGACCGTAGTGCGCCTTCGCGAACGCGAGGAACGCGTCGGGATCGAAGCAGTTCGCGCGAAGCGTCCACCCCCAGGCGCTCGCGGCGAAGCGAACGTCGAGGCGCGGGTCCGGCGTCATCACGAGGCGATGGCGAATCCCCTCTCCGCCGGAGGTGCAGAGCGGGTCGTCGGGGTACTGGTCCATCATCTGCTGGGCGGCCGCGACGTCGGTCGCGCAGCCCGCCTCGCCGCAGTTGTACGAGAGCACGATGGCGCCGTGCTCGAGATCATGCACCCAGTATCCCTCGGGAACCGGCTGGTCGTACGTCACGTACGCCGCCCACACCGGGTAGTGATCCCCCGAAGAAGGCGGGAGCGTCTGGTAATCGACGTACGAACAGATCGCGACGTGCGTCGCCCCCTCGATCGCGTGCTGCTGCGTCACCGCCCCGCAAGCCCCGACCGGGGCGCTGGCCGCAAACGAGCCTCCCCCGTCCCCCGCCGGCGCCCCCCGGCTCACCGTCCCCCCGCACGACACGGCGCCAACCAAGCCCAGCGCCGCGCCGACGGCGCTGACGAAGGCCGCGCCCCGCGACGAAGGCCACGAGCCCGGCCCCGCGTTCACCGCCACTTGATGCTGCAGCCGACGCTCGGCGCCTGCTTCGACGCCGGCGCCTGCCCGGAGGCCACCGCGTCGACGGCCGCCCGGAGATCCCGGCCGGTGACGGGCTTTCCGTTCGAGGGCCGGCTGTCGTCGAACTGGCCCCGGTAGGCGAGCTTGCCCGCCGCATCGAAGAGGAAGAGGTCCGGGGTGCACTCGGCGCCGAACGCGCGGGCGACGTCTTGCGACGCGTCGAAGAGAAACGGGAAGCCCCACTTCTCGGCCTTCGCGAGGCGCGCCATCGGCTCGGGGCCGTCTTGCGGATAGTCGTCGGCGTCGTTCGAGTTGATCGCGACCACCGCGAAGCCGCGGCTCTGCGCGTCGTGAGCGGCGCCCACGAGCTCTTTCCGCAGGTGAACGACGTACGGGCAGTGGTTGCAGATGAACGCGACCAGGGTTCCGCGCTTGCCCTCGGCCAGCGCGGTCAGGTCGACGGTCGTTCCGTCGACCACGTTGGTCAGGCGAGCAGCCGGGAGGGGCGTTCCGAGCGCGAGCATGCGGGAGGGCGTCGCCATGAAGGATCCTTAGCGGGCGCTCATCGTCTCGCCAGGATGCGGGCCACGATGTACACGGCCGCGCTCGCGACCCAGATCCCCGCCCGGGCGCCCATCTTCGATCGGAAACCCCAGTAGGGCGCCAGCGGCGCGACCACCGCGGCCACCGCGGCCCGCCACCGCGGGGACCGGCCCGCGAGCCCGGCGACGAGCGTCAGGTGCGCCGTGACCAGCGCCGCGAACGAGAGCACGACCGCGGCCATCACCCCTTCGTCGCGCGTCATCGGTCGGTCTCGATCCGTGCCGCTCCATGCGGCTCCATGCGGGTCAATAGCGGTGCTGCCAGATGAGGTCGAGGATCGACGTCCCCTGGTCGCCGCGCGTGGCCTCGAGCGACCAGGCCCGCAAGAACCGCCAGTTGAGCGTCGCGTAGTACGTGTCCGGGTTCGCGCCCGGCACCGGGACGCCGAGCACGTACGCGACCTGCAGCGAGATGTCGCGCGCGATCTGGACCTCGACCTCGGGTCGCGGGTTGGCCTGCGACGTGTCGATCTTCGCCGAGATTCCGCCGGCGAGGCCGAACTTGTCGAGCGCGCGGTTGACGCCGCTGAGGGCGCGGTTGATGGGCTGCGTCGCCACGCCCCCCGCGGCGCCTGCGACCGGCGCCGCCTGCTGGCCGGCGGTCGTGTCGGACTCGGTCGTGCCGAAGAGCAAGAGCGCGCGGATGTCGTTCTCGCCGCCCGGGAGCTGCGGGTCCGAACGGAGCGTCACCTTGCCGTTCTTGAGCGGGCCCGAGAAGTCGGCGTACACGCGCGTCCCGTCCGCTGCGGTCCACCCGGCCGTCAGGACCACCTGCGGATTGCCCGGATCGTCGCCGGTGAACGTCACCGTACCGTTCTCGATCTCGAAGGGCTTGCCGTTCACGTCGATGGTGCCGCGCGAGATCTGGATCTGGCCGGTGACCTGGACCTCGTCGGCGATCGTCACCACGGGCTGTCCGGTGAGTCGCACGTCGAGGTCGGGGCCGCGCGAGACCTCGACGTTCTTTCCGAGGTTGACCGTGATCCGGATGGGCATCCGCGGCGTCTCGCCGCTTCCGGTGTCGACGGTGGCGTCGAGCGGTACCTCGACGAACCCCTCTTCGCCACGCATGACGCCGGTGGCCACGTTCTCGATGTCGCCGAGCGCCTGGACGTCGTGGGTCCCCGACGCGGGCAGGTCCATGTTCAAGGTCGGGACGTCGACCGTCACGTCGAGCCGGTCGCGCGCGGGCGTGAGGGCGGCGGCGATGTCGAAGTGGCCGTCGAGCATGCCCATCTGGACGCCATCGAACACCACGGGGATCGCCTCGTTCTTCGGCACCTGCACGGTCGCGCGCGCGCCGGCGAAGGCGAAGCCCTTGAGCCGCGCCGTGGCCGCCGCTTCGAGCCTGCCCGTCACGCCGTAGGCGACGGCGTCGTGGAGCGTGAGCAGGCCGTCGGGCGTCAAGGACAGCTGCGCCGAGATGTCGGCGAACTCGCCGCCCAGGGCGGCGAGTTCGAACGAGCCATCGGTCAACTTGATCGTACCTTGCGGGTGCGCTTCGCCTGCCCCGGGATCGAACCCGATGCGGGCGGCGGCGTCGATCCGTCCGTCGAGCGACGCGAACAACCCTGAGACGAAGGGGTAGAGCAGCCCGGCGCGAAACTGCACGGCGGCCAGCGTGATCTCCGCCGCCTGGGTCTCGTCGAGGCTCGGAACGAGCGCCTTGCCCCAGCGCGTGCCCGCGTGCACGTGGGCCTCGAGGAAGCCATTCTGCTGATCGGTCTGATCGAGGCGCGCGGCCGCGTCGAAGGCGTGGCCGTCGAGGACGGCCTTCACGCTGGCGGCCCGGCACGCGACGTCGCCGACCGTGAGCCCGTCGAACGCCACGCTCAGGGTGGCGCGCGCGTCGTCGTGCAGGCGGTCGAGCGTGAGCTCGCCGCTCGCTTTTCCACGGACCTGCCGGTCGCTCAGGAACGTGAACGAGCGCAGCGGCAGTCCGTCGAGCTTCGCGCGCGCCGACGCGGTCCACGGCACCGGCGCCCCGGCGAACCCCGCGACCACGTCGGAGGCGCGGGCGTCTCCCGTCACGCTGGCGTCGAGGACGACCTTGTCCTTGTTGGTGGCCTGCACGGTGGCGGTGCCGTGCGCGCCGTCGTACGCGCCCGAGAAGTCGAGATCGACGGGGAGCGACGACGCGGTGGGGTCGACCCGGCCGCGCTTCAGCGTGGCGGTCGCCTCGAGCGTCGGGCTCGAAACGGCGCCGCGCCAGTCGACGTTGGCCTGGAGCTGGCCGCGAAGGTCGCTCAGTCCCAGGGCCGGCGGCAGCGATTGCAGCTTGCGCCCGGGCACGTCGAGGTGCGCCTCGAAAGGCATCGCGCGAAGAGCCTCGCCCGCGTCTTCGGCGCTGAAGATCTTGCCGTAGGGGACATTCGAAGACGTCGCTGACATCTCGACGATCGGTCCGATCGCGTCGCGAATCGACGCCTCGAGCGCCGTCTCGCCGGTGTCGTCGTCCACCGTCAGACGGATCGTCGGGTCGATGCCTTCGAGCCGCCAGGCGCGCGACCCCTCGCCGCCGGCGAGCACGAGGCCGGTGGTCGCGGCGGTCCCCTCGACTCCGGGCGTCGCGTCGGCACTCGACTCGCGCGCGATGTGGGCGGTGACGTCGAGTACGCCCTCCACCTCCTTGAAAGGCGACGAACCCGGGGGAAGGGCGGCGACGAGCTTCGGCAAGACCACGTGCGCGTTGACGACGACGGCTCCCCAGGCGCGACGCCACGACGACCGCGAGAGGGCGTCCTCGGAGCCGAGCTGCACCGACGTGGACCGCACGTCGAGCGAGCCGATGTCGGCCACGCGCGCGGTGATCATGCCCGCGGCCTGCCGCCCGTGCAGCGTCACCTCGACGTGCGCGTCGACGTCGGCGAGGCCGGCAAAGGCTCCCTTGGACAAGTCCATGGCCACGCGGCCGTCGGCGGCGCTCTTCGTCAGGGTGGCGTCGACGTCGAGCGACACGCGACCGCCCTGCACGATGGGGACGCGCGTGAAGCGGGCGATGCGGGCGAGCTCGAGCTCGCCGGTCCGCGCCTTGACGTAGAGGCGACCGGGCGCGATGCGCAGGGTCACCTCCACCGGCGCGCCGAACCCCTTCATCACCGCGTCTTCGACCTGGATGCCGTCGGCGGCCACGCGAACGAGCCTGGCCTGGACCCGCGCGTGCTGCTCCGATGCGCGCGCGGAGAGGTCCACGTTGGCAAGGGAGACGCCGTCACCGAGCCGGAGCTTGGCCCGCGCGCTCAGCGACGAGCACTGCAGGCGAGCCACGTCGACCTCCTCGCCGCTCACTTGCACCTCGAGGGACGGGTCGCCGATCGGGCCGAACGCGTGCAAATCGGCGTGCGCCGTGGTCGCGCGCAGACCGGCGACCTCGAGCGACTCGGCGGACGCCGCGACCCGCGCGTCGAGGGTGCCCCTCAGGAGATCGATCGTCCCGTCGGCGCGGGCCAGCGCGCCGCCGCTCATCGGGACGCCAAGACTCCGGAGGAGCCTCACGCGCGCGAGGTTCGACGCGTTCGTCTCGGCTAGAAACGCGAGCCGGAGATCGCCCTTCGACGGCAAGAGGCGCACGCTCAGCGTCGTCGCCGCGCCCGGCTCGCGGATCACGGCATGCGCCGTCGCCTCGATCTCTCCCCCGGGTGACGGCTTGCGCGCCAGGTTGGCCGTGAGCGCGAACGCCGGCGTCTGCGCGGGCCCGACCGTGCCCGGCCCCGCGTCGAGGACGGCCCTGGCGTCGAGCGAGCCGTCGGTCCTGGTGACGACGGACACGTCGCCGGTCACCGACACGTCGGAGGGCGGGGCCGAGGGGGCGAACGCGCTCGCGTCGAGGCTCCGGGCATCGACGTGCAGCGACGCGCCCGGCGAGGGCGCGAGCGTCACCGGACCTTCGAGGTCGAGCGTGGTCTTCCCGAACGACGCATGCGCGCGGGTCGCGAGGCGCGCCGCGCCGCCGACCGGCCCGTGCGCCTCGGCGTGCGCCTGCACCGGAACGGTGATCGGCCAGGCGGGCAGGACCGCCCGCACTTGCTCCGGGGTCGCGAGCGGCACGTCAGCGGAGGCATCGAGGTCGCCGCTGTCGTAGGCGACGTCGCCGTTCACGGCGAGGGTCCCGAGCACGCCGTGCGTCGTCACGCGAAGGCCGACGGCGCGCCCCGAGTCCGACGGGAGCGCGAGGTGCACGACGGCGTCTCCGTGAGCGTGCTCCTCGGGGAAGCCGGGGACGCCCCGCCCCTCCCATCGGGCGCAGGTGACGTCGACGGTGAGCTTGTCGTTCACGAAGAGGAGCGAAGCGCCGGTGTCATCGACGTCCGCGTCGAGCGGCGGGAGGCCCGGGGGTTGGCCGCGCACGGACGCGTGGCCCACGTGAATGTCGTGGATCGTCAGGCGGACGCGACGGCCGGGACCGGACGGTCCCGTCTGCGGGGTCGGTCGCGGAACGAAGGCCTTTCCGATCCGGAGGTCCTGGACCGTGTCGGCGTCGAGTGCGACGTGCGCGCGGGCGATCGAGACCCGTGGAATGTCGATGACGATGTCGCCGCCGCCGACGAGCGATCGAAGGAGCGTCACCGTCGCGATGCGGGCGGTGAGCCCGGTCGTGTCGATCACGAGCTGGCCGTCGGGATCCTCGACGCGCACATCGGCGAACTCGACCCCCGACAGACCGACCCCGCCGACGCGCACGATCGTGAGGCGCCCTGCGAAGATCGGCATGAGCAGGCCGTTGACGCGCTCGACGATCGCCCGCCGGGCCGCCGGGACGTCGACGTGCACCACGAGCCCGACGACCGCGGCCAGAACGAAGACGACGGCGACGCCGACGCCCTTGCCGACAGCCCGTCCGACGCCGCGCGCCACGGCCCGCACCATTCAGAAGGCCTCCCCGATCCCGAACGCGAGCACGATGGGCAGCTGGAAGAACGTGGGCTGAATGCCCTCGTTCGGGTCTTCGCGAAAGGCGTCCGAGCCCGTGGCGGCGCCGAGGACCTGCAGCGGCTGCACCCGATAGCCGACGTCGAAGCGCACGGGGCCCACGGGAGTCTGGTAGCGCACGCCTCCGCCGCACGACATGTGCAAGTGGTCGAGGCGGAGATCGAACTCTCGCGAAGACACGTCTCCCGTGTCGCAGAAGACGACCAGCCCCAGCGGTCCGCTGACGTCGAAGCGCGTCTCGATCGAGGCTTCCCACAGCGAGAACCCCCCGAGCGGAATCGAGCACGCGAGATTGATTGTCCCGTTGGTGAGGCAATTGCTGACCTGCGAGCCGCCGGTCACGGGGCTGAGGAACGGCACGATCCCGTGCGGCGACACGCCGCGCAGCGGGAAGCCGCGGTTGGCGCTCGGACCGCCGGAGAAGAAGCCGCGAAAATAGACCGTCTGCAGGTCGGTGTTGAACTTCGCGCCGCTCTGCACCGCCGACTCGTTGTGGTCGTGAACGTCCTTGAGATCGGCCCGATAGTCGCCGCCGTAGCTCGCGCCGAAGAGGAACCCGAGCTTGCCCTTCACGGCGAGCGTGATGTCGCGGGCCAGGGGCACGTACGCGCGCACCTCGGGTTGAATGCGAACGTCGGTCGGCAGGCCGGTTCCAGGGAAGCCGGCCACCTGGAAGTCGTTCGAGAGGTACACGCCCGAGTGCGGGTGGACGGGGTTGTCGCGCAGGTCGAGCGTGGTGGTGAGCTGCGGATAGAGAAGGAGGATGTCCTTGAGGTTCGCGAGATCCGAGTCGGGCTTGTTCACGTACGCGAACGGAAGCTCGGCCTGGACGTTGTACGAGAGCGTCGCGTTGACGTGCTTTCCGAAGCGGCGATTGAGGCCGACGGCCGCCTTCGGCTCGATGTACCCGACCACCGGGTCGTTCTTGTCCGGGTTGGCCTGGAGCTGCAGCGGGTAGATGTTGAACTCGGGCTGCACGAACCCGACCGTGCGCGCCTCGATGAACCCGGGCTGGCGCAGCTGAAAGCGCAGGCGCTCTTCGGGGAGCAGACTGTCGACGGTGCAGCAGTCGCCGATCCGCACCGGGTACAAGACGACCCCCGGCTTCAGCTCGACGGAGAAATCGCGGAGGCCGCCGAGGAAGTCGTGGTCCTCCCACCCGAGCAGCGCATGGACGTCGGTCTTGATAGCGTCGAACTCGGCGCCGCCCCCGAGCCGGGTCAGCCGGAGCTTGGCGGGTTCGAGGCGCACGACGAGGGGAATGACGGGCGTCGGCGGATCCGAGAGGGTCGGCTCGATCGTGACCGAGCTGAAGACCTCGAGATCGAGGAGCGCCTGCGTCGCCGACTCGATCGCCCGAGCGGAGTACGTCTCGCCTTCCTTGATGTCGATCGCACGGCGGATCGGCTTCTCGTCGACGTAAGATGGTTTGGACCCCGCCGCGTCGGGGCCCAGGCCTTGGAGCGTGACCGCGCCGAAGACCGCGTGGATGCCGGGCGTCACGGTGAAGTGGTAGTCGATCGCGTGCGCGCCGAGGTCGGCCTGAGCGTCGACCTTGAGCTTGGCATAGGCAAACCCGCGGTCTTGCAGCTCGCGCGTGACCGCGTCTTGCGATCTCTTGTAGGCGTCCTCGTCGAAGCGGGCGTCGCTCGGGAGGGCGTCTCGCGCCGCCGCGCGGACCGCGTCGGCGTCGACCGCGGGGAGGGCGTCGAGCCCGTCGACCTGCACGAGGCGATTGACCGTGGGCGGCCCCTCTTCGACGACGATGTCGACCCGCACGTGCTGCGCGCTCAGGTGCGTGACCCGGGCCGCCCGCGCGCGCGCCTCGAGGAAGCCGCGTCCCCGGTAGTAGCGCTCGATCCGCGCGAGGTCGCGCTGGAGCACCGACTCGTCGTAGAGGGCGTAGTCGTAGACCCAGCCGCGGAAGAGCCCGAGGAACTTGGGGGTCTCCGCGGTCGCGAGCCGGTCGGTGATGTCGTCCGGATCGATGGCGTGCGTGCCGTGCACCCGGACCGCGTCGACGGCGGTCTGACCGTTCGGCACCGACCCGCACCCCGCGCTCCCGAGAGACGCCGCGAATGCGAGGAGCGCGAAACGGGGGAAGACGCGGAGGAAGACGCGGAAGAAGACAGGCATGCGCATCGCGCGGGTCGCGGTTAGAAGTAGCGCATGCGCCTCGCACTCGCGATCGTGGGATCGCTGCTGGCTGCGTGCGGCGGCCGTTTTCCTCGACCGCCCTACTCGGCGCAGCCGACCAGCGCGCTCGTCGAGCTACGGGCGCCACCGCCGCCGGCCCGCGTCGAGTCGGTGCCGCCGAGGCCAGGCTCGGGCGTCGTGTGGATCGACGGCGAGTGGACCTGGCGTCGCGCCCGGTGGGCGTGGATGCCTGGCCGCTGGGTCGTTCCGCCGCCGGGCGAGACCTTTTCGCCGTGGGTCGTCGTTCGCGGCGAAGACGGACGGCTCTGGCAGGCGCCCGGCACGTGGCGCGACGCCAAGGGCAACGCGGTCGAAGCGCCCACCCCCCTCGCCTCGGCGACGGTCGAATCGGGCCCGGTCGTCAACGCCAGCGGAGCGATCGAACCCACGGGTCGCACGCTAAAAGCGACGAACAGGAACGCGGCTCGCTGAGCGCGGCAGCGGCGCCTGCCGCTGGAACGCGCCGTTGCCGGCGGTCGAGAGCACGACGTCACCGTCGCGTTCGGTCGCACGGAGCGCCGCACCCGGCGCGCCGAGGCTGGTCGCCCGTGTCGACGAGCGGCGCGACCGTATCAGGGCTACGTCCCCGTGGCCGAATGAGTGGCGGTCCTTTCGGCGAGCTCCGACGCCAGCGGCTCCGGCAGGCCCAGTCGGCCGGCTCGCAAGAGCTCGCGCCACTGCTCGCTGCTGTGGATCGCGGGGGCCGTGGTCGCGAGGAAGTCGCGAAGCACTTCGAGGAAGCGACCCGGCGCGGCGTGGTGGGGAAAGTGCCCCGCGTCCTCGAACGTCTCGAGCCGGCTCCCGGGCATCGCGGCGTGCGCGAGGCGAGCGTGGCTGATCGGGATGATGGCGTCGTGCGCGCCCCAGACGAGCAAGGTCGGCATTCCGCGCGTGAGGTAGCAGCGGTCGAGCATCGTGATCACCTGACCGCGATGATCGATGACCGCGCGCAGCGTCCGGACGAACGCGCTTCGAGCGGTCGCGTCGGGCAGCGTGTCGAAGACGCGCAGAAAGTCGGCGGCGTCGCGTCCCAGATCCGTTCCGAGCCTCTGGAACGCCTTGAAGACCGCGCGCACAGCGAAGCGCGTGAAGTCGTAGCCCACGAGCGGCAAGAGCAGATCGGCGTCGGGCAGAGAGGCCAGGCGAAGGAGGGGATGAACCTCGTTCGAGACGCCGCCGGTGCTGACGAGGACGAGGCGCTCGCACCGCTCCGGGTACTGGTAAGCGAACTGCATCGCGACGCCGCCGCCGAGCGAGTGGCCGACGACGGTCGCGCGGTCGACGCCGAGCACGCTCAGGAGATCGCGCATGCCGTTGGCGTAGGCCGCGACGGAGTAATCTGCGCGCGGTTTGTCGGACGCGCCGTGTCCGAGCAGATCGGGAGCGATGACCGTGTGGTCGAGCGCCAGGAACGGCAAGAGGTGGTCCCAGGTCGCCGAGCTGTCGCCGATCCCGTGAATGAGGAGCAAGACCGGCCCCTGCCCCACGCGGACGAACGCGCGGCGGTACCCGTGGAGCGTGCGAAACTGAACGGAGTAGTTCCACACGACGACTCTTCAAAACGTAGCAGGCAGAAGATTGCGTGTACGTTTCGGCCGAGCTCGGCACGGCCCTCGCCGGACCGACGCCGCGCGAGAGCGAGATGCGCCGCCCCTATCACTGCCCTGCGCTCTCTGCGCCTCTGCGGCCCGTCTCCCTCTCCTTCGAGGTCTTGTGGTTCGAGCAGGCGCTCCACGCGAGAACGAGCACGCACAGCGTCCAGGTGACGAGCAGGCTGGGGACGTCGCCAATGCGACGGGCGATCGCGGCGAGCGCGAGCGGCCACGCAAAGCCCACGTACGTGAGCGCGTAGAAGATTCCGGTCAGGCGCCCTCGCGTCTCGGGGCTGCCGCGCGTCTCGATGAATCGAAGCCCCGCGATCAAGCAGCCGCCGTACCCGGCTCCGAGCAGCAGCGCGGCGACGAGGACGGCGAACGGCGAGCCTGTCTTCGCCGCGAGGGCTGCGCAGAGCAGGCCGACGACGCCCATCGACAGGCCGAACGTGTTCGCGCTGGGCGGGCGCCAGGCGCGGAGAACGGGCTGAACGAGGACGCCGGACAGGAGCGTCGAGCCGGTGACGAGTCCCGCGAACACGACCGCGAACGCCCCGAGCTTCGCCCGGACGAGCCCCGGGAGGACCGCGCTCGAGACCGAAGGCAGGACGAAGACCCACGGCGCCACGACGGCCACGGTCGCGAAGCCGCTCGGGAGCCGTCGGCGGCCCTGGCTCGCTTCGCGGCCGGCCCGGCTCGGGTTCGTAGCGGCGGTCGGCGAGCGATGCGGGGCGTCGCCGGCGGGCTCCGAGCGCGGCGCGAGAACGACGGCGACGATCGTGGCGACGAGGACCGCGGCGTGCACGGCGTACGGGAGCTGCATCGGCCATGGCAGCCACTGGGCGAGGACTCCGGTCAGAAGCGGACCGCCGCCGAAGCCGCTCGAGAGCGCGACGGCCGCGCGGCGGGGGCCGGTGCCGGCCGCCTCGCCGCCCGCCAGGTCCTGGAGCCAGGCCGTCCCCGCAGTGAACGTGGCGCCGGCGCCGAGACCCACGACGAACCGCCCCGCGAGGAGGACGCCGAACCCGACCTGGCCGCCGGCGAGCAGGCACGTTCCCGCTAGCGCGACGACCGACGCGGGCAAGACGACCGCGCGGCGCCCCCGTCGATCGGAGAGCGGCCCCCCGAGAAGGAGCCCGGGCACGAGGCCCACCGCGTAGACGCCGAAGAGGATCGCGAGCTCGACCGACGAGAGCGCGAGGTGCGCGCGGTACTCGAGGAGCAACGGCACGAAATGGTTCGCCCCCCAGGCGACGGCGAAGAGCAGCCATGCGACGCGGCGCGACGAACTCATGACGCAGGCTTGTAGAGTCGCGGACGGCCTCGCGTCGAGTACACTCGCGGCGATCATGAAGAACGGCGCCTCGTCCGAAGCAAAGCCGCAGCTCCCTGCGTCCGTGACCCACTTCGGCATCAACGTCGTTGGTCTCGCGTGTTTGTTGGGCACGCTCTTCGTCTTGCGGCGGCTGTCGCTGTCTTTGCAGGACGACGTGCTGGCGATTCTCGCGGCCGTCTCCGTGCCGATCGTGGTCCTCGACGTCCTGGTCCTCCGGGTCCATCGCCGAGCCACCACGGGGCTCGACTGGGACCAGACGTTCGCGCCGGACTACCCTCGCGTCGCCACCAAGCTCCTCGGGCTCGCGGTCACCGTCGGGCTCATCGCGTTCGCGTACTGGCAGCTGCCCGAATACCACGGCGCGTTCTACGACCCGTTCTACCGGATCCTTCGCCGCCTGTGGGCGCCCCTCGCTGTGGCGACGCCGGCCTACGTGACCCTCGTCGACGGCGTCATGCGACAGCCGCGCGACGCCTACTGGCAAGTGGGCCGCGCCGTTCTCGGCCACACCAAAGACGTGCGCGGCCCCGAAGTGGCGAATCACTTCCGCGGCTGGCTCGTGAAGGCGTTCTTTCTGCCGCTGATGATGGTGTGGATGCACGGCCAGATGAAGAGCCTCATTCACTTCGACTTCACCGTCATCGACTGGTCGAACCTGAAGCTCTACGACTTCTTTTACGAGATCATCTTCGGCGTCGATCTCATCTTGGCCACCGCGGGCTACGCGCTCTCGCTGCGCGTCATCGACACCCACATTCGCTCGGCCGAGCCCACGATGGTCGGGTGGGTGGTGGCGCTCTTTTGCTACCAGCCGTTTTACAGCCTGATGGAGACGCAGTTCGTACGCTACTCGAGCGACTACGGCTTCGGCGCGTGGCTCGCCGCGTGGCCCACCCTGCGCTGGGTCTGGGCGGGTACGATCGTGCTCTTGATCGGCACGTATACGCTCGCCACCGTGGCCTTCGGGGTTCGCTTCTCGAACCTCACGCACCGCGGAATCCTGACCAACGGACCCTATCGCTTCACCAAGCACCCGGCGTACGTGACCAAGAACCTGTCGTGGTGGTTGGTGTCGATCCCGTTCATTCCCCACACGGGCGTGCTCGACGCCGTGCATCACTGCATCGCGCTCGGCTGCGTGAACACGATGTACTTCCTGCGCGCGCGAACCGAAGAGCGGCACCTGTCGCGCGATCCGACGTACGTGGCCTATGCGCTCTGGATGAACGACCACGGGGCGCTGCGGTTCCTCGGGCGGCTCATCCCCGCGCTCCGCTACAAGGCGCCGGTCGCCACGCCGTCCGCGGTCGCCGGCGCACCCGTCTCGGGAACCGCGCCCGACGCTGCCCTTGCCGAGTGACCGTCGAGCGAGCGAGCGGCGACTACGCGGACGCCGCGATCTCTAGTTGTTCATCGCGCCTTGATCGATCCAGTTCTTGATGAGCGCGATGTTCGCAGCCGAGAGCGGGGTCCTGTTCTGGGGCATTCGCACGCCGCAGGTTTGCGTGCCCGCGACC
>CALFNG010000432.1 GCA_937902985.1 uncultured Myxococcales bacterium
GCGTGGTCTCTTCCATCGGGAAGGGGCTCGCCAGTGCGTCGGTGGGAGCGCTGCTGGAAGCGCGCGGGTTGAGGGTCACGCACGTGAAACTCGACCCCTACATCAACGTCGATCCCGGGACGATGAGCCCTTACCAGCACGGCGAGGTGTTCGTCACCGACGACGGCGCCGAGACGGATCTCGATCTCGGGCACTACGAGCGCTTTACCACGGCGCGCATGACCCGGCAGCACAACTTCACCACGGGGCGCATCTACGAGAGCGTCATCTCGAAGGAGCGACGCGGCGAGTACCTCGGGGCGACGGTGCAGGTGATCCCGCACATCACCGACGAGATCAAGAGCCGCGTGCGCGACGCGACCGAGGGGGTCGACGTCGCGATCATCGAGATCGGCGGCACCGCGGGCGACATCGAGTCGCTGCCGTTCCTCGAGGCCGTTCGCCAGATGAAGCTCGAGGCGGGCCCGCAGAACGCACTCAACATCCACGTGACGCTCGTGCCGTACATCCCGACGGCGGGCGAGCTGAAGACGAAGCCCACGCAGCACTCGGTCAAAGAGATGCGCGAGATCGGCATCCAGCCCGACGTGCTCCTCTGCCGGACGCAGATGCCGCTGTCGCGGGCGGTCAAGGACAAGATCGCGCTCTTCTCGAACGTCGCCGTCGAAGCCGTCATCGGCGCGATGGACGTCAACTGCATCTACGAAGTGCCGCTGATGCTGCACGCCGAGGGCCTCGACGAGCTGATCTGCGAGCGCCTGAACATCTGGAGCCGCGCGCCGGACCTCGTCTCGTGGCAGCGCGTGGTCAGCCGGTTCAAGAACGCGCCGCGCGGGACGATCAAGATCGGCATCGTGGGCAAGTACGTTCATCTCAAGGACTCGTACAAGTCGCTCCACGAGGCGCTCGTCCACGGCGGGCTCGACAACGAGTGCAAGGTCGAGCTCGAGTACATCGACTCCGAGCAGGTCGAGCAGCAGGGCCCCGAAGCGCTGCTCTCGGGCCTCGACGCGGTGCTCGTGCCCGGGGGCTTCGGCGATCGCGGGACCGAGGGAAAGATCGCCGCGATCGGCTACGCGCGAACGAACCGCGTCCCCTTCTTCGGCATCTGCCTTGGCATGCAGCTCGCGGTGATCGAGTTCGCGCGAGACGTCGCGGGCCTCGCGGGCGCCAACTCGAGCGAGTTCGACAAGGACACGCCCCACGCGGTGATCGATCTCATGCCCGACCAGCGCGGCGTGCGAATGAAGGGCGCGACGATGCGCCTCGGCGCGTACCCGTGCGTCCTGGTTCCGGGAACGATCGCGGCCGACGCCTACGGCACGACCGAGATCAGCGAACGTCACCGGCATCGCTACGAGTTCGCCAACGACTACCGCGAGAAGCTGGCGGCGGCCGGCCTGGTCCTGAGCGGTACGTCGCCCGACAAGCGCCTCGTCGAGATGGTCGAGCTCCGCGATCACCCGTTCTTCGTCGGCTGCCAGTTCCACCCCGAGTTCAAGAGCCGCCCCGCGGCCCCGCACCCTCTCTTCGCGCGCTTCGTGCGAGCCGCCCTCGAGCGCCAGACCGCTCGGGGCCGCGCCGAAGGCCGCAAACAAACCGAGAGCCAGACCGCCATCAACTGACGGCTCTGCCCGACGACTGAGCGCTCTGGCCGAGAGGAGAGATGGGCCGCAGAGGGCGCAGAGGGCGCAGAGGGTTTTGCGCGCGCTGGGCACGCTAGCGCAGATCGGATCCGCCGCGCAGGCGCGAGCCTTCGACCCCCCTCTCTGCTCTGCGCCCTCTGCGGCCCATCTCCCTCCCCCGGGCGGAGCGTTCAGCGAACGGAGCCGGTAGGGACCATCGTGCCGGGGGGAGCGGCGGGGGGGCTGTCGTCGCTGGCCTTGGTGCGGACGCCCAGGGCGCGGCTCGGGTCGTAGACCACGGTGAAGGCGAGGCGGAAGCCCCAGATGCGGTCGCTCGCGCCCTGCAGCGGGGTGCCGATGTTCGTGAAAGCGCTGATGGCGGGTTCGACCCACGGCAAGACCAGGCGCACGTTCGGGGAGATGACGACCGTGGCTCGCTTGCCGTCGTCGACATTGTCGACGCTGATGGCGTACGCCTCGAAGGCCTCGATGCCGGCGGCGATCTCGTGGGTGGCCCAGAGGCCGAGGTAAACCCCCACGGTCGCGTAGAGCGCGAGCCTGCCGCCGGTGTCGAGCACGTCGAGGGACTGCCGAAACTGCGCGACGAACTTGCCGTCGATGGCTCGCACGTCGACGAAGGGCCGCGCGCCGAAGGCGCTGGGCGTGAAGAACGATACGTCCCACGGCCGGAGCGTGGCCGCGGCGAGCGCCGTGGACGCCGCCGGCCCCTGGGTGTCGAAGACCGCCGTCGGCACGATGAGGCTCAGGCCCCCACCGAAGGCCAGGCCCGTACGCGTCGCCCAGAGCGTGCGGCCGCCGAGCGCGAGGTTGCCGCTCACCACGCGGCCGTCGCCGGTGGCAAGCTCGTACTCGGCGCCCACGTACCAGCGACGCAGCCCCACGGGGACCTCGACGCTCAGCCGCTGCGCGTACGCGTGCGTGAACCCGCCGCCCGTGTTCGGCAAGATCGCTCCGGCCGTGGCCTCGAGCGTCCCTTCGGTCTCGGAGTGGGTCAGCTCGGGAAGCGTCGGCGGCCGGGGCGCCGCCGGCACGGCGTACGGGTCCGTTTCCGTGGAGCTGTCCGGGCGCCCGCCCGTGTCCGCGCCGAACGCGGGCACGGGCCCGCACGTCCCGGCGATCGCCGCAGACGTCGCGAGCGCAGCGGCTGCACTCCGCCCCGAGAAGACGCGCACCCCCCGCTTCTAACATCCCTGCGGTGACGTTACGGGCCGATGACGACCCCCTCTTCGCGCGCCCGCCGCATGACCTCGGCGTTCGCGGCGTGCCCCGGGCGAACGGCTCGCACGTGCCCCACCGGAGGCCCGCCGTAGAGGTAGAGGTCCCCGATCAGGTCGAGCAGCTTGTGGCGAACGGGCTCGTCGGGTTCGAACGGCCGGCCCGCGTAATGAGCCCCGCTTGGCGTGAGGACCACGACCGACTCGGGATCGACGTTGCGCGCGAGCCCCGCGGCCGCCAGCTCATCGAGATGGCACCCGAGCGCGAACGTGCGCGCCGGCGCGATGCGCGCGCGGAAGTCCGCGGGGGTCCCGTCCCAGCGCGCCTCCGGCGCCACGACGCGCTCGTCGAACCCGTCGAGTTCGAGTCGCGCCTCGAGCGCGACGCGGTCGCCGGGCGTGAACTCGTAGCGGCTCGACCCGATGTCGAAGACCGCCCGCCGGGCCACCCGGGCTCGAGGCGTCGACGCGGCCACGCCGAGCGCGTCGATGGCGTCGCACCAGGCCGACGCGCCGCCGTCGAGGAGCGGCAACTCGGGGCCCACGACGTCCAGCCCGAGGCCTTCGTAGATCCCGAGCCCGCCGAGCGCGGCGAACGCGTGCTCGACGGTCCCGAGCCGGAGCGCTCCCCCGTGCGCTTCGACGGACGTCGCGCGTGACGTCGACGCGACCGAGAGCTCGTCGATGTGCGCCTCGATCGCGGCGACGCGAACGGTGACCGGTCCCCTTCGCGCGCGCAGCACCACGCGGACCCGTCGACCCGAGTGGAGCCCCACGCCCTCGACCGAGGTCTCGACGACGCCCACTTGCGTCCCCTCGCCGCGTCCCCTCGCCGCGTCCCCTCGCCGCGTCCCCTCGCCGCGTCCCTCGCCCATGCGCGTCAGGCGATGATGCGAAAGTCCGAGAACTCACCGGTATACCCGCGCCAGCGCACGTCGATGTCGTCGACCCGCGCGGCCGAGGGCCCGTGGTGGGCCCAGGAGACGATCTCCTTGATGGCCTCTTCTTCACCCTCGGCGACGATCTCGATGGTGCCGTCGGGCCGGTTCTTGACCCAGCCGGTGACCCCCAATCGACGCGCCTCGCGCTGGGTGGCGGCTCGAAAGAAAACACCCGTGACCCGTCCGCGGACGATGACCTGAACACGCTTCGTCGCCATGGCCGTGGTATCCGAGCTTCGCCTTCCGGTATTTCAACTAGCGAATCCGCAGACTTCCGGCAAACTTCTGGCTCCCCTTGGGAGAGAAGGAGAAGCCGCGGAGGCGCAGAGGACACAGAGCAGAGATTGGGGTCGAAGGCTCGCTAGCTGCGCGGCGGATCCGATCTGCGCCAGTGCGCCGAGCGCCCGCAAAACCTTCTGCCCTCTGCGCCCTTTGCGGCTCTGCGGCGCTTTCTCTCCCTCTCGAGCGAGAGAGAGGCGTTGGCTATTCGACCTTGGCTCCCGCCGTGGGCGCCGCGGCCGTCGCGGTCTTCGTGGACGACGCGGTCGCTTTCGCGCCGCTGGTGCCGGCCACCTCGGCCTCGTCGGACCCGTCGCCGAGGAGCTCGATGAGCGAAATCGGGGCGTTGTCGCCGCGGCGCGGGCCGAACTTGACGATGCGCGTGTACCCGCCCGGTCGCGTCGCGAAGCGGCGCGAGAGGTCGAGCAGCACCTTCTCGACGAGATCGACGCGCTTGGTCGCCCCGCCCGTCTCGACGCGAACGCCGAAGCGGGGAATGTAGGCGGCGATCATCCGCGATGCGGCGAGCCGGCGCGCGCGGTCAGCCGGAGAGAGCTCCGCCTGCACCGTGTACGCGACCGTCCCCAGGCGTCGAGCCTTGGTGATGAGTCGCTCGGCGACACGCCGCAACTCCTTGGCCTTCGCGTCGGTGGTCTCGATCTTTTCGTGCAAGATCAAGTTGGCCGTCAGATTGCGCAACATGGCGCGCCGGCTGCTGGTGTTTCGGTCGAACTTGCGACCCGAATTCTTGTGGCGCATCGCTTCCTCGGCTTACTCGATCGTTAGTTTTGCTGCTGCTGCTGCTTCCAGCGCTCGAGCATCTGGGGCCAGCTGTCGATCTTCATGCCGAGCGAGAGGCCCATGTTCGCAAGGATCTCTTTGATCTCCTTGAGGCTCTTGCGGCCGAAGTTCTTCGTCTTGAGCATGTCTTGCTCGGTGCGCTGAACGAGCTCGCCGATGAGCTGGATGTTCGCGTTCTGCAGGCAGTTCGCGCTGCGAACGCTGAGCTCGAGCTCGTCGACGCTGCGAAAGAGGTTCTCGTTGAGCGGCTCTTCTTCGGCGCCCGAAGGAGCGTACTGCGCCTCTTCGGCCTCTTCGAAGTTGATGAAGATCGAGAGCTGCTCCTTCAGGATCTTGGCCGCGTAGGCGACCGCGTCCTGGGGCTTCACGCTCCCGTTCGTCCACACTTCGAGCGTGAGCTTGTCGTAGTCGGTCTGCTGACCGACGCGCGCGTTGGTCACGGTGTAGTTGACCTTGCGGACCGGCGAGAAGAGCGCGTCGATGGGGATCGTCCCGATCGACATCCCCGGCGTCTTGTTGCGCTCGGCGGGGACGTAGCCGCGGCCGACGTTGACCGTCAGCTCCATCGAGAGCGGGCCCTTCTTGTCGAGGGTGGCCACGACGTGGTCGGGGTTCAGGACCTGGAGCCCGTCGACCAGCTGGATGTCGCGCGCGTGCACGACGCCCGGACCTTCTTTGTCGATGCGGACCGTATAGGTCTTCGCAGTCGCCGCCTTGAGCACGACCTCTTTGAGGTTCAGGACGATTTCGGTCACGTCCTCGACGACGTCGCCTACGGTCGTGAACTCGTGGAGCGCGCCTTCGACGCGGAGCGCGGTGATCGCAGCGCCCTGGAGCGACGAGAGCAGGATGCGGCGCAGCGAGTTACCGACCGTGATGCCGTAGCCGCGCTCGAGAGGTTCGGCGGTGAACTTGCCGTAGAATTCCGTGAGCGTCTCGGCCTCAATGTGAATGCCTCGCGGGCGAATGAGATCGCGCCAGTTGCGAGTGATGATGTTCGAAGTGCTCATGCTCTCTCTCTCGTCTCCAGGAATTCACGCGATGGTCTCGGCGCGCCTTTGAACCCGCTCGCCAGCGGCGCCCGCCATCTGCCCGTGTCTTTCGCTACGAATCGTTACGTGAAGTGGGGGGGGTTGGGGGGAGGGGAACTCCCCCCGAACTCGATGGGGGGGTTGGGGGGAGGGGAACTCCCCCCGAACTCGATCGTCAGCGTGAGTAGTACTCGACGACGTACTGCTCTCGAATCGAGGGCTCGTTCATCTCGTCGCGAACCGGCAGGCCCTTGAAGGTGCCCGCGAAATTGTTCTTGTCGAGCTCGAGCCACGAGAGCACCGGACGCTTGTCGACCTGGGCGAGCGACGCGACGATCTCCTTGACCTCGCGGCTCTTCTGCCGGATTTCGACCTTGTCACCGGGGCGGAGGATGACGCTCGAGATGTCGAGCCGCTTGCCGTTGACCAGCACGTGGCCGTGGCAGATGAGCTGACGCGCCTGCGAGCGCGTGAACGCGAAGCCGAGGCGGTGAACGACGCTGTCGAGGCGCGACTCGAGGAGGCCGAGCATCTGCTCGCCGGTGCGGCCCTTACGGCGCGCGGCGCTGAAGTAGTACTTCTGGAACTGGCGCTCGACGACGCCGTAGATGCGGCGCACCTTCTGCTTCTCGCGCAGGCGGATCGCGTACTCGCTCAGCTTGATGCGCGCCTGGCCGTGCTGGCCCGGCGGATAGGGCCGGCGGGTGTAAGAGCACTTCTCCGTGTAGCAGCGCTCGCCCTTCAAGAAGAGCTTCGCGCCCTCACGGCGGCAAAGCTTGCAAACGGGACCATGATAACGAGCCATGAGATCTCTTCTCTTCTTGCGTTTCTTGCTTCGGGCGAAGGGTCAGACGCGGCGGCGCTTGGGGGGGCGGCACCCGTTGTGCGGGACCGGGGTGACGTCACGAATGAGGGTGACCTTGAAGCCCACCCCCTGAAGCGCGCGGAGGGCGCTCTCGCGACCGGCGCCGGGGCCCTTCACGAAGACGGCGACCGAGCGCACGCCGTGCTCCATCGCCTTGCGGGCCGCCTCTTCGGCCGCGAGCTGCGCTGCGAAGGGGGTGCTCTTGCGGGAGCCCTTGAAGCCGCGCGAACCAGCGCTCGACCAGGCGACCGTGTTCCCGTTCACGTCGGTGATGGTGACAACCGTGTTGTTGAACGTCGACTGGATGTGGGCAATCCCCGTCGAGATGTTCTTCTTCGCCTTCTTCTTGGCGCTCTTGGCCTTGCCACCTGACGCGCCGCCGGGGCCGGGGGGACTGCTGGTCTTCGTTTGGGACATGAACGCTGCTCGCTCCTGGGGACGTGAACGCTACGGCTTCGCGACGGGCTAACGGGCTAAGTGGTGGGTTTGCGCGCGCGGGCCAGGACGCCCTTGCGGGGGCCCTTTCGCGTGCGCGCGTTCGTGTGCGTGCGCTGCCCGTTGACGGGCAGGCCGCGGCGGTGCCGGAGGCCGCGGTAGCAACCGAGGTCCATGAGCCGCTTGATGTTCATCTGGATCTCGCGCCGGAGGTCGCCCTCGACCTTGAAGTCGGCGTCGAGCACGTCGCGGATCTTCTTGATCTCGCCTTCCGTCAGCTCTTCGGTCTGCTTGGTCGGCGCGATGCCGGTCAGCGTGCAGATCCGGCGCGCCGCGGCCGGACCGATGCCGAACAGGTACGGGAGCGCACGCACGATATGCTTGTGACGGGGAAGGTCGACGCCTGCGATACGAGCCATGATCTGTCTTCTCTCAGCCTTGACGCTGCTTGTGACGGGGGTTCTCGCAAATGATCCGGACGACGCCCTTGCGGCGGACCACCTTGCACTTGTCGCACACTGTCTTCACGCTGGGTCGAACCTTCACTTCACTGCTCCTTGGTCGCTCGCTCTAGCTCGGTCTCGCTCGGTCTCGCTCGGTCTCGCTCGGTCTCGCTCGGTCTCGTTCGCTGGCGCGCGTTCATTTGTGCCGATACGTGATCCGGCCCCGGGTGGGATCGTAGGGGCTCACTTCGACGGTCACGCGGTCGCCGGGGAGAATCCGGATGTAGAACTGACGCATCCTGCCGCTGATGGTCGCCAGCACTACGAGATCGTTGTCGCACTTCACGCGGAACATCGCGTTCGGCAGCGCCTCGAGAACTGCGCCGTCGAACTCGAGCTTGTCTCCCTTTGGTTCCTTGCGAGCTCGCTCGCGACGCTCCACCATGGACCGGCATTCTCCTTGTAACCGGCTCTGCTCATCGACGAGGTCACCGGGCCAAGTACTCGCCGAGCGCTGCGAGTATGCGGCCTGTGACCTCTTCTACGCTCCCAACTCCGTTCACTCGTTTCAGGATGCCGAGCCCCTCGTAGTAAGGGAGCAGCTCGGCGGTCATCGCCTCGTAAGTCTCCACGCGCTTCCTGACGACCTCTTCGAGATCGTCGGCCCGGTGCTCGAGGTCGGCCCCGGGGGGAGGAGGGCTATACTTCAAGTGGTAAATCTGTCCAGTGCGTTTATCGGTCCGCCGGAGCACTGCTCGCTCGATCAGGAGGTCGGCCGGTACCTCGAGCGCGAGCACGACGTCGAGCGCCTGCCCCCGCGCTGCGAGCAGCTTTCCCAGCGCCTCGGCCTGGGGGGCCGTGCGGGGGAACCCGTCGAGCAAGAAGCCGTTCGCGCAGTCGGGCGCCTTCGTTCGCTCGTCGATCAGGCTGATGACCACGTCGTCGGGCACGAGCGAGCCGGCCGCCATCTTCGTCACCAGGTCGGCCGGGAGCTTCCCCGCGACCTTGGCGGCGCGGAGCATGTCGCCCGTGGAGATCTGCACGATCCCCGCCTTGACGCAGACGACCTTGGCCTGCGTTCCCTTGCCCGCACCGGGCGGTCCGACGAATATGAGCCGCATGGAGAGTCCCCTCAATCCTTTCGCACGCGGATGCGCGAAGTGCGCGCTCCGCCGCCCGAAAGCCCCTCGTAGTTCCTCGTGATGAGGTGCGCTTCGATCTGGTTGACCGTGTCGAGCGCGACGCCGACAACGATCATGATCGACGTCCCGCCCATGCGGAACGGGACGTGGAAGCCCTGCGCGATGATCGTCGGGACGATGCACACGACGGCGACGTAGAGCGATCCGCCGAACGTGATGCGCGTGAGCACGTAGTCGATGTAGTCGGCCGTCTGCTTGCCCTGTCGCACGCTCGGGATGAACGCCTGCTGCTTCTTCAGGTTGTCGGCCACGTCGACCGGCTGGAAGGTGACCGCCGTGTAGAAGTGGCAGAAGAAGATGATGAGCAGCACGTAGAACGTGTTGAACGCCCAGTCGCCCCGCTGGAGCATCGACTGGAGCTGCGCCATCCCCGGAACCTTGAAGTTCGCGAGCGTGGCCGGGAACATCAGCAACGACGACGCGAAGATCGGCGGGATGGTGCCGCTCGTGTTCACGCGGAGCGGCAGGTGCGCCGTCTGCCCGCCGTAGACACGCCGGCCGACGGTGCGCCGCGCGTAGTAGATGGGGATACGCCGCTGCGCCCGCTCGAAAAAGACGATGGTGGCGACCGTCGCGAGGATGGTGACGACGACGAACGCGAGCTTGAGCGGCTCGATGTTGCCCTTGTTGGTCGCGAAGTAGCTGAAGACCCCCTCGGGGATCCCGTCCACGATGCCCGCGAAGATGAGGAGCGAGATGCCGTTGCCGATCCCGCGCTCGGTGATCTGCTCTCCCACCCACATCATGAAGGCGGTGCCCGTCGTGAGCGTCAGCATGCTCATGAGGCGAAAGCCCCAGCCGCCGTGGGTCACGACGTCGCCCACGGCCGACGAGTCGGACAGGTCGCCGTTGTTCATCGCCTCGAGGCTCATCGCGATGCCGAAGGCCTGCACGAGAGACAGCACGATCGTGCCGTAGCGCGTGTACTGGTTGATCTTCCGCTGCCCTTGCTCCCCCTCTTTGCGGAGCTCGTCGAGCGGCTTGAAGACCATCGTCAAGAGCTGGAGGATGATGCTCGCGCTGACGTACGGCATGATGCCGAGCGCGAAGATCGAGAGGTTGCCGAAGGCCCCTCCGCTGAACATGTTGAAGAGGCCAAAGAGCCCCGCGCCCTGCTTGTGGATGACCGCATTCATCACGGTGCGGTCCACACCCGGGATCGTCACGAAGACGCCGATGCGGTAAACCGCCAGCAGGACCACCGTGAAGAGGATGCGCCTGCGGAGCTCGGGGACTTTCCCGATGTTGGCGAAGGCGGAGAGGGCAGACATGGCGGCGTGGGCGGTCTGGACCGCGTTTTACGGGTTGCGTTCCGCCGAGGCGCCGGCCCCCGGGGTGAGCAAGACGACCTTGCCGCCCGCCTTCTCGATCTTGGCCGCGGCCGACTTCGAGAACGCGTGCGCCGTCACGGTCACGGGCTTGGTGATCTCGCCCGAGCCGAGCACCTTGATGCGGTCGTAGCGGCCGCGAACGAGGCCGTGGGCCACGAGCGCCGACTCGTCGACGTTGGCGCCGGCAGTGAAGCCGTCGAGGTCGCCGACGTTCACTTCGATCGTGATCTTCGCGAATGCCGTGTTCTTGAACCCGCGCTTCGGCAGCCTGCGCTGCAGAGGCGTCTGACCGCCTTCGAAGTGGGGCTTGAACCCGCGACTGCGGGCGTACTGGCCCTTCTGGCCGCGACCGGACGTCTTGCCGAGGCCCGAACCGGGACCACGGCCCAGGCGGACCTTCTCGCGGGTGGCGCCGGCGGGCTTCGCCAGGTTGCTCAACGTGTCAGCCATGATCGACCTCCTCGACGCTGATCAAGTGCATGACCTTCTTGATCGCGCCCCGAAACGACGGGGTGTTGCTCACGACCACGGTCGTACCGGGCCCCTTGAGGCCGAGCCCGTGAAGGGTGAGGCGCATGGAGTCCTGCTGGCCGATGGTGCTCTTCTTCTGGGTCACTCGAAGCGACTTCATGGCATCCCTCAAACGGCCGGCTGCACGGCCGGCGCGGCCTTGCGCTCGATGATGTCATCGACTTGCTTGCCGCGCTTGTTCGCGACCTGCTCGAGGCTGCGGAGCGAGCGGAGCGCCGCGATCGTGGCGCGGACCACGTTGTGCGGGTTCGAGCTGCCGAGGCACTTGGTGAGGATGTCGTGGATCCCGGCGCTCTCGACGACGGCGCGAACCGCGCCGCCGGCGATGACGCCCGTTCCCGGCGAGGCCGGCTTCAGGAACACGCGACCGGCCCCGAAGTGCCCGAGCGTCTCGTGCGGGACCGTGACTCCATCGAGGGGTACCTTGAAGACGTTCTTCCGCGCCTGGTCATTCCCCTTGCGGATGGCCTCCGGCACTTCGTTCGCCTTGCCGAGCCCCACCCCGACGTGACCCGCCTCGTCGCCCACGACGACGAGCGCGCTGAAGCTGAAGCGCCGGCCGCCTTTGACGACCTTGGCCACGCGGTTGATGTAGATGACGCGCTCCTTGAGCTTCTCTTCGTCGATCTGAAATGCGTCCGACCGGGCGTTTTCGAAAGCCATCGTGTGTCTCCGCTAGCTCGTGATCAAAACTTGAGGCCGGCCGCTCGAGCGGCGTCGGCCAGCGCGCGAACACGCCCGTGGTAGAGGTAGCCGTTACGGTCGAAGACCACGCTGTCGACGCCCTTCTCGAGCAGCAGCTTGGCAATGGCCTGGCCGACGCTCTTGGCCGCGTCGACCTTGGTCGACTCGGAGATGGCCGTGCGCACGTCGCGCGACAGGGTGGAGGCGTGCGCGACGGTCTTGCCGTTCACGTCGTCGACCACCTGCGCGTAGATGTGCCGGGCGCTCCGGAACACGCTGAGGCGCGGCCTCTCGGCCGTGCCGCTGATCTTTCGCCGGATCCTGAGTTTCCGGCGCTCTCGCCCCACGATTTGCATCGCCATGGCGTCACTTCCCTCCGGCCTTCGCGGCCTTGCCCGCCTTTTCGCGGACCTTCTCGCCTTGATACCGCACGCCCTTGCCACCGTAAGGCTCCGGCGGCCGGAACCCACGGATCTTGGCGGCGGTCTGACCCATCACTTCCTTGTCGGAGCCGGTGAGGATCAAGAGAGTCCCCTTCGAGTCTGCCGGGATCTCGCATTTGACCCCCTTCGGCAGCGGGAACAGGATCGGATGCGAGAACCCGAGGGCCAGGTTCACCGCCTGCCCCTTGAGCTCGGCGCGGTAGCCGGTGCCCACGAGCTGCAAGGTCTTCGTGTATCCCTCGGCGACGCCGAGGACCATCGCCGCGAGGAGCGCCCGGGCGAGGCCCTGGAAGCGCGAGCCGTCGCGGCCCTCGAGGGTCGAGGTGAGCGTAAGGCCGGCCGCGTCGAGCTTGAGGATCGTGTTGGGCGGCAACTCGCGCGTCAGGGTCCCCTTCGGGCCCTTGATCTCGACCGTCCGGTCCTTGAGCGTCGCGGTGACGCCCTTGGGCAGCGGGATCGGGCGCTTGCCGATGCGCGCCTGGTACGTGCGCTCCGGCTTGGGCCGGAGGCTGCGAGTCAGCTCGCGGGTGACTTCCTGCGTCGTCATGAACTCACCAAACCTCGCAGAGGAGCTCGCCGCCCACCCGCTGCTTGCGCGCCTCGCGATCGGTCATGACGCCGCGGCTGGTGCTGAGGATCGACACGCCCATGCCGGAGCACACGCGGTCGATCCGGTCGTGGCGAACGTAGACGCGGCGACCCGGCGTCGACACGCGGCGGATGCCGTCGATGGCCGACTTGCGCTCGCGCCCGTAGCGGAGCACGACGGTCAGCGTCTTCTGGGGTTCGTCGCCGTCGCTCACGCGCACGTCGTCGAGGTAGCCCTCGGCCTTGAGAACCCCGGCGAGGTGCTCCTTCAGGCGCGAGTGCGGCATCTCGGCGCGCTCGTGGCGAGCCATCGAGGCATTGCGGATGCGGGTGAGCATGTCCGCGATCGGATCGGTCATCATGGGATCACCAGCTCGCCTTGATCACGCCCGGGATCTCCCCGCGGAGCGAGAACATCCGGAAACAAATCCTGCATAGCTCGAACTTGCGATAGTAGCCGCGAGCTCGGCCGCACACCTTGCAACGATTGCGGTGTCGAACCGGGAACTTGGGCTTGCGATTGAGTTTCGCGAATTGAGAAGCACGCGCCATGGTTTTCCTCTGTGCTCTTCTTCTTGGAATTCTAAAGGAGCAGCCTCAGGCGGCCCGGAACGGCATGCCGAGTTGCTGCAAGAGGGCGCGCCCCTCTTCGTCGGTCTTCGACGACGTCACGATGCTGACGTTCAGTCCCTTGATCGCGTCGATCTTGTCGTAGTCGACCTCGGGGAAGATGATCTGCTCTTTGAGGCCGAGCGTGTAGTTGCCCTTGCCGTCGAACGCCTTGCGCGAGACGCCCTTGAAGTCGCGGGTACGCGGCAGGGCCAGCGTCAGCAGGCGATCGAGGAACTCCCACATGCGGGCGCTCCGGAGGGTGACGACCGCGCCTATGGGGATGCCTTCGCGGAGCTTGAAGTTCGCGATCGCCTTCTTGGCGCGGGTGACGATGGGCTTCTGACCGGTGATGGCTCGCAGGTCTTCGACGGCCGTGTCGATGATCTTCGGGTTGGCGACCGCCGCCCCGAGGCCCATGTTCACGACGATCTTCTCGAGCCGGGGAACCTGCATCGGGTTCTTGTAGCCAAACTGCTTGGTCAGGGCCGGAATGACCTCGGCCCGGTATTTCTCGCGCAGGCGCGGGGCCACGACGTCGGACGAGCTCGTGACGACCTTGGCGTCGCCACCACGGCCGCCGGCGCTGCGCTTGCCGCCCTTGTCGGATTTCTTCCCGCCGCTCTTCTCGCCGGCGCTCTTCTCGGGGCGGGGCTTCGCTTCGCCCTTGTCCGCCTTGTCCGCCTTCTCGGCCTTCGCCTTTTTTTCGTCCGCCATGATCGCTTACTCCCCGACGACTGCGGGGATCTCCTCTCCGCTCTTGGCGACTCGAACCTTCTTGCCGCCTTCGAGCTCCTTGAAGCGGACGCGCGTTCCCTTGCCCGTCTTCGGATCGACCGGCATCACCTTGGACGCGAAGAGCGGCTGCTCGCGCTCGAGGATCCCGCCCGCGGGGTTGCGCGGCGTCGGCTTCGAGTGGCGCTTAACGAGGTTGATCCCCTGAACGACGACGCGGTCGTCTTCCACGAGGACGCGGAGCACCTTGCCGGTCTTGCCCTTGTCTTTGCCGCTGATGACGACCACGTTGTCGCCTTTTCGGATGCGCGCGCCCATCAGACGACCTCCGGGGCGAGCGAGATGATCTTCATGAACTTCTTGCCGCGGAGCTCGCGGGCCACCGGCCCGAAGATGCGCGTCCCGATGGGCTCGTGCTGCTCTTTGCTCACGAGCACGGCGCTGTTCTCGTCGAAGCGGATGTACGACCCGTCGGCGCGGCCGATCTGGTGCTTGATGCGAACGACGACGGCGTGGGCGGTGTCGCCCTTCTTCACCTTCGTGTTCGGATTGACCTCTTTGATCGAGACGACGATGACGTCGCCGAGGCTGGCATAGCGCCGGCGAGAGCCGCCGAGCACCTTGATGCACTGCACGCGCTTGGCCCCGGAGTTGTCCGCGACTTCAAGTACCGTTCGCATCTGGATCATGGCGCGCCTACTCCTCCACGAACTTCTTGACGAGGCGGACCACGGCGAAGCGCTTGTCCCGGCTGATGGGGCGGTGCTCCTGGATCTCGACCTGGTCGCCTGCCTTGTACTGGCCCTTCTCGTCGTGCGCCTTGTAGCGGCTGCGCGAGCGGACGTACTTGCCGTAGAGCGGGTCGCGGCTGTGCGTGACCACTTCGACCACGACCGTCTTCGTCATCTTCGCGCTGATGACCTTGCCGACCATCTTGCGTCGGAAGCCGTGCGCCTCGTGGGCGGCGCCGTCGCCCGCTTCGGGGTTGCCGGCGGCCTGCTCGCTGTTCGCGTTCGTGGTCATGACTGCGTTGCCTCACCCTTCTTGGCGGGTTTCTTCTTGTCGGCGGCGGTCGCCTTGGCGGCGCTGGTCACCTTCGCGGCGCTGGTCACCTTGGCCGCCTTGGCGGCCGGCGCCGCTGCGGCCTGGTCCGGCTCGGGCGCAGCCGCAGCCACGCTCGCAGCAGGCGCGACGCCGCCGAGGTTGCGCGCGTGGAGGAGCGTGATGACGCGCGCGAGGTCGCGCCGCGTCTTGCCGATGACGCTCGTGTCGTCGAGCCTGTTCGTGAAGTTCTTCAGCCGGTACTGGAAGGTCTCGTGCGCGAGCGACGCCTGCAGCTCGCGGAGATCTTCGACGCTCTTTTCGCGAAGGTCGGAGGCCTTCATGTGATCTCTCCGCGGGTCAGAAACTTGTAAGCGACGGGTAGCTTGTGGCCGGCCAGACGGAACGCCTCGCGGGCGGTCACTTCGTCGACGCCCTGGAGCTCGTACATCACGCGGCCGGGGAGGACGACGGCCGCCCACTCTTCGACGGCGCCCTTGCCCCCGCCCATGCGGACTTCGAGCGGCTTCTTCGTGACCGGGCGGTCCGGGAAGACGCGGATCCAGAGCTTGCCGGCGCGCTTCACGTGGCGCGTGATGGCCATACGAGCGGCCTCGATCTGCCGCGACGTGACCCGACCCGGCTCGAGCGCCTGCATCGCGAAGTCACCGAACGAGACATCGCAACCGCGAAGCGACTTGCCCCGGTTGTTGCCCTTCTGGGCCTTGCGGTATTTCGTGCGCTTGGGCGAAAGCATCTCTCAAGCTCCTGCGATCTGCGGGCGGCGATTGCGGCGCTGGAGCACCTCGCCCTTGAAGATCCACACCTTGACCCCGATGATCCCGTACTTGGTGCGGGCCTCGGCGGTTCCGAACTCGATGTCGGCGCGGAGCGTGTGGAGCGGAACACGCCCCTCGCGGTAGGTCTCGACGCGGCTCATCTCGCTGCCGCCGAGGCGGCCCGAGCAACGAACGCGGATGCCCTTGGCGCCGAATTTCATGGCGGTCTGGAGCGACTTCTTCATCGCGCGACGGAAGGCCACGCGGCGCTCGAGCTGAACGGCGATGTTCTCGGCGACGAGCTGCGCGGCCGTCTCGGCCTTGCGCACTTCTTGAACGTCGATGAAGACCTCGTTCTCGGTGAACGACTGGACGCCCGGGAACAGGCTCTCGCCTTTGGCCGCCGTCTTCAGGTTGCCGATCTTGAGGGTCTCGATGCCCTTGCCGCCCTTGCCGATCACCATGCCCGGACGCGCCGTGAAGACGATGACCTTGCACTTGTTCGCGGCGCGCTCGATCTCGACCCCGGCGATGCCGGCGTTCTGCAGGTAGCCCTTCACGGCCCGCTTCACGCGGATGTCCTCGTGGAGCCACTTTGCGTAGCTCTTGTCTTCGAACCACTTCGAGTTCCACGTCCTGATGACGCCGAGGCGGAAGCCGTACGGGTGGACTTTCTGACCCATGAGATTCGCTCCTAGTTACGGCCACGCTGCGGCAGAGCCGCGGGTGCGCCGTCCTTCTCTCTATCGCTCGGCCAGGATGACGGTGATGTGGCTCAGGCCCTTCTGGACCCGAGTCGCGCGGCCCATCGCGCGGGGGCGCCACCGGCGCATGTGCTTGTTCGGCGCCTTGTCGACGAAGGCGGTCTCGACGAAGAGCGCGTCGACGTCGACGCCGGGGCTCTGCGTCTTGGCGTTGGCGACCGCGCTCTCGATGAGCTTCTTGAGGATCGGCGCCGCGGCCTTTTGCGTGAACTCGAGGAGTTGCAACGCTTCGCCCGCTTGGCGGCCGCGGACGAGATCCGCGATCATTCGAGCCTTACGCGGACTGATCCGCGTGAACCGGGCGATTGCCTTGCTGACCATGGTTGGGTCCTCGGGGCGACCGTCGTACCCACGGGCATCGAGCCTATCGCTCGCGGCACGGGCCGTTACGGACGCCGAAGAAATTCGAAAGGTGGCAGAAAACGTCGCGCTCGCCGGCCGGTGAAGGCGGTTGGCGCGAAGGGAGGCGTACTTTACTCGGAAAAGTGCGACACGCAAGGGCTACGTAGCGAAAACCGAGGGCCGCGCTCTCGCTCGCGCCGCGGGACGAGAGGAGATTAGCCGCAGAGGCGGTTCCGGTAGCCCAGCGCGTGCAAAACCCTCAGTCCTCTGCGCCCTCTGCGGCTCTGCGGCCAGTCTCCTCTCGTCTCGCGCGCCACGGCGCGAGCGAGAGCGCGCTACTTCTTGGGCCCGGCGGCGGGGGGCTTCGAGGCGCCGGCTCCGCCGGAGACCTTACCCTTCCGATCGCCGGAGTGGCCGTGGAACGTGCGCGTCGGGGCGAACTCGCCGAGCTTGTGCCCGACCATGTTCTCCGTGACGAACACCGGAATGAACTTCCTGCCGTTGTGCACGGCGAACGTCAGACCCACTGCGTCCGGCGTGACCGTGCTGCGACGCGACCAAGTCTTGATGACCTTCTTGCTTTGGGCTGCTTGCGCCGCCGCGATCTTCTCCGAGAGATGACCGTCAACGAACGCGCCCTTCTTAATCGATCGAGCCATGCGCTTCCCTAACCCTTAACCCTTCGCCCCGCGGCGCTTGATGATCATGCCGTCGGTGCGCTTGTTGTTGCGCGTCTTGAGGCCCTTCGCGAGCTGACCCCACGGTGAGCACGGGTGCCGCCCGCCGGACGTTCGGCCTTCGCCGCCGCCCATCGGGTGGTCGACCGGGTTCATGGTGACGCCGCGGTTGTGAGGCCGGCGACCGAGCCAGCGCGAGCGCCCGGCCTTGCCGAGCGAAATGTTGGCGTGGTCCGGGTTCGACACCTGACCGATGGTCGCGTGGCAGTCGAGGTGGATCATGCGGACCTCGCCCGACGGCAGGCGGACCTGCGCGTAGTCGCCGTCTTTCGCCATGAGCGACGCCGAGGCGCCCGCCGAGCGGACGAGCTGGCCGCCCTTCCCCTTCTTCAGCTCGATGTTGTGGACCATCGTGCCGAGGGGGATGTGGCGGAGCGTCATCGAGTTGCCGGGCTTGATGTCGGCGTGGCGGCTGGAGACGACCTTGTCGCCGACCTTCATGCCGTCGGGCGCCAGGATGTAGCGCTTGTCGCCGTCGACGTAGTGGAGGAGCGCGATGCGCGCGGTGCGGTTGGGATCGTACTCGACGGTGAAGACGACCGCGGGCACGCCGATCTTGTCGCGCTTCCAGTCGATGACGCGGTAGCGCTGCTTATGGCCGCCGCCCCGGAATCGCGAGGTGATACGGCCGTAGTGATTCCGGCCGCCGGTGTTCGACTGGTGCTCGACGAGCTTGCGCAGCGGCTTCGCGCCCTTCGTGATCTCCACGAAGTCCGAGACCGAGTAGAAGCGCCTCGCCGGCGAGGTCGGCTTGAAGTTCTTGATTCCCATGGTCTTGTTCCAGCTCTTGTTCCAGCTCTTGTTCCAGCTCTTGTTCCAGCTCTTGTTCCAGCTCTTGTTCCAGCTCTTGTTCCAGCTCTTGTTCCAGCTCTTGTTCCAGCTCTTGTACCCGCGCCGCCTATTCGCTCGCGTCCGAGAAGAAGTCGATCGAGTCGCCCTCCTTCAGGGTCACGATCGCCTTCTTCCAGTTCTGCATCTTGCCCTTGCCGCGGCCCATGCGGCGCTCTTTGCCGCGCATCAGCATGGTGTTGACGCCAGTGACGTTCACTTTGAAGAGGCGCTGCACGGCGTCGCGGATCTGGATCTTGTTCGCATCCCGGGCCACTTCGAAGACGACCTGGTTGTGCTTCTCGCGAAGCAAGGTCGCCTTCTCGGTCAGGATGATCGGCCTTCGGATGACCTGCTCGGGCGTCATTGGGCGGCTCCGTTTGCAGCCCGGTCGCTCCGCGCGGCGCTCTGCTTCAAGCAGCGCTCCTCGAGCTTCCTGGCCGCGTCTTTCGACAGAATGAGGGTGTCATGCCGGAGGAGGTCGTAAACGTTGACCCCTTCCGGCGGCAAGAACTGGTGCGTCTTGCAGTTGCGAATCGAGAGCTTGAGGTTCTCGTTGTCGCCGGAGTCGACGACGAGCGTCTTCTTCTCGGCCTTCAGGGCGCCGAGCGCCTCGAGCAGGCGCTTGGTCTTGATGACGCCGAGCTCGAAGGTGTCGACCACGACGAGGCGGCCTTCCTTGCCGAACTTCGTCAGCGCGCTGGTCAGCGCCTGCGCGCGCACGCGGCGCGGCGGCTCGTACGACCAGTCCTGCGGGCGCGGCGGGTGGGCCTGACCGCCGCCGACGTAGATCGGCGCGCGGATCGAGCCGTGGCGCGCGCGCCCCGTGCCCTTCTGCTTGTATTGCTTCTTGGTGCTGCCGCTGACCGCCGAGCGGTTCTTGGCCGCGCGCGTGCCCTGCCTCTTCGAGGCGAGCTGCGCTTTCACGACTTCGTAGAAGAGGTGCTCCTTGACCTCGACGCCGAAGACTTCGTCCGCGAGATCGATCGAGCCGACCTTCTCGCGCTGCATGTTGAAGACATCGAAAGTTGCCATGCGGTGCTCCGAACGCCTTAGCTCTTGATTTCCACGTCGACGCCGGCCGAGAGGTCGAGCTTCATCAGCGCGTCCAGCGTCTGCTGCGTGGGGTCGAGGATGTCGAGGAGACGCTTGTGCGTCCGGATCTCGAACTGTTCGCGCGACTTCTTGTCGACGTGCGGCCCGCGGAGGACCGTGTAGCGCCCGATGTGCGTCGGCAACGGGATCGGACCCGCGACGCGGGCGCCGGTGCGCTTCGCCGTCTCGACGATGTCGTTGGCCGACTTGTCGAGCAGCTGGTGATCGAACGCCTTGAGGCGAATGCGGATCTTGGTTGTCGATGCCATTTGTTTTTTTTGCGAGTGGCTACTGGAGGATCTTGGTGACGATGCCGGCGCCGACGGTGCGGCCGCCTTCGCGG
>CALFNG010000433.1 GCA_937902985.1 uncultured Myxococcales bacterium
GAATGAACAGGAAGGCCTCCCTCCCCATCGACCGGAGAGAGACGGGCGTTGCTAGTCTCCCGTCTGAGAAAACACTTGCAGAAGTAATCCTCGAGGATCAGGGTGGCCGGCATGCGGATGGGCCGACCCACAGCGGAGTTGAAGTTGACCGATGACGAGCGAACGGTGCTTGAGCGGTACGTTCGTCGCGGCACGACGGCGCAGAGGTTGGTCGTGCGCGCGCGGATCGTGCTTGCGTGCGCCGAAGGGCTCGACAACAAGAAGGTAGCGCGCCGACTTCGTACGTCGGCGAATACCGTCGGCAAGTGGCGTGGACGGTTCGTGGAGGCTCGCCTCGATGGGTTGCTTGATGAACCGCGCCCCGGCGCTCCGCGCAAGATCACCGACGACCAAGTGGAGGCCATCGTCGTCAAGACGTTGGAGTCCACGCCCAAGGGCGCGACGCACTGGAGCACGCGCCAGATGGCCAAGGCCGTCGGACTGAGCCACGACAGCATCTCGCGCATTTGGAATGCGTTCGGTCTGAAGCCGCACCAGACCGATAGCTTTCAGCTGTCGAAGGATCCGCTACTCATCGAGAAGGTGCGAGATATCGTCGGGCTTTACATGAACCCGCCAGTCAACGCGATCGTGTTGTCCACCGACGAGAAGTCGCAGATCCAAGCGCTCAATCGGACGCAGCCGCTGCTACCGCTGCGCCCCGGTCAAGCCGAGCGGCGGACTCCTGACTATGAGCGCCACGGCACCACGACGCTGTTCGCCGCACTCGATGTCGCGAGCGGCAACGTCATCGGGAAGTGCTACGCGCGCCATCGGGCGGTTGAGTTCCGCAAGTTCCTCGACGAGGTCGACGCATCCGTGCCGCCTGAACTGGACGTCCACCTGGTCGTCGACAACTACGCCACCCACAAGGCGCCGATCATCAAGGCGTGGTTGGCGAAACGCCCTCGGTATCACATGCACTTCACGCCGACGCACGGCTCGTGGCTCAACCAAGTCGAACGGTGGTTCGGCCTGCTGACACAACGACAGATCAAGCGCGGCGCGCACAAGAGCGTCACCGCGCTCAAGGCCGCGATCGAAGAGTTCCTGGCGGCTCACAACGCGGACCCGAAGCCCTTCGTGTGGACGAAGTCCGCCGACGACATCCTCGCGAAGATCGCTCGCTTCGCGACTAGGACCGTCGCGGCCGCCGACGGGACAAACTAATCATGCTTTCTTCTCAGACGGGACACTAGGGGACCGCGTGGGCGAGGTGTTCGGCGATGACGTCTTTCATGACGGCCATGGCAACGTGGGCGTAAATGATGACACCCAGCGTGTCGACGAGGCTGGCGATGAAGGGAGTGGAGCTCGTGGCGGGGTCGATGCCGAGGCGCTTCAAGATGATGGGGAGCATCGAGCCGACGGTGCAGCCGGAGGCGATGATGCACAGAACCGTGAGGCCCACGGTGAGCGCGAAGAGGAAGCTCTGGTCGGGGTACATCATGACGCGGGCCATGGCGATGACCGCGATGATGACGCCCAGCACGAGCCCCATGAACGACTCGCGCATCAAGATGCGCCACCAGTCGCTGAGTTTCACTTCGCCGAGCGCGAGGCCCCGAATGACGAGCGTCGACGACTGCGAGCCCGAGTTGCCCCCGGCCGAGATGAGGAGCGGCACGTAGAGGAGCGCGCCCTTCACGGCCTCCATCACCGGGTCGTAGTGCCGCAGGGCGGTCTGCGTGAAGAACTCTTCGATGAAGAGGACGATCAGCCACCCTGCGCGCTTGCGGATGAACGTCAGGATGCTGGTCTGGAAATACGGGACGTCGAGCGGTTCGATGCCGCCGATGCGCTGCACGTCTTCCGTCTGCTCCTGAACGAGCACGTCGATCACGTCGTCGATCGTGATGACGCCCAGGACTCTCCCGTCGTCGCCCACGACCGGCATCACGTTGAGGTCGTATTTCGCCATCCGGCGCGCGACCTCTTCTTGATCCATCGTCGGCGGGACGCTGATGACGTTGGAGCGCATGATCTCGGCGATCTGCTGGTCGGCCTCGGCGATGATGAGGTCACGCAGGCTCGCGACGCCGGCGAGGCGGTTCTGGTCGAGGACGTAGACCGTGTAGACGAACTCGTTGCGGTCGCGCGCCCGCTGCTTGACGATCTCGAACGCCTCGGACACCCGCATTCGCGGAGTGACGGCCACGAAGTCGGGCGTCATCAGGTGGCCGGCGCTCGTGTCCGGCCACTTCTCGATCTCCCGGACCTCCTGGGCGGCCGCGGGGTCGACCCGCTGCAGCGCCTCGAAGACCTGGTCGCCCATGGCCTGCGGCAGCACGCTGAAGAGGTCGGCCCGGTTGTCGGCCGACATCTCGCTCGCGATCTCGGCCACCGACTCCGGCGGCATCTGATCGACGAGCTCTTCTTGCTCATGCTCGTCGAGGCGCTCGAAGATGGGCGCCGCGTCTTGCGCGGGGATGCGGGCTAGGAGCTCGGCCGCCTCGTCGGGCTCGAGCTCGGAGATGATGTCGGCGAGGTCTTCGGCGTGGATGTCGTCGAGGAGGTCGCGTAGCGCGTCCGGATCCTCTTTGAGGATCTGCTTGATGTCGGGACCGAGGAGGGACGCGAGGCGCATCGGCGAGTGGCGCCGAGACTACTCACGCTCGCGCGGCGAGGCCATCGGGTTCGTCGTGGGGTGCGCATAGCCCCATTGCTCGAGCATTCGCTGCATTTCTTTCGCGGCCTCGGCGGAAGGGGGGGCATCGGCCGCCGCTCCGGCAGGGCTTCCCGAACCCGCGGCGGGCCCGGGTTTCCCTTGTTCGGCCCCTCGTTCGGCCCCTCGTTCAGGCCATCGCTCGGGTCGGTCCCGGGTGAAAAATACGCCAAGGTCGCGCGCCGGATCGATGGTCGGGAGCCCGGGCGAGTAGACCTCGCTCCGCGCCTCTTCGCCGGTGAGGCCCGCCCTCGAAGCCTCTGCGCGCAAGCCGAAGGGTCCGGCGAAGGTACGGTCCTCCGGCCACGGCGCGTCGTCTAGGAAGAGGGTCCACGCGATGGCCGTACCCGGTGGGTCGACCCGCACGTCGAAGCCGACCGGCGCCTCGGGCGCCGTCGCGAACGCGAAGTCGAGCGACGTGCGGTCGCGGTCGGCCGGCCGGACGCGAAGGACCTCGCGCGCGATGCCCGCCGGCTCGACCGTCACCATCGCGGCGTGCTTTCCGTCGCCCACCGAGAACGAGCCCGACACGCGGTGGGCCGCGCCGGCCCCCGCGAAGCGGACCCGCAGAACCGCCGGGGCCTCGACCGCGCCGGTCTGCGGGCCGTCGGCCGCGGGCGTGTTCGCCAGCGCCGCGGTCAGGCGGGCGCGCAGCTCGGCGATGACGTCGGGGTGCTGGTGCGCCACGTTCCGGCGCTCCCCCGGGTCGACGGCGAGATCGTAGAGCTCGTCTTCGAGCACGGGCTCGGCGCCGGCATCGACCGACCCGGCCGGGTCCGGCCTAGGCGGCGGCTGATGCACGACGAACCGCCAGGTGCCCCAGAGGATCGCGCGCGATCCGCGGCCCTCGCTGACGACGACGCGCGGCTCGGGCTCGGCCCCGGGCTTGCGCGCCAGCGGCAGCATCGAGCGGCCGCTCATTCGCGGATCGGCTTCGAGACCCTCGACGTCGAGGACGGTGGGCGCGAGGTCGACGTTGCGCACGCGGTCGGCAACGGCGCGCCCGCCCTCGAGTTGGCCGGGGAGCGCCATCACGATCGGGATGCGCGTCGTCTCTTCGAAGTTCCCGACCGCGTGGTGAAAGCGCATCGGCATCCGGCCGATGCCCAGCTCGGCGTGCGCGGTCGACAGCGTCTCGCCGTGGTCGGCCGTCACGACCACGAGCGTCTCACGCGCCAGCCCGAGGGCCTCGATCTTCGCCGTCAGCTCGCCGATGGCCGCGTCGTCCTTGGCGCCTTCGGCCATGTACGCGCGCACCTCGGGGTCGAGCGACGCCGTCGCCGGAGCGCTCTCGACGCGCTCGAGCATCGCCGGCACCGGGTCGTAGGGCTCGTGCGGCGAGTTGTAGTTCACGAAGAGAAAGAACCGGTCGCTCCCGTGCGCGTCGAGCCAGGCGAGCGCGTCGCTCGTGATCGCCGCCGTGTCGCGGGTGCGGTAGCGATGATCGGTCAGCCGCTCGAAGCCCATGTCGACGCCCACGGCCGCATACCCCGACATGAAGAAGTTGTTCACGAACGCGCCCGTGACCGCGCCGCTCTTTCGCAAGAGAAGCGGCAGCAGCGGCGGGTCGGAGGCGTAGTACCGCTCGGCCTGCCCGGACGGGAGCACCCACGCCGTCGTGTCGATCCCGAGCTCGCTCGAGCGCTCGCCCGTGAGCATCGCGAGCGTGCCCGGGCGGGTCCACGCCGCGGCGGACCACGCGTGCTCGAAGTGCACGCCGCGGGCCGCGAGCGCGTCGATCGACGGCATGAGGCCCGGCACCACCGGCAAGAGCGTCTCGAGCGGCGCGCGGGGCGCGGCGAGCTTCGCGGCGTCTTCGGCCGCGTCGTGGAGGCCCGCCGCGACGTCGGGCCGCAGGGCGTCGACCACGATCCAGAGCACGTCGTACGGCAACCGCGTCGGTCCCTGGCCGACGAGCAGAGGATCGCCCCAGAGCGCGAGGGCGGGCGGCCCGGGCAGCCCGGCAGCCGGCTCCGACGACGTGCGCAGTTCGAGCTCGATCGGCTCGCCGCTCCAGGCGTCGAGGTCGACGTCGAGATCGTGCCAGACGTGCGCGTCGCCCGCGGGCAACGCGGTGTCCGAGATCGCGTGCGAAGCGCCGGCCGCGTCGACCACGACCACCTCGAACCGCGTCGCGACCGTCATGGGCGCGGCCAGCGCCGGAGCCACGCGCAGGCGCGCGTGCGGCGGCAACGTCGTGCGGAAGGCCAGCGTCGCCGGCGCCGGCGCGAAGATGGCCTCGCGCTGGTCGTAGCTGCCCTCGTTCATGTTCCACACGCGGGCGTCGGGGACCCACGCGCCGCCGTCGCGCGTGATCACGGTCCACTGCGTCTCGTCGCTGTTCGCGCGGAACGAGATCGTGGTCACGAGCTGCCCCGCGCCGCCCTGCAGCCCCGCCCACGGGCACGGCATCTTGCGCCAGTAGCTCTGGAACGCGCTCCGCGCCGGGACGAGGCTCGGTACGTCAAGGCGCGCGTCGCCCAGCGCGTCGGCGAGGCGCGTCTTCACTTCGTAGGCTTCGCCGCCGTGCGCGCTCGAAGGCGAGTCTTTCCGGGCGAGCGGCGCGAGGGACGGCGCCGCCGGAGGGCGCGGCGGCGCGACGGCGGCGTCGGCGCCCCCTCCCGCGTGCCAGGCGACC
>CALFNG010000434.1 GCA_937902985.1 uncultured Myxococcales bacterium
CGATGTGCCCCGGCACCGGGCACCGCATCTGCAACGACTGCATGAAGGCCTGCATTTTCCAGAAGCAGGAGCCGGTCAACATCCCCCAGGTGGAGACGCGCGTCCTAACCGAGACGCTCGACTTGCCGTGGGGCCTCGAGATTTACCAGTTCCTGACGCGCTGGAACCCGCTCAATGTGGCGCGACCCGCAATGCGCCCTTACTGCGGGAAGAACGTGCTCGTCGTCGGGCTCGGCCCGGCCGGCTACACCCTCGTGCATCACCTGGCGTGCGAAGGCTTCGGCGTCGTGGCGATCGACGGCCTCAAGGTCGAGCCGCTCGATGCCTGGCTCGTCTCCGACGGCGAGACGGCGCCCTCGCCCATCGAGCAGTCGTCGCTTCTGTTCTCCGAGCTCAGCGAGCGCCGGCTCCTCGGCTTCGGCGGAGTTAGCGAGTACGGCATCACCGTTCGCTGGGACAAGAACTTCCTCACCATCCTGGCGCTCACGATCGCGCGCAACCCGCACGTTCGCATCTACGGCGGCGTGCGGTTCGGCGGCACCATCACGCTCGACGACGCGTGGGCCCTCGGCTTCGATCACGTCGCGATCTCGGCTGGCGCGGGGCGACCGACGATCATCGACATGAAGAACAACCTGTCGCGCGGCATCCGGAAGGCCAGCGACTTCTTGATGGGTCTCCAGCTGACGGGAGCTTACAAGCACACCAGCATCGCCAACCTCCAGGTGAGCCTCCCGGCCATCGTCATCGGCGGCGGACTCACCGCGATCGACACCGCGACCGAGCTCCTCGCGTACTACCAGGTGCAGATCGAGAAGGAGCTCGAACGCTTCGAGCTCCTCCAGCGGAGCGGGTACACCGACGAGGCGCTGCGCGCGAAGTTCGACGACGAAGAGTGGGCCGCGCTCGAGACGCACCTCGCGCACGGCCGGCAGCTCCGCGCCGAGAAGAAGCGCGCCGCGGCCGAGGAAAGCGAGCCCGACGTGCAGACGCTGCTCGACTCGTGGGGCGGCGTCACGCTCGTGTACCGGAAGGGGCTGAACGACTCGCCGGCGTATCGCCTGAACCACGAAGAGGTGGCGAAGAGCCTCGAAGAAGGGGTGCGCTACGTCGAGCACCTCTCCCCGATCGAGGCGGTGCTCGACGAGCGCGCGCACGTCAAGGCCATCACGTTCAAGCACGACGATGGTCGCCTCGTGGACCTCCCGGCCCGCACGGTCTGCGTCGCGGCGGGAACGAGCCCGAACGTCATCTACGAGAAGGAGTACCCGGGCACCTTCGACCTCGACGACCGCAAGCACTACTTCCGCGCCCACTCGGTGAAGGTCGGCGACGACGGGACGCTGCGCCTCGAGCGCGCCGAATCGAAGGCCAAGGCCGACGACGCGTTCTTCACCAGCTACCTGAAAGACGGTCACTTCGTCTCGTTCTACGGCGACAACCACCCGCACTACGCCGGGAGCGTCGTTCGCGCGATGGCGAGCGCGAAGGACGGGTACCCGCACGTCACGAAGCTCCTGCTCCCGCCGGCGGCCGCGAAGGCGCTCGATCCCGCGACCCAGCCGGCCCGCGAGGCGAAGCTCCAGGCTCTCTTCGCGAAGCTCGACGTCGAGCTCGTCGCGACGGTGCACCAGGTCAACCGCCTGACGCCGACCATCGTCGAGATCGTCGTGCACGCCCCGATGGCGGCCCGGAAGTTCCAGCCCGGCCAGTTCTATCGTCTCCAGAACTTCGAGACGTACGCGCCCATGGTGACCGTCGACCGCAAGGGCGACGGGAACGGCATCCCCGACGTGCACGCCAGGGCGCGAATGTCGATGGAGGGGCTCGCGCTCACGGGGGCGTGGGTCGACAACGAGAAGGGCCTGCTCGGCACGATCGTGCTCGAGATGGGCGGGAGCTCCAGGCTCTGCGCGGCCCTCGCGCCGGGCGAGCCGATCGTCTTGATGGGGCCCACGGGGCAGCCCACGGAGATCGTGGCCAAGGAGACCGTGCTGCTCTGCGGAGGAGGCCTGGGCAACGCGGTCCTCTTCTCGATCGCCCGCGCGTTCAAGGCGCTCGGGGGCCGGGTCCTCTACTTTGCCGGCTACCGGCGGGGCGAAGACCTCTTCAAGCGCGACGACGTCGAGCGCCACACCGACCAGATCATCTGGTGCACCGATCTGGGCGCGGCCATCGAGCCGAGCCGCCAGCAGGACCGCCACTTTCGCGGCAACATCGTGCAGGCCATGGAGGCGTACGCGACGGGCAAGCTCGGTGGTCCTCCCGCCATTCCACTCAAGCAGGTCGCGCGGATCATCGCGATCGGAAGCGACGGGATGATGAACGCCGTTCGCGTCGCGCGCCACGGCGTGCTCGCGCCGCTCCTCGATCCCCGTCACCTCGCCATCGGGAGCATCAACTCGCCGATGCAGTGCATGATGAAAGAGGTCTGCGCCCAGTGCCTGCAGAAGGTGCGCGACCCCCACACGGGCCAGGAACGCGTCGTCTTCACCTGCTTCAACCAGGACCAGGAGCTCGACGCCGTCGACTTTCGCAACTTGCACGAGCGCCTGCGCGCGAACTCGATGCAGGAGAAACTGGGCAACGCCTGGCTCGACGAACTGCTCAAGGCGGCCCCGGATCTCATCCGGGTATGACGCTGGCGATCGACGACCGGCGGAGTCGAGAGACCCGAGAGAGCGGGGACGACGTGCCGGCCGCTGCGCCAGACGAGCGGCGCAGGGCCGACGGGCTCCGGCGAGACCTCTCGCTCGACGGCTCGTTCTGGCGTCGCGCCGCCCGCTGGGGTGCTCGCGGGCCCGAGTGGTTCGTCCGCATCGCGCCCCCGATCGTCGGCGTGATCGTGTGCGCCCTCGCCACCGAGCACCGGCAGGCGATCGCCCACAACCTGAGGCGAATCCGGGGCTCTCGCGGCCCGCTGCGCGACGCCGCCGACGTGGCGCGGACGTTCGCGACGTACGCGTCGTGCCTCACCGAGGTGCTCGGGGGCGTGTCGCGCTCGGAGGCGCTGATCAAGGGCGAGCTGCACGTCGACGACGCCCTGACCGAGGGCCGGGGCCTCCTGTTCGTGACGGCCCACACGGCCGGGTGGGAAGTGGTCGGTCCGCTCCTGGCGCGCGACCGGCAGCTCGACATCACGATTGTCGAAGCCGCAGAGTCCGACGCCGGTGCCAGCGCGATCCAGGATGACGCGCGGCGCGCGCTCGGGATGCGCGTCGCCCACGTGGGCGACGACCCGCTGTCGGCCCTACCGCTCATCAAGCACCTGCGAGACGGCGGCGTCGTCGCGCTGCAGGTGGATCGCGCGCCGCGCGGGATCCGGACTCGCGCCGTCACGCTGTTCGGCGAGCCGGGCACCATTCCCGAGGGGCCCCTCCGCCTGGCGATCCTGACCGGAGCGCCCATCGTCCCGGTCTTCGTCGCCCGGACGGGGCATCGTCGCTACGAGGTGGTCGCGAGCGCTCCGGTCCGATTGAAACGCAACGCCAGCGAGGGCGAGCTCGACGCCGCCGCCCAGGAGCTCGCCGCGCGCCTCGAAGCGTTCGTCCGCGCCCACCCCACGCAATGGTTTCACTTCCGAGGCGAATGAGTCTCCTCTGGCACTTTCCCTGGCACGATGGTCGTAGCCGTGCATCATTGGGGGCCCCGACGCGATGAGTACCCGCTGGCATATTGGCGCGAAGCACCTCCGCGGCGCGATCGCTGCTTACGCGAAGCGCTTCGACCTCCTCGAGGTCCGCGCGGCGCGGTCCGCGCAGGCGCCGGCGGCGGGCTCGCCCGATCGGACTGGCGCTGACGGAGCGCCCGGCCCGTCGATCGCGACCATGCGTCGCTGGCGCAAATCGGTACCGCCGCACTTCGACTTCGCGGTGGTCGCGGGGCCGCACCTGTCGCGCGTGAAGACGAGCGACGTCGTCGACCAGGAAATCGAGGCCGCCATCGCCGCGATCGACGCCCTCCAGGCGCGCTGCTTCGTCTTGCGAACCCCGCCCGACGTCACGCCCACCTCGCTCTGGCGCGATCGCATCGGCAAGATCATCGCTCGCATCCCGCACGACGTGACCCACTTCGTCTGGGAGCCGAGCGGCGTCTGGGAGATGCCCGACGCGGCGGCGCAAGCCCGGGAGTGGGGCGTCGTGCTCGCGCTCGATCCGTCGCGCGAGATGGTGCCCTCCGGCCCCATCGCCTACCTGCGGCTCCGGGGCCTCGGCGAGACGCAGTCGTTCAGCCCCATTGCGCTCGAGCGGATCGTGAACGCCGTGGGGGCGCGGCGCGACGCGTTCGTCATCATCGAGACCGACACGGCGCAGACCGAAGCGAAGCGCCTGCGCCAGCTCTCGCGCAAGAGCCGGCCCGAGACGGTCGGCGGCGCGGCGCGACTGATTCGCCCGCGGGGCGACATCATCGTCCGAGACGACGAGCAGGAGTGATCGGCTTGGGCCCGGCGGTAGAGTCGCTAGGTCGCCGCCGAGCGGCTGCGGCGTCGGAGGGGCACGTGGCGCAGGCAGCGCGTGAGGTCCTGGCGATCGGCAATGCGGTCGACGCCGTGGTCGCCGGGATACTCATGGCCGCGGCGGAGTCGCCGGGCGTGCTCCTCGGGCCGGTGCAGATCCTCACGGGCGGGGCAGGGGCGGGGCTGCTCGCGATCGACGGCCGGGTGCGGCAGCCGGGGCTCGATGCGCCGCGACCCCGGGGCTTCCTCGCGAACGAGGCCATCCCCGAGGCCGCCCGCGTCGGCGTCCCGCTCCTGCCCGCGGCCGTCGCCACGGCGCTTGCCTCGCTCGGATCGCTGACCTTGCTCCGCGCTGCCGGCCCCGCGCTGGCGTGGGCGCGTCCGCGTTCCCCGGAGCGTGCGCAGGTGATCGAGGCCATCGCGCGCCGCGGGGCGCCGGCCATGGCCGAAGACGCCGTCGCGGTCGAGCTCACGTCTGCCGCGGGGCGGGCGGCGCGCGGTCTTCTGACGCCCGAAGACCTCGCGGCCGCGCGCCCGGTCGTCACGCGTTGCGATGAGCGCGGGCTCGGGTCCTCGGGGCTATTCACGGTCCCGTGGCGGGCGGCATCGCCGGCCGACGGGTCGACGGCGCACGTGGTCGCGGCGGCCGACGGCCGGGGTATGGTGGCGATCGCCTGCTACGAGGTGCACCTCGAAGGGGTCGCCGTATCCGCGCTCGGCCTCACCGCACCGCACCTCGCTGCGCCGGTCCTCCGGGGCCAGCCGCGCGTCGCGCCCGGTGAGCCCCGCGTCGCGTCCGCGCCCATGGCCTTGCGCGCGCGACAGGGTCTCGTCGACCTCGCCATCGGAGTCGCGGCGTCGTCGAACGCCGATGCGTCGCTCGACGCCATGCTCGCCGCGCTCGATGCGGTCCCGACCCTCGCCGAGGCCCTGGCCGCAGCGGCAGGCAGCCGGACGATCGCGATCGTGTGCGCCCGCAATCTCGCGCGCACCCTCGCGTCGGCCTAGAGTAGAGGGAGACTGGCCGCAGAGCCGCAGAGGGCACCGAGCGGTGAGACGGGCTGGTACCGAGCGACTTGCCCGTGCGAGAGGGTCTGCGCCGCACGACACGCGCCCTATGTAAACCCCGTCTCTCTGCTCTGCGCTCTCTGCGGCTATTCTCGCTCTCGAGGCGAGAGGCGAGCTAGATGCGCTTCAGGTCGATGCCGTAACGGCGCGCGTAGACCGTGATTCCGAGCTTGTCGATCGATCGAATGTCGCGCGTCGTGACGTTGAGCGACACGAATCGCTTGAGCTCAGGTACCCAGATGCGACGGCGCTGCACGTTGACGTGCTGCCACCGGTTCGTCTTGATGTTCGAGTGCGAGACGTTGTGCGCCTTGAGCCTGCGCTTGCCCGTGATGTCGCTCTTGGCCATGGGGCGCCGGAGTGTACGCACGAGCAGTTCTCTGTCAAGCTGCACTCGCCCCGTCTCGTAGTTTGCGACTCCACCGTGGACGGCGCGGGGAGCCATCAGACCATGGCCAGCTGTCCGAGTCTCCTCACGAGCGTTCTGCACCATGCCCGCACCGCATTGAAGGTCGGCAAGGGTCGAAGCGAGTTCTCGTCGAGATAGAGCCGTCTCGACAGCTCGACTTGCACCGCGTGCACGCTCTCGGAGGGCCGGCCGTAGTGCTGGGTCGTGAACCCTCCCGCGTAAGGATCGTCGTGCCTCACCGACCAGCCGTGCTGGACCGCGTGCTCCTCGACGCCGTCGATGAACCGCGCGGCGGCGCTCCGCCGGCCACGCGTGCCGGGGACGACATCGGCGCGGCCGCGCACGACCTCGGCCCCGTCGCGACGGGCTCCGCGGTCGATGCTCGGCATCGAGTGCGCCGCGAGCACCACGGCGATCCCGAAGCGCGCGCGCTTCTGGTCGACCATGGCCGCGAGCTCTCGGTGATAGGGCCTCCACACGAGATCGAGGCGCTCTTGCAGCTCGAGCACGCTCAGGCGCCGCGAGAGCGCCGGCTCGCCGTCGCTCGTGGTGCGCCAGACGAGGCCGTGGTGAAGGCGAACGTCGGCCCTCGCCCCCTCGACGACCTCGCCGTCGATGTCGCCCTCGCCCCGGTTGACGTCGATGACGTAGCGCGAGGTTCGCGCGACGAGCATGGAAGCGCCTTCGTCGGCCGCCTCGGAGTAGAGCGCGTCGACGTAGAGGTCAGCGTCGCGCGCGATCGAGCGGGCGGGTGCGGCGAGCGGCTCGAGGAAGGGAGCCGCCGATTCGAGCCCCGCGTGCGGGATCTCGACGATGACGGGCGTCTCGGGCCCTCGCGGATCGATCCGCTCGAACGGCGGGCGCATGTCGACGCGAACTTAGCACTTTTTCCGATCAGGCCCGCGGGTGAGATTTGGCGTGGGCGGCGCAGACGTGGTCTTGCGCGACGTGCGTGTAGATCTCGGTCGTTCCCAGGTCAGCGTGTCCGAGGAGCGCCTGAACCGCGCGGAGGTCGGCGCCGCCGCGGAGCAGGTGCGTCGCGAACGAGTGCCGGAGCTTGTGCGGCGAGGGGAGCGGGACGATGCCGGCCACCACGGCGTACCGGCGGACCATGCGCCAGAAGCCTTCGCGCGTGAAGCTGCCCGGGCCGCGAGGCGACACGAAGAGCGTCGGATCGGCTGCCCCTCGCGCGGACCCGTTCGCGACTTGCCGCGGCCGGACCTCGTTTAGGTAGCGCGTGGCGTGCTCCAGCGCGACCTCGCCCACGGGCACGAGGCGCTGCTTTCCGCCCTTGCCGCGCGCCCTCACGAGGCCCCGCTGGAGATCCAGATCGGCGAGCCGCAGCGCGCAGAGCTCGCTGACGCGGAGGCCGGACGCGTACATCAAGTGGAGCATCGCCGCGTGCAAGACGCCGCGATCGGTCGTCGTGTCGGGCGCCGCGAGCAGGCGCTCGACCTCGGCGAACGACATGACCCGGGGGAGGCGGCGCCTGAGGCGCGGCCGGTCCACGAGGGCGGTCGGGTCCTCGGCGACCGCGCGCTCGCGGACGAGGAAGCGGAAGAGCCCCCGCAGGGCCGAGAGCTGACGCGCGCTCGACCGGGCGCCAAAGCCGCGCTCGACGTTCTTGACCATCATCGAGGCGATGGCCTCTGCGCCCACCGAGCGTGGGTCGGTGTCTTCCCCGAGGTGGGCCACGAGCGCATTGAGGTCGCGCGCATAGGCCTCGAGCGTGTTGCCCGCGAGCGCGCGTTCCACGCGCAGGTGATCGAGGTAGGCGTCGATCCAGCCGGAGAGCAGCACCACCCCGGAGCGTAGGACGTTCGGGATCCGAGGGTGAAGTTTTGGCGGACCGCTCACGGCCTCGAGGCGGCGGCCGTCACCATCGCGCCGAGGCGCTCGCGGGGGTCGTCGTCGCGCATGAGCGCTTCGCCGATGAGCGCCGCGTCGGGCCGGCGCCCGGTCGTGTGCGCGACGCTTGCCACGTCGGCCGAGGTGCGGAGGCCCGAGAGGTGCACGGACACGACGCCGGGCGGCACGGCGGCCAGGACGCGAGCGGCTCTCGCCGCGTCCATCTGCAGCGTATCGAGATCGCGCGCGTTGACGCCGAGGATCCGCGCTCCGGCCTCCGACGCGCTCGCGAGCTCGGGCTCGTCAACGATCTCGACCAGCGGCTCGATCCCCATCTGCAGGGCGGCCCGGGCGAGCTGGACGAGCCGGGCGGGGCTGACGATGCGGGCGATGAGGAGCACCGCGTCCGCGCCGCGATCGAGGGCCTCTTCGATCTGCCGCTCGTCGACGACGAACTCCTTGGCGAGCACCGGGACTCTCCGCTCGGCGCGGTCGAGGCGGGCTCGCGCGGCGGTGACGTGCTCCCACGCGCCATCGAAGAACTGCGCGTCGCAAAGGACGCTGACCATGGCGGCCCCGGCCTCGGCGTAGGCGAGGGCTCGCTCGCCGGGTGCGAGGGCGCGGGACAAGGGGCCCGCGCTCGGGCTCCGCAGCTTCACCTCGGCCACCAGCCGCAGCGGGCCCGCGGGCTCCCGCCGGAGTGCACCGACGACGTCGATGGGCGCTCGCGACGACGGCGCCCTCTTCCGGGCTCGCAGTCGATCGACCTCGGACGCCTTCACGGCGAGGATGTCCGCCAGCAGGCTCACGGCTTGCGCGCCCCTTCGACCGGCTCGCGGGCGCGACGCGCCGCGAGCGTCCAGCGCTCGAGCGTGTCGCGCGCCGCTCCCCCCTCGAGCGCGGCGCGCGCCCGCGTCGTGCATGCGCGTGGCTC
>CALFNG010000435.1 GCA_937902985.1 uncultured Myxococcales bacterium
GAGTTCAGACGTGTGCTCTTCCGATCTAGCACGTCGACCAGGCCGTCGATCTTGTCGCCGGCGCCGGTGATCTCGGCAACGAGCGCCTCGGGCCCGACGTCGACCACGCGCGCGCGGAACACCTCGCAGAGGCGCATGACCTCGCCCCGGTTCGACGGGTCGGCGCGCACCTTGATGAGCGCGAGCTCGCGGACCATCGTCGCCGCCTGGGTCGTGTCTTCGACGAAGAGCACGTTCACGAGCTTGTAGAGGTTCGCTTCGATGCGGCGCGCCGCGTCTTCGTCGGCCTCGAGCACCACGGTCATGCGCGACACGCCCGGCCGCTCCGTTCGGCCGACCGCCAGCGAGACGATGTTGTAGTTTCGGCGCCGAAAGAGCGACGTGATCCGGTTGAGGACACCGGGCAGGTCTTCGACGTGGGCGATGAACGTACGCAGCGTGGCCTTGCTCATGACTCGTTCCCTCTGTGACTACTCGGCTCGGTCTCGGTCAGTCTCTCGGTCTCGGTCGGTGTCAGTTCCAGGTCAGTCGCTCCGTCTAGGTAACCGGCTCCCGCATGGGGAGCTCGAGGGGAGCCAGCGGCTCCCCTCGACCTCAATCATCCGACGCCGTTTCGACGATGGGGCTCGGGCGGCGGATCATGTCGTGAAGGTCGGAGCCGGCCGCGACCATCGGGTACACGCTGTCTTCTTGTTCGACGCGGAAGTCGATGACCACGGTCCCCTGCGCGGCGCGCGCCTGGGCGACGACGTTCTCGATCTGCGAGCGCTCGGTGACGCGGAGCCCGAGCAGGCCGTGCGCCTCGGCGAGCTTCACGAAATCGGGGCCGCGTAGCGGCGTCGCCGCGTAGCGCCCGCCGTAGAAGAACTGCTGCCACTGGCGGACCATGCCGAGGAAGCCGTTGTTGATGACCGCGACGTTGACCTTGATGCCCTCTTGCGCGGCGGTCGACAGCTCGGCGGCCGTCATCTGGAAGCCGCCGTCGCCGACGACCACCCAGACCTCTTCTTGCGGACAGGCGAACTTGGCGCCGATCGCGGCCGGGAGGGCGAAGCCCATCGTGCCCAGGCCGCCCGAAGTGATGAGCTTCCGCGGGAAGTCGTGCTTGTAATATTGCGCTTCCCACATCTGGTGCTGCCCGACGTCGGTCACCACGAGGGCCTTGCCCTCGGTGATGCGCCAGAGGTCGTGCATCACGTGCGCGGCGTAGAGGTGGTTCGTGTGCGGCATCGTCTGGATGTCGCGGACCGCCGAGTCGCCCTTCATCGCGTTGATGCTCTGGACCCACTTGCTCCGATCGCGCCGGGCGATGACGGGGAAGAGCGCCCGCAGCGTCTCGGCCACGTCGCCGATGAGCGGCAGGTCGACGCGGACGTTCTTGTTGATCTCCGCCGGGTCGAGCTCGCAGTGGATCTTCTTCGCGTGCTTCGCGTACGTCGCGAGCTTGCCCGTGACGCGGTCGTCGAACCGCATGCCGAGCGCGATGATGAGGTCCGACTCCTGGATGGCCTGGTTGACCCACGCCTCGCCGTGCATCCCCATCATGCCGAGACAGAGCGGGTGCGTCGCCGGGAAGCCGCCGAGGCCGAGCAGCGTCGACGCGACCGGCATCCCGGTCTTCTCGATGAACTCGAGCAGCAGGTGGCTAGCGCCCGACGCGATGATGCCGTGACCGCAGAACACGATCGGCCGATCGGCCGCCTCGATCATCTCGGCGGCGCGCCTCACGTCTTCGGCGCTCGGTCGGTGATCGGGCCGGTAGCCGGGCAAGCGCACGGGGCTCCCGTCCCACACGAACGGGGTCGAGGCCTGCTGCGCGTCCTTGGTGATGTCGACGAGCACGGGCCCCGGGCGGCCGGAGCGAGCGACGTAGAACGCCTGCCGCAGCATCGGGGAGATGTCTTCGGCGCGCGTGACCAGGTAGTTGTGCTTCGTGATCGGCAGCGTGACGCCGGTGATGTCCGTCTCCTGGAAGGCGTCGCTGCCGATGTACGGCGACGCGACCTGGCCCGTGACGCAGACCATCGGGATCGAGTCGAGCATCGCCGTGGCGATCCCGGTCACGAGGTTCGTGGCGCCGGGTCCTGAGGTGGCGACGCAGACGCCGACCTTGCCCGAGGCGCGGGCGTAGCCGTCGGCCATGTGGGCGGCGCCCTGCTCGTGCCGGACGAGGACGTGGCGTACCGACGATCTGAGCATCGCGTCGTAGGCCGGCATGATCGCGCCGCCGGGGTAGCCGAAGACCACGTCGCAGCCCTCGCGGGCCAGCGTCTCCCAGAGAATTTCTGCGCCCGTGCGCTGTCCGTCGTCGCTCATGCGGCTCCTCGTTTGCGTCCACCGGCCAGCACCTTCGCGCGCAGCCGTTCGTAATAGGTGAGCGTCGCCTCGTCGGGCTCGTGGCTGGGGCTCGCAAGGACGCGATCCCACTCTGCCATCAGCGCCGCTGGACCGCCCATTTTCGCGCCGAGCTCCGAGAGGTCGGCCCCCACTTCGAGGTCGAGCGTCGTGGTCTCGACCTTGGGCGAGCCGAACGCGGCCCGGGCAAACGCGAGCGCCCGTTCGAGCGCGTGGCCCGTGGCGTCGCGATGCACGGCCACCCGACAGACGAGCTCGGCCTCGCGCACCCGGCACGGAGTCACGAGAGCCACGTCGAGCTGGCGGTCGGGATCGACCGCGCCGGAATAGAGCGCGCTGCCATGCGCGAAGACCACGAGCGCGCCCGCCGCGAGGTAGGGCGCGAGCCCGTAGGCCCAGACGGCCGGCTGCTCGGCCTCGGGCAGCTGCACGACGACGACGTCGGCCCGCATCGCCGCCTCGGCCGCCGGCACTGGACGGAACCCGTCGGCCACGGCGTGAACCCACGTCATGCCGCCGGAGCGAACGACGATGTCGACCTCCCAGCCGATCGCGCGGAGGCGCAACGCCTGCTCGCGGGCGTCGGGCCCGTATCCGATAACGGCCGCGTGCGTGACGCGACGGCTGCTATTTGGGTCGCTGGGCATCGGTGGATCAATCTCGGCGCATGAATCTCGGGAAGCACATGAAAAAAAAACCCCCGCTCCCTTCCGGGTACGGGGGCCGAAGTGAGGAGGCAGTCTCTCAGTTCGGCGGCCCGCACCCGAGCGCAATAAGAAGGATGCGCCCGAGCGGAAGTACGAGGCCGGATACCACGATCGGCGCTACGACGCTCCCCGTGCCCGCGCTGGGGCTCGAGAGGAGCAGAGCAGCCGATGTGTCACAGCCAACCATTGTGCGGGAAGCGTGAAGGGTATTGTGCGTAGCGTCAAGCCGAATGTTTCGGATCCGCGACAAAACCTACAGTCGCCCTCGCTTGCCGTCGCTTGCCCTCGCCCTGCCGCCGCGTCACGACCCCCTCGCGTTCCCGTGGAGCGCCCTGGATGCGCCGCCATGAAAACGTATCAATAACATAGATATACGAGCTGATTTGAAGCGGCGGGATGGCCGGAGCCACCTACCTTTGGTCGTGAAGAAAGACGGGGCGATAGGCGCACACTCGGGTCGTGCCCCGAGCTCCTTCGGAGGACGAGCCGGCCATTTTGCACATGCGCCTTCAGGGGTTGCATCGCCATCTCGCCGTCATTCTAGGTCTCCACGACCCCCGAGGCCACGTCGATCCGCGTTCGGAGGACAAGCACACTTGGATCGAGGGACACGCGCACTTGGATCGAGGGACATGCGCCTGGCGTGACGTGATACGCGGACTTGGTTCGAGGGACACGCGGGGATCATTCGATCGATCCCCGCTTGGGCGACATCGATGCGTGGTCTTGCATGGTCGGATGCGCGCACTTGTACCTAGGGACACGCGCGGATCGCTCCATCTCAGTGCGGACTTCGCTCGAGGGACAAGCGCACGGCGTCGATGGAAGTGCGGGGATCGATGGATCGATCCCCACACTTGCATGGATGCAAGCTCGCTCGGGACGGAGCGTAGTGCGGGGATCGATCGATCCAAGTGCACGGATCGATCGACCGATCCGCGCGCAACCATCGAACCGAGCGCGCAGGGCCACCGCCAAGGCGCCATAACCATTGGCCAAAGAGGATCCACGTGGCGGTTTCGTTGCGGCGGAGGTCACTGGGGACGCGGTCACTGCGCGAGCGCGTGGAGGCGTGCGAGACGTCGCGAGACTCACCGCGTCGCAGCCGTGAGGGTGGTGCGCGAGTTCATGTACGGGACCAGCGCCCTCGGCAACGTGACCGACCCGTCGGCGTTCTGGTGGTTCTCGAGGAGGGGGATGAGGATGCGCGGGCTGGCGATCGCCGTGTTGTTCAGCGTGAAGGGGTAGGCGAGCGACCCGTCGGCGGTGCGCACGCGGATGTTCGACCGGCGGGCCTGAAAGTCGCCGAGCGTCGAGCAGGAGTGGGTCTCGCTGAAGGCGTTGCGGCCGGGCATCCACGACTCGACCTCGTGCTTGCGGGTTTGCCCGAGGCCGATCTCGCCTGTGCACGCGAGCGCGACGCGGTACGGGATCTCGAGCTTCGCGAGGATCGCCTCGGCGTTGCCGAGGAGCTCGTAGTGGAGCTTCTCGGCGACGCCCTCGTCGGGCGCGCAGACGACCACCTGCTCGACCTTCATGAACTGGTGCACGCGGTAGAGGCCGCGCGTGTCCTTGCCGTGGGCGCCCGCCTCGCGGCGAAAGCACGGCGAGATGCCCGCGAACTTGAGCGGCAGGCGCCCTTCATCGAGGACGTCGTCGCAGTGCATGCTGACGAGCGGGACCTCGCTCGTGCCGATGAGAAAGACCTCGTCGGCGGGGATCGCGTACGCCTCTTCGCGACCCAGCGGAAAGAAGCCCGTGCCGGTCATCGCGCGCTCGCGCACCATCACGGGCGGCGACACGAGCTTGAGCCCCTTTGCGACGAGCGTGTCGACGGCGAGGCGGAGGACGGCCATCTCGAGCAGCGCGCCGTCGCCCACGAGGGCATAGGAGCGCTGGCCGGCGAAGCGGCGCGGACCGTCGAACTCGACCATGCCGAGCCACGTCATGAGCTCGAGGTGGTCCCTGGGCGCGAAGTCGAACTTGCGCGGCTCGCCGACGCGCCGGACTTCGACGTTGTCTTCTTCGCCCTTGCCGATCGGCACTTCGGGCCGCGGCAGGCTGGGCACGCGGAGCATGAGATCCTGGTACCGCTTCTGGATCTCGCCGAGCTTCGGCTCGAGCTGCTCGATCTCGGTGCGGATCGCCTTCGCCTCTTCGACGAGCCTCGGGCGCTCGTCTTTCGCCGCCTTCGGGATCGCGGCCGAGAGCTCGTTCTTGCGCGCGCGTTTGAGCTCGAGGGCGGTCGTGGCCTCGCGACGCTCGCGATCGGCATCGAGGAGCTCGTCGAGGTCGAGCGTGAACCCCTTGTTCTTGATGGCGGCGCGGACGGCGTCCGCGTTCTGGCGAATGAACTGGATGTCGAGCATGGCTGCGGCGCGGCGCAGACTAGCCCGGAAGCCAGGGCGCGTGCACGCGTCGGCTCGTCGCGCTCGTTGCGCGGTCCGCGCGGGGTGGGGCTGACTGGACTACGCGCGGAGGCTGCGACGGAACTCGCGGACCGCGCCGGTCTGATCGCGTCGGGTCGCGAGGACCGCGATGGCCGGGAGATCCAGGTCGGGCAGGATCTCGCTCCGCGCGATTCGCTCGTAGGCGTCGCCCCGGAGAGCGTGAACTTCGATCTGCTCGTCCTGCCAGATCCAGACCTCGCGGACGCCGAACGCGCGGTAGATCTCGAGCTTGTCGAGGCCGCCGCTCGTCCATAAGACCTCGATGGCGAAGTCGGGGAGGGGCTTGGGGCCGTCGATCTCGTAACACTCGTCGGGCTCGACGCCGCGCTCCTTGGGGCGGCTGTGGATCGTCATCGAGCCCAGGCCGTCCAGCCGCAGACCCCGCTCCTCGGCGTAGGCCTCGACGAGGCGTGCGATGATCGTCTTGATGGTCTCGTGGTCGCGCGACGGGCTCATGAGCTCGAGCTCCCCTTCCAGGAACGCGACGCGTACCCCCGCGCTGTCGCCGCGCATCGCCAGCAGCGCCTCGTACTGCTCCCAGGTCACCCCGTGCAGAATGACGCGCTGGTCGAAGGTGCCTTCTTGGGGAGGCGGTCGGTGGGGAAGCTCGTGCGCCTGCATCGAGGCGATTGTACCAGCGGCGGCCGAGGAACGCTCGGCGGCTCGTGGCGCGCCGGGGGGTCGGTGTCAGTCGTCCAGCCAGCGCGCCGCTTCGAGAAGTGCGCGCCCCGCGGAGCAGAAACGATCGGCCACGCCGATCTCCTCGGCCGCCCCCTCCGTCGTGAAGACGAAGAACCGGTTGTAGTCGGCCTCCGTTCGAAACTGCTCGAGCCGGGCGAGCTCTTTCGCGTGCTCCGCGGCAAGCCGCCCGGGAACGACGAAGTGCATTCCGAGCATGGAGCTGACCCCGGCGTGGGTCTGGGGCTCGACGCCCTCGGTCAAGAGCAGGGCACGCGCGACATGCAACGCCGCGTAGTAGGCGCGGCTCACCGCGTCGTTGAAGAGCCCGAGCTTCAGGAGCTCGTGCGCCGCGCGGAGGGATTCGTCGCTCCGCACCATCTCGGCGCGAACATGAACGCGCGTGTTCTCCGGGCTCACGCGGCGACCCCTTCGGCCAGCACGTTGCGCGCGAACGCGGACTCGAGCGCGACGAGGCGGTCGAAGTCGGCTTCGGACATGACCATCGGCGAGACGTGAAGGCCCCGCGCCATCGAGACGTCGAAGCCGAGGTCGATGCCTTCGATCTTCTCGCTCCAGGTCAGCTCGCGAACGACGGCGAGCACGTCGACGTCGGAGGTCTCGCTCGCGTCGCCGCGCGCCTGCGACCCGTAGAGGCGCACCCAGAGAACGCGCTCTCCGAAGCGAGCGCGCAGGAGCGCCGCGAAGTCGCGTGCGGCGTCGAGAGCCAAGCGGGAGGCCACGAATCGAGGCTAACGCACCGTTTCGCGGGCGTCGACGCGGCTCGGTGAGGTGCCGGGTGGAGGTGACTACGAGGCGCTCCTCGCAAAGACCATCGAAGTCGTTCTCTTCGGAGCGACTTATCGGTGCGTCGATCTCGAGACGCTGATCCGTCTCAAACGTGCTGCGGGTCGTCCGAAAGACTTCGAAGCCATCGCCGAGCTCGAAACGCTCCTCGAAGAGCGCTCCAAGCCGTAAGAATGGCGTTCGATGACGAGTCCAACGGCTCGGGTTCGGAGCATGCCCCGTGGCGTCGGGCACCCGTCCGACCACTCGCCGTGCACCACCGACAGAGCAACGTGCCCGTCGCTTGAACGACATGTCTCGAGCGAGCGACGGCGGAGAGACCCGGAAGCCACCAACTGGCAGCCTCCGGGTCCGCCGGGTCAGCGAGACATCAGTGATCGGCCGCCGCGTCGCCGGGGGCCGCGTCGGGGCTGTTGCCGCTGTCGGTCGGCGCCGCGTCGCCGCCCGCATCA
>CALFNG010000436.1 GCA_937902985.1 uncultured Myxococcales bacterium
CGCTTGCGCAGCTTTCGAGCCACCGGTCTGCCCCTCGACTTCGAGGGTGCCCTCTGTCCACCGCCGTACCCACGCAGCCGCGAGCGGGCCCTCGAACGCGACCGCGATCCGCTGCCCGAGGGCGGATCGGGTGGATCCAAATCAGAGCTCAATCGTCGTCGCTACGACTGGAGTCCGCCTGTCGAGAACGGCCCACGGGAGACGGAAGTGGAGCGGCGGCTCCGGGCGTGGCGTGAGGCCCAAGCCGCGATCGACCGACGGCAGCGGGCCGCGCGCGAAGTCCAACCCCCGGCCCCACCGGCTCCGCAGCCCGCTCCACTTCCAAGGGACCCTGGCCGATCGATTCCCGGCCACCCGCCCGCCGATCGCGGCGCCGCGACCGTCGGTCCCGGCAAATCGGAGCTCGGGCGTCGGCGCTACGACTGGACCCCGGCGCCGACGGGCATCGACGCGATCGTTCGCGGGCCGCGCGGCCCGGCTGGCGGGAGAGAGCGATGAAGACGGCGGTGCAGCTCCGCACGTTGGCAGGTCCCGAGCGGCCGCGAGCCGAGCTCCTCTTCGGCACCCCGTGCGACCTCGGCGAGGGGAGGCTCGGTCCGGTCGCGCGCTTCGAGTCCGGCGAGGTCGTCGCGTACCAGATCCGGAGCCGGCGGCGCCGGCGCCTCTTTGTCTTCCGCACCCTTGACGTCGACGACGCCTTTGCTGTCGCCGTGCCGGGCGTCCGCCCGCGCGTTCAGCTCCTCATGGAGCTGCGGACGGCCGGACGCATCCGGCTTGCACGAAACCTCTTCGGCTACCTCGTGCGCACGGGCGGGGATCCGTCGGCGCTGCCCGACATCTTCTACACGCGCGTTGGGGCCATGCTTGGAGGCCGGCTGCCGGCTCACAAGGTCCTGCTGCACCTTTTGCGGGCAACCCGAGAGTCTTCCATCGCGCAGCCGCCGAATCGCACGGCCCGCCCAGGTCTGGAAGGGGCGGACCGATGAAACCGGCAGCCTTGCACGCTCTCGCCGAAGCCGCCGAGGCGCTGGCACGCCTCGCACGGGAGGCCGCTTCCGAGCGGCCCGAGGCTGGAGACGATGCCCTCATTCCAGTCGCCGAAGCCGCGCGGCTTGCGGCGACCTCGGTGCGCGTCGTCCGCGACGCGATCTGCCGAGGGGAGCTCGCGGCGTTCGGCCGGATGCGCGACCGCGCTGTGCGTCACGCCGACCTCGCCGCCTGGATCGCGAGCCGCGCGCTGAAGCCGGTCGAAGGCATCGACGATGCGGACATCGCTCGGCGGGTCCACCGGCTCGCGCAGCTGAAGCGCGGTCGGACGCCCAGCCCGACCGAATGAATCATTGACGTCAAGCGTTCAAATGCTACGCTCCGCCAAAGTGATCGCCTCGTACGGAGACGAAGCCACGCGCGATGTCCACTACGGCGACAACACCAAGGCGGCCCGGACCGTACCCAAGGACATCTGGCCCATGGCTCGACGCAAGCTCAACCAGATCGCGGCCGCCACCCAGCTCGCCGATCTCGCGAGCCCCGGCAACAAACTGGAGAAACTAAAGGGCAACCTGGCGGGCTGGTACAGCGTCCGAGTCAACGACCAGTGGCGCATCCTCTTCGCGTTCGAGAAGGGCCAGGCGAGCGGCGTGCGGATCGCCGACTATCACTAGTGAAGGAGTCCTCCCATGAAGCGCTCGGAAGTTCGTCCCCATCCGCATCGGCTGCCGCCGCCCACGCTCCCGGGGGAGGTGCTCGAGGAGGAGTGGCTTAAGCCGAAGGGGATGACCCAGACCGCGCTGGCCGAGAAGATGGGCCTGCACGTGCAGGTCGTGAACGGGATCGTTCAGGGGCGCCGGGCCGTCACGGCCAAGACCGCGTTGCTGCTCGCCAAGGCCCTCGATACGACCCCGCAGTTCTGGCTGAACCTACAGAACGCGAGCGATCTCTGGGAGGCCGAGCGGGAACTCGCGGGCAAGACGAGGAGAGCGGGAGGTCAGTGACCGTGAAACCGCCTGCGTTCCCCACAACGCGCGCGCTCGCGGAGGGGAGCGGTACCCCCCTTCCATTGTGCACGCACGTGGTTGACGCCTAAGCGCAGTGGGGGGCGGCGATCGCGCGTCGGCCGCTCTGAGGGAACCAATCAGATGCCCGCAAGAAGAACCGGCACGGTCGAAAAGTACGAGCGCGCGAGCGGTCGCATCTACTACCGCGCGCGCATCCGCCTGGCCGACGGGACACGCGCGCGCGTCGACATCCCCCCGCGCTACTGCGTGGCGGCCGGCGGAAAGACCGCCGAGCAGCGCGCGGAGCTCTACGCCGAGGCGGTGCAAGAGCGCGAGGACGAGAAGGGCGAGCTTCTCGCCTAGCGGCCTAAACCGGTCACCACTTATATGCACATCGGATGGTTTTGTTATTTGGGTATGTCGAGTACATCGACACCGTCGACGACAAATGGGCATGATCGCCCCCGATGCGTATCCTTGAATTGAGGAAGCCGAAATAGTCATGCCCCCGTCCCGCACCGGCTCCATCGAGAAATCCAAACGCGCCAACGGCAAGACGTACTGCCGCGCGCGAATACGCCTGGCCGACGGCACTCGCGCCCGCGTCGACGTGCCGGAGAAATACTCGACGCCCGCAGGCGGTAAGTCGGCCGACGAACGCGCTGAGCTCTACGCCCAAGCGGTCCAAGAACGCGAAGACGAGACAGGCGAACTTCTCAAACAAAAGGGTGCGGCCGACGCAGAGAAGGCGAAGCAGCACGACCCTCGTCGGGGGGAGACCGTCGCCCTTTGGTCGGACCGCTGGCTCGCGACGCGAGAGGCGAGGGGACTGCGCTCCGTCGACACGGATCGGGGACGCCTTGTGGTTCACGTCTTGCCGAGCATCGGGGTTACTCCCATCGTCTCGGTTACGAGGGATGAACTCGAAACGCTTGTCGAGAAGCTAGACACTCGCGTGTGCGCGAGAGAACTGTCGTGGAAGACGGCCTCCCACGCGTGGGGCCTGGTGACGCGGATGTTTGCGGATGCCTGCGGGGCGAAACAGCGCGACCTTCGCGTGCGCGCGGATAACCCGGCCGCGGGTCTTCACGGCCCCGACCGGGGCGTCCGCAAGAGCAAGGTCTACTTGTGGCCGACGGAATTCCTCCGCCTCGTGTCCTGCCCCGACGTCCCCCTCGTATGGCGCCGAGCGTTCGCCGTGACGACGTACCTCTACGCGCGCGCCGGCGAGGTCAACGCGCTCACGTGGGACGACGTCGATCTCGATCGTCGCGTCGTTCACATTCATCGAAGCGTGAATCGCAACACCGGCGAGATGAAGCCCACGAAGACAAGCGTCGCTCGACGCATTCCGATCGAGCCCGAGCTCGTGCCTCTACTCGAGGCGTTGCGAAAAGAAGCGGGCGCAAACGGACGAGTGCTCGCCATTGAAGAAACGGACCGCAAGCTCTCGCGGCAACTTCAGCGTTGCCTGAGGTTGGCCAACGTGACGCGCGTGGATCTCACAACGAGCGACGAGACGCGCAAAGCGATGACGTTCCACGATCTGCGCGCAACCGGCATCACGTGGTGCGCCGTCCGTGGAGACGATCCGCTCAAAATCAAACAGCGCGCGGGTCACTCCACGTTCAGCACGACCGAGGGTTACATCCGCGAAGCCGAGAACCTTCGCGACGGATTCGGCGAGGTCTTCCCCCCCTTGCCGACCTCTCTGTTTGGCCCATCGTTTGGGCCAAGTGAACGTCAATCGCAAAAAAACGTAATGATATCAGTGGAGGCGCCGGGAATCGAACCCAACTTGGCGCCGTCCCCCAAGTCCTCGACATCGCTCGTTTCTTCAACGAGACCCATTACTTACGGATGGGCGTCGAGTTGACCCGGGATGACCCGAGATGACCGGGTTCGACGGGGTTCGTGCCAACATGGTGCCAATAGGCGGGCCCGCGGCACGCCGCCGCAAGTGACGGCTGGAAGCGGGATGGCGCGATCTTCGGGCAACGGTCTCCGTTTTCGAGCAGGACCGTGCCGATCGGCAAGATCGGCGCGTTCCTTGGGCAGTGGTTCGGCGTCTCGATCACATCGGGCGGTCTGTCGCAGATGTTCGACCGGTTGGGTCGCCGCTCGGTGCCCGAGATACGACGAGCTGGTCACCAATCGCGTCCCTCTTCTTCTGATCGGGGCTCCTCTTGTCTTCCGTGGTCATCTCCCCCTCGTCGCCATGGCTCTCTTTTCGAAGTGCTCGAACAGCTTCGTCCACCCATCGAGCGTGGCGTCGTCGATCTTGTCGATGTCTCTCAGGACACGCTTCTTCACCTCGCGCGCCAGATCCACTTTCCAGCCCTGCGCGAGCTTCGCGCCGTTCTTCTGTGCGTAGGCTTCAATCTGCGGGACGATCGGACTGCCTGCCTTCACCGCGTCCTTGAAGTCGTCGTCCTTACCGCGCACCACCCTGCTGACCGCATCCGCGACGATCGACGACGGGAGGAGGTCCTCGACTTCGGCATGGTCCAGCCCGCCCGCGAAGTCGCGCACATTGAGGACCCGCTCCGAGGCGCCCTTGTAAAGCGGGCCCTTTTTGAGAGAGTCAGCGAACTGCCGCCCCTGTTCGTCGTCGTCTAGCACCACGACCGGTACCGCCTCGTCTTTCGCGGTCACGATCGGGGCCATCGAGTTGACCCCCTTCGCGCCGCCCGCCGGGACGAAGAGCAACTCGCGCTTCGGGGCGATCTTCTTCCGGGCGATCAGCACTGTTTTCATGGCGGAGAAGTAGAACTGGTCCGAAGGCCCCTCGACGATCACGCTCGCGCAGCCTTGGAGAAGGGCCGCAGAGACCGAAAGGCCGAGCGCGGCGTGGACCGCGTAGACCGACCTCGTCTCCGCCCCCTGGGGCGAAGTAGCGCGGAGATCGGCGGTCACGGCCGTCGCGCCGGAATCGTCCACGTACACGAGGCGGACGCGGTCAAGATGGTCGGCGTCGACCATGAACGGCGAGTGCGTCGTGAAGAGGATGGGGTTCGTCTGGGAGAGGTTCTGGAAAAAGAGCGACAGATCCTGCTGGGAGAGCGGGTGCAGCGAAAGCCCGGGCTCGTCGAGCAAGAGCACGGCCCCCTTGTGAGCATCCCGGCGCTCCACGAGGAATACGAGAAAGAAGCTGAAAAACCACTGGAGGCCGGTGCTGCGCGCCTCTAGCTCGATCTCCTCCGGTCGCTTGTCGTCCGAGACCCAGATCCTGAAATGATCACCGTCCGCCGCGAACCGGAAGCGGTAGTCCCCCTGCTTCCACCAGTCGCGGAACGACTTCGTCAGGTCCGTGTCCGCCGATCGGAGAAGGATGCTGCGCTCCTTCGTGCGCTCCGCGGCTTGGGCTATCGCCTCCTTCGTCGGAGGGTTGCCCGCCGCATCGCCGACGGCACGTGCGCCCAACTCGAGGATCTCCTCCGGCTGAAGCTTCACGTACTCGAAGAGGACCTTCAGAGTACGAGCCTTCGCCTCTTCCTTCGTACCGAGCCCCTTCCGCTTCAGGTTCTCGATCACATGCGGCAGGTAGATCTCGGAGTCTAGGTTGCCGTAATTGGAGTAGTAGACGAACGACGGCATGGCCGCGATCACGGCCTTAGCCACCTCGGCGTTGTCCTCGGGCGGCGGCCTGCTCACCTCCGCCCGAAGCTCTGCGAGTGTCGCGACGAGAGCATTCCAGCGCGGCACGAGCGTGGAGTTCTCGGCGGGCTGACTGATGTCGACCTTCGACAGCACCGCCTCCACTTCCGCGAGGGTGCGGCTCCATCCGAGCGGTCCAGGCGAAGCGGATCGGCTCGCACTTTGTCCCACTTAACTTCGGGAGCGGGTCGGCTGGGACGTGAAAGTGGGCATGGTCGTGGAGTAGGTGGGCGCTTGGCTGCGTGACAGC
>CALFNG010000437.1 GCA_937902985.1 uncultured Myxococcales bacterium
AAGCGCGCGGCGGCCCGCCGGGCGCCGGGCGGACCGACGCCGACCTCCGCGAGCGCGTCACGCGCCTCGATGAGCACGTCGGCGACCACGTTCCGGTGGTCGCACGACTCGCGGCACGCGAAGCAGCCCGTGCACGCCCAGGCCGGCGCCGCGTGGGAACGGTCGGCCGGGACGTCGCCGTGCGCCGCCATCCACGCAAGGCTCATCTTGCCCCAGGGGGTGATGGTCTCGCGCGGCTCGGCGTTCGAGACCGGGCAGGCGCTGCGGCAAAGCTTGGGACAGAAGACGCACTTCTCGAGCGCATCGCGCCGGCCCTCGAGCACCGGCAGGGCGCGCATCGGTCGCTGCGCCGGACGCGTCATGCGCTACGTCACCGTCACCGCGGCGTCAGCGGTACGTGAACTGGATGTCGTGATCGCAGATGCGGAAGACGTCGCCTTCGGCGATCTGCTTTCGTGCGATCCGCTGCCCGTTGATGGCGACGCCGTTGGTCGACCCCATGTCGACCATGAAGTAGACGCCGTTCTGGAACTCGATCATCGCGTGCTGGCGCGAGACGTTCGGGTCCTTCAGCGTGAGGTCGCTCGACTGCTTGCCGCGGCCTATCACGAACCGGTCTTTCGCGACCGAGTGCCGCTCGCCGTTGTAGAGCAACGTCAGGTGGCTGCCGTTGGTGCTCGGCGACATCGTCGGCCGGCCGGAGGGCGAGCCCCCACGAGGCAGAGGAGGCGGGATGCTTCGCGAGCCCGGCAGCGGCGGCGGCGGCGCCGAACGCGGCAGCGGCGGCATTGAGGCGGAGGGTCGGGCCGGAGGCGGCGGGACCGGGAGCGCGCTGCTCGTCGGCTGCGGCATCGTGGCATGCGCTCGAGCCGGCGTGGGCGGCGGCGGGAGGCGGCCCGGGGGGGGCAAGCCGCCCTGCGGCAACCTCGACGACGAGGGCATCGGCGACGGCGGCGCGGGAGGCGCGGGCATGCCGCGCTCGGCCGAGGACTCCCCGCCGCGCCCGGACGACGGATGCGGCGTCCGCGACGTGCCGTAGCTGCGCTGCCGCGCATATTGCTTCATCGCCTCGTTGACGAGGTAATCGACGCTGCACTCGAGCTCGCGCGCCATCTGCTCGAACGTCTCCCACAGGACGTCACGGCACTGGAACGTGCGGGCGCTCTTCTTGTTGGGATCCGCGCTCATCGCTTCTTGCCGTTTGTGCCATCACGGCGCGAGGGAAAAAGGGCCCTCGCGCTGAATCCAACCGCTCGTTGCGGGCCTAACCTACCGCCGGTCAGACGCTTTGCCCAGCACATCGCACGTCTCATTACTGTAGCGACGGCTCGATGCACCACCGGACGAACTCGCCCACGGTGGTGACGGTCTTGGTCTCTTTCTCCTGCGATCCGGGCGACTTCGGCACATCGCACTGCCATCCGCAGTCGTCTGCCGGGTCGCACTTGGGAACGAGCGCCTTGCTCTCTTCGAGCGCGGCAAGACCCGTGGCATCGGATTTTTTTGACGAGTAATACGACCCCGCGGCCGTGAGCTGCGCACCGAGCGGTCCCTGGAGGTACTTCGCGAGGACGTCGCGCGGCTTGGGCCCGCCTTGTGGGTCCATCTGCATGATGAGCGAGCCGTAGGCGATGGGTTCGCTCAGCGCCAACTTCGTCTTGTCGTTCTGGGGCAGGTGCTGCAGGAAATCGGGCAGATCCTTGGTCGTGATGGTCCTCAAGACCATGCGCGCGGCGTCGAGCCGGACCTTCCATTTCTTGTCGAAGAGAGCGTAGAGCTTCGGGAGGATCATCTCCTTCGGCAGCTCGCCGAGGCGCGCCATCGCCACCGCGCGAACGGGATCGGGGTTCGCGTCGTCGGTGAGGATGTCGACGATGATGGTGGTGTCGCCGGGGCTGTTCTTGTCGATGCGATTCTCGAGCGCGGCGAGCGCGTTCGTGCGGCTCTTCTCGCTGTTGGCCTTGTTCTGCGCGTACGCGAGGCAGTAGTCGACCGTCGGGCGCCCGCCGACGCGCTTCATGTTGGTGAAGACCTTCTCGAGCTCCTGGTCCTGGTATTGCTTCAGCTGGTCGTTCACCTGCTGCGGCGTGGCGGCGATCTTCGCCTTGCCGTTGGCCTCGACGACGAGCGCGCGCTGCTTGTCGAGCCAGTCGTTCGACGCGATGTGCTTGTTCATCGCGACCAGGGCGTCGCTGGCGCGCTTCTTCGTCTCGTCGTCGGCGATGTCGGCGACAAGCGCGCACGCGCGGTCGACCTTCGGCGATGTCTCGGTGATCGAGTTCGGCAGCGTCTTGACGCTGGGCGCGCCGATGAAGCGCATGATCTGCTCGACGCCGAACTGCTGGTTGCTGTTGTCGATGCGGTCTTCGAAGTCGGTCTGCACCCACTGCGTCAGCGCGCCCATGAGGCTCGCCTTCGTGGCCTCGTTGCTCGCGAGGGGCGGCTCGTGCGAGAGGAGCGCGAACGCCGCGTCCTTGAAGGGGATGCTCGGATCCGGTGTGATCACCTGGCCCTCGACCGGCTTCGGCGGGGGCGGCCGCTGCATCTGCTCGACGAGCTTCGGAGCGATGCCGTCGACGATGCGACGGCGCGCGTCTTCGGTCTGCACCGCGAGGATGCCAGGAACGCGGCCGGTGGGCGTGTCATAGCCCACGATGAGGTACTCGAGGCCGATGCGTTTGCCGTTGCGCGGCCGCATGCGGATCAGCGAAAGCGCCGCCTCTTCGCGGAGCGGCCACGAATACTTCTCGTGACCGACGATGGCGTAGAGTTTCTCGGGGCCGTTCTCGGTGGTCTCCCACCGATGCGCGTCGGATTCGCTGACGGCGCACCCGGACGTGAGCGCCGGGGCGGCGAACATTCCGGCAACGACGGCGATCGCGGGGAGGTATCTCACACCCGTCGCGCGCATCGCGCAGGGCCCGCTCGCTCCGCTCCCCCATGCCTTCCCTACGAGCCGCTGTCGCATCGTGGACTTTCTCTCCTCTGCGTGTGCGCTTGAGTTCACGGAGTGCGCTGCCCCGCCCTCGCTCGGGGCGCTCGATCTTCGGTCGGGACGTCGATGGTACGCTGCTCGGCGAGCCAGCGGAATTGTTTCGGGAAGTTGACCCTCTTCAGGACTGCATCGTAGCTTTCGGGTGTAGGACAACGTAGGTTGATGATTCTCCCTGCTCCGGTGGCTTTCGAACGCGAGCGTGCTGTACCGCCCGGCGACGCTGGAGGCTCGCACGGGAACGTCCGCGCAAACGCCTCGCATCTGCCGGTGAACGCGCGCAACACGCGCATGCCGACCGTGCTTGGCCGCGGCGCCGCGGTTTACGGTCGGACGCGCGAGGTCGCCGCGCTCGTTCTGTGGACGCTCGCGCTCTTTTTCGTTCTGGCGCTCGCCTCGTACCAGGGCGATCCGTCGGGCGCGGTCCTCGCAACGCCGACGCCCGCGGGGCCCGACTGGGTCGGCCCGGTCGGCGCGTTCGTCGCGCGCGGCCTCGTCTCCCTCATCGGGGTGGTCGCGTGGGCTCTGCCGCTCGAGCTGATGCTCATGGGAATCCCGCTCGTGCGGGCCAAGGAGAGCCCGGCAACCGCGGGGCGAATCGCCGGAGACCTGCTCCTCACGGTGGTGACCGCGGCGCTGGTCCAGGTCGGGAGCCCGGGCCGCACGTCGTTCGGGACGCACCTGGCCGGTGGAATCGTCGGCGAGCTCTTCGGAGAGCTCGGGCGCTCGCTGTTCTCGACCGCGGGGTCGTTCCTCGTCGGCTTCGCGTGCCTCGGGCTGATCCTCATCGGGCGGGCGGCCTTCTCGTTCATCGCGTTCGCCCGCCTGGTCGCGCGGATCGCATCGCGTACGGCCGCGTGGCTCACGACGACGACGCGCGCCATTCGCGAAGCCTGGCGGCAGGCTCGCGCGCTCGAACGCGAGCGCGACGAGAGCGAGCGGCTCGCGAACGAACCTCGCATCGACACGTCGCCGCGCGACGAGGCCATCGTGGCGGCGCTTCCGCTCGACGCCGGCGAGCTCGGCGAGTTCGACAAAGGGGTGGTCGATGCGCTCGTC
>CALFNG010000438.1 GCA_937902985.1 uncultured Myxococcales bacterium
GGGCGCGACGGGCGCGACGGGCGCGACGGGCGGGGCCGCGCCCGACGACTTCTGGACGTGGCGCGGCGCGATGTACAGGCTGGCCGCCACGTTGACGCCCCAGTCGATGCACGCCATCAGCCTGGTCGCGTTCCGCGAGCTGTCTCGCGCGGGGATACGCACGGTCGGCGAGTTCCACTACGTGCACCACCAGCCCGGCGGTGCGCCCTACGAGGACCGGACCGTGATGGCCGACGCGGTCGTCCTCGCCGCGAAGCAGGCCCGGGTGCGCGTCGCGTTGCTCCGCGTCGCGTACCACCGCGCCGGCCCGGGTCGACCGGCCGAAGAGGGCCAGCGGCGTTTCTGCGACCCCAGCGTCGACGACGTCCTTCGCGACGTCGACACGCTCCGCGCTCGCTACGCGGGAGACTCCGAGGTCGTCGTCGGCCTGGCGGCACACTCCGTTCGCGCGGTGCCTCCCGCCTGGCTCGCGCCGCTGCGCGACTACGCGCACGCCCACTCGATGCCGCTCCACATGCACGTGGCCGAGCAACAGCGCGAGGTCGACGAGTGCCTGGCCGAGACGGGCCGGCGACCGGTGGAACTCCTGGCCGACCACGGCGTCCTGTCGGCGCGGTTCGTCGCCGTTCACGCGACGAACCTCCTCCCGCACGAGGCGCGGCTCCTCGGCCAGGAAAGATCGTTCGTTTGCATCTGCCCGACCACCGAGCGCGATCTCGGCGACGGCCTGGCCGACGTGAGCGCGCTGCGCCAGGCCGGCGCCCGCCTCTGCACGGGCGTCGACAGTCACGTCCTCGTCGACCCGCTCGAAGACCTCCGCGCGCTGGAGACCCACGAACGCCTCCGAACCCGCACGCGAGTGACGTTCGGCGCCGGTTCGGCCGGGGCCGAGACCCCGGCCGAATCGCTCTGGCGCGCCGGCTCGACCGAAGGCGAAGCGGCCTGCGGCTTCGGCGCTCACGCCGAGCCCGACAATGGCGGCAGCGTCATAACCATCCGCCCTGACCACCCCCAGCTCGACCTCGTGCCGCCCGAGCTGCTCCTCGACGCCATCGTCTTCGGCTCGAACGCGACCCTCTTCGAATACTAGCCCGCGCGGCCGGGGCGCATCACTTGGTGCCTGCCCGACCTGGGCGTGATTCGTGCGCGACCTGGCGGTCCCTCGGCGCTACCTGGCGTATCGGCGGCTCTCTCTCCCCCTCGCGCCCACACGGCTTGAGCGGCGGCGTCCGCTAGGCGATAGTGAATCCTTGCCATGTCCTCTCCTTTCCGACTGACGACCGCGTTCGAGCCGAAGGCTGATCAGCCCAGGGCGATCGAGCAGCTCGTCGAGGGGCTGGATCGCAACGACCGGCACCAGGTGCTTCTGGGCATCACGGGCTCCGGAAAGACCTTCACGATCGCCAACGTCATCCAGCAGACCGGGCGGCCGACGCTCATCCTGGCGCCGAACAAGACGCTCGCCGCGCAGCTCTACGGCGAGATGCGCGAGCTCTTTCCCGAGAACGCCGTCGAGTACTTCGTCAGCTACTACGACTACTACCAGCCCGAAGCGTACATCCCCTCGTCGGACACGTTCATCGACAAGGACGCGATCATCAACGACCAGATCGACCGGATGCGTCACTCGGCGACCGTCGCGCTGCTGTCGCGCCGCGACGTCATCATCGTCGCCAGCGTCAGCTGCATCTACGGCATCGGCAGCGCCGAGAGCTACCATGGGCTCGTCATCCAGCTGGCCCGCGGCGAAGAGGTCCGGCGCGACACGCTGCTCCGGCAGCTCGTCGACATTCAATACGAACGCAACGACATCGACTTCCATCGCGGGACCTTCCGCGTCCGCGGCGACGTGGTCGAGGTCTTTCCGACGTACGAGCACGAGACCGCCATCCGCATCGAGATGTTCGGCGACGTCATCGAGTCGATCAAGGAGGTCGACCCGCTGCGTGGTCGCGTGAAGCAGTCGCTCGAGCGCTACGCGATCTACCCCGGCTCGCACTACGTGACGCCGCAGACCCAGATGCGCCGCGCGATCGAGGCCATTCGCGAAGAGCTCCGCGATCGCCTCAACTTCTACGACAAGGAGGGCCGCTTCCTCGAGAAGCAGCGCCTCGAGCAGCGCACGCTCTACGACCTCGAGCTCATGGAGCAGATGGGCTTCTGCTCGGGGATCGAGAACTACTCGCGGCACCTCTCGGGCCGAAAGCCGGGCGAGGCGCCGCCCACGCTCATCGACTACTTTCCGCCCGATTTCTTGATCGTCATCGACGAATCGCACCAGACGGTGCCGCAGCTCCAGGCGATGTACCGGGGCGACCGCGCCCGCAAGGAGACGCTCGTCGAGTACGGCTTCCGCCTGCCGAGCGCGCTCGACAACCGCCCCCTGAAGTTCGAAGAGTTCGACCAGCACGTCAAGCGGGCGATCTTCGTCTCGGCCACGCCGGGAGAATACGAGCTCCAGCAGGTGCAGGGCGTCGTGGTCGAGCAGCTCATTCGGCCGACCGGGCTGATGGACCCGGAGACCGAAGTGCGGCCGGTGTCGGGTCAGGTCGACGACTTGCTCGGCGAGATCAAGGATCGCGCGTCGAAGAACGAGCGCGTGCTCGTGACCACCCTCACCAAGCGGATGTCGGAAGACCTGACCGACTACTACCGAGAGCTCGGCGTTCGCGTGAAGTACCTGCACTCCGACATCGACACGCTCGAGCGCATCGACATCCTCCGCGATCTACGCCTCGGCGAGTTCGACGTGCTGGTCGGGATCAACCTCCTGCGCGAAGGCCTCGACCTGCCCGAGGTCTCGCTCGTCGCCATCTTCGACGCCGACAAGGAGGGCTTTCTCCGCAGCCCTCGCTCGCTCATACAGACCATGGGGCGAGCCGCTCGAAACGCGAACGGGCGGGTCATTATGTACGCCGACTCGGTGACGCCGGCGATGAAGCGGGCGATCGAAGAGACCCAGCGGCGGCGCGAAGTGCAGCGCCAGTACAACCTCGAGCGCGGGATCGTGCCGACCACGATCGTCCGCGCCATCATGAACATCAACCCGGCGAGCGGAACGATCGACTACCTGAACGTCCCGAAGGTCGCGATCGGCGCTCGCGGCTCGGTGACGATCGGCGGCGACGAGGCCATCGAAGAGCGCATCGCCGCGATGCGCCTCGAGATGTTCACGGCCGCAGAAAGCCTCGACTTCGAGAAGGCCGCGCGGCTCCGCGACGAGCTCAAGAAGTTCCAGGCCGCCACCGGCGTCGAAGCGAACGGCTCCGCCGGCTCCGCCCCCGCCTTCGACCCCTATGCCGCCAAGAAGACCAAGCGCGGCCGCGGCACCGTGAAGGCGAAGCCGGCGCCCGCCCGCACCGGCCGCAAGTTCAAGGCGCGGTGAGGGGGGATGCGGGGCGCGTTGCGGAGGAGAATAGCCGCAGAGGCGCAGAGGGCGCAGAGGGAAGAGGGGGTTCGGTCCGCTCTTCAGAAGCGCGCCGCGAGGGATTGCCTCGACCGTGCCCACCGTCCCTGTGACTCATACGCGACGAATCTCAGTGACGACGTGCTAAGGGAACGCGCTTAGTGGTACCAGACGGCACACTGCTCGCGTCGGGCTCGTCCGATTCCGACATCCGTCTCTGGAGAATGCCTGCGGGAGAGCTTGTGGATCTGATTGGCGACTCTAATCTAACCGGCCACCTCTAGCCCGTTCTTTCCTGATCCGAGAGAATGGGCCATGACGAAGCGTGACCCGGTCAGTGAGGTGCTCGAGGTAAGGTCCCGGTCGGGAAGTCGCTCGGTCTTGATCGACAGCCTGACCATGCTGTGGCGCGGGCGCCCGAGCTTTCAGTTCGGCCTTGCCAGAGGTCTCAATCGGCCAGCTCGTCGCTCACGGTGTATCGATAAACAGCATGCAGCAGCTTGCGGGTTGCCTGAGCACGGTAATTGGTACGGACCTATTCGATGCCGTGGAGCACACCTATGACCGATTCCAGGTTGAACGTGTGGGCGCGCCAAAGGTACCGATAATAGCTGATCTGACCAAGACAAGGGCAAGCCTTGCTCTGCTGTTTGTCGTCCGCCATATACTTGTTCACGAAGTGCCGGAAACGTCACCGTACTCCGATGACGACGTAGACGCGTTCCTTACCGCGGCCTCGCAGTTTACCCGTGCGACCGATCAGGCACTTTTCAATATGCTGGATCCCGACTATCCGCTGACGACCTTGGACATGAATCGCGCCGCCGGAAAGGAACATGAGGAGGCCAAGAGTCGGCTGGATGATGTCCTATTGCAACTGGCCCCGATTTTCAAAGAACGCGGCAATCAACCACTGTTCGATCGCGCGCAAGCGGCATGGGAGGCCTATAGCGGTCTGCAAGCGGAGTTGCTGGCAAGCAACGTTGAAGGTGGCTCCTTGCAACCTGTAGTCCACATTGGTGAAGCAACCCGCCTTGTGAACGCTCGAGTGGACCAGCTCCGGTGGTGGCTGGATCGCGAGGAGGGAGACGTGGGGCTGTGACGTCCTGTGAGTAGTCGCTCTCGACCAGCGCTTGAGCCCGCGCCCCTGGCGGATGCCGCGCTTCGGGCGCTCGCGCTGGCACTCGCTCCCTACCTGCGTGAACTGATCGCCGTCGAGGCCGAGGCGCGCGGGGGGTAGCTGGTCCTTGACCTGTTCGCCGGTCAAGCCGCATCGGCGACCTTCTCGCCGTAACGGTTCGAGCGAAGCGCTACAAGTGGCGGACTAAATTGGCCGTTCCGCGCGAGCGGAGAGCCGGTAAGGCACCCCGTGAGGGACCCCGCGTCACGTCTCGATGACCACCCGCCCGCGTGTGCCGTTCGCGACGGAGCGGTACGCGGCGATGCCGTCGGCGAGCGGGTGCGTCTCGGCGATGAGGGGCGCGATGTATCGGCCGCCCTCGAAGCCCGGAACGAGTGCCAACAGGATCCCGGCCGACGCGAAGGCGTCGACCTTGCGGCTGTCGGCGCCAAAGATGCGACTCTCGTTGTGATAGAAATCGATCACGTCGAACTCCACGCGACGCTTGCCGGTTCCGCTGATCTCGACCAGCCGCCCGCGGTGGCCGAGCGCCGACAGCGAGGGCTCGAAGAGCACGCCGCCGACCGTGTCGAAGACGACGTCGGCGCCCCGGCCCTGGGTCAGCCGCATCACCTCCGCGCGCAGGTCCGCGGTGGTCGGCACGAACGCGTCGATGAGCTGGCCTGCCGGCGACTCCGGCGGCGGTGGCCTGACGTCCACGCCGATCACGCGGCAGCCCCGCGACTTGGCGATCTGGACGACCGCGCCGCCGACGCCGCCGCCCGCTCCGACCACGGCGACGGTCTCGCCTCCCTGCGCGCCGGCGTAGGTCACCGTGCCGAGCCACGCGATGATGAAATTGACACCGACGGCCGCTGCGGCCCCGTGCGGCAGGTTGCGCGGCTTTCGCACGAGCGCGCCGACGGGGAACGCGATGCGCTCGGCGTGGGTCCCGTCGAGGCTGAAGCCGATCTCACCTCCGGTGCCCCAGACCTCGACGCCGACCCACGCCTCCGGGCCGCGCTCGACGACGCCGGAGAAGTCGCGCCCCGGGACGCGCGGCAGGACCGTGCCCTCCATCTGGCCGGCGACGTTCTTGACGTCGCTCGGGTTGACCGAGGCGGCCACGATTCGCACGACGGCGGTGGTCTCGTCACCCTCGGGGTCGGGGAGGTCGGTCAGCGCGAGCCGGGACGGGTCGCCGAACTCCTTGAACTGGAGCGCGCGCATGTTCACCGCCCTCCTGCGCCCGGCGGATCGCCTTCGCGCGCCGCGTCCCTCGTCGAGGGCGGCGCGAGCCGGGCGCGCAGCAGACTCACCGCCTGCTCGCCGGCGAGCATGCCCAGCAGGCCGACGAGCGCGATCAGCGGCGGCGCAGGCGACCGGAACCTGAGCAAGCCGTAGCGGACCCCTACCCCGAGTCCGATCCCCAGCGAGCCAACGTAGGCGAGCATCGTGCACCTCGAAATCAGGCGTCGTTCGAGGTCGATCGTACAAGATCTCGCCGGAGGCGACACCCTTCAACCGCCTCAGTCGTTTGGCGCACCCGCGCAAATCCAATCGGCGATCGTCTGGATGTCCGCCGGGGGCATCGCTCCCCCGGGGGGCATGCGCTGGGTCTGCGAACACATGGCGATCCCGGTGACTTTGTGAAGCAAGTAGCTTCGCTGCAGGTTGCCGGGGGTCACGAGGACGCCTGCGTCGCAGCCGTCGTACGCGGGCGCGCCGACAAGCTGACCGTAAAGGGATGGCGGCGAAGAGAAGCCGTGGCATAGCTCGCCGCCTGCGCAGCCGGCGAGGATCGGTGCGACGGCCGCCATGAACCGCGGAGCGGCGCCCGAGCAGGCGATTCCGAGGTCGGCGTCCTCATCGATCGGTCCTGCGTCGCCCGAGACGATCCCGGAGAAGTCGAGTAGCCCGGGGGAATTTCACCCCCAGGGCCTCTCGGAACCGGACGTGAAGCTCTCGCCTCATCCGGCTCTTCCAATCGAGCCCCACGGCATCCCAAACAACTTGCTTCGGAATGTCGTACGGCTTCGCCTCAGCCATCGGCTCCTCCCCTCTCGGGTTGGATCCCCCCGTCGACGCCCGCGGTCCCCCGCGTTACGACGTCCCCATGTCCCTCGCGCACTACGTCACCATGGGTCACTCCGGTCTCCGCGTCAGCCCGCTCTGCCTCGGCGGCATGACGTTCGGCAAGGAATGGGGCTGGGGCTCGGAGCCCGCAGAGGCCAAGCGCATCGTCGACGCTTACGTCGCGCGCGGCGGCAACTTCATCGACACCGCCAACGGGTACACCAAGGGCCATTCCGAGGTCATCATCGGCGAGCACCTCGCCCACGACCGAAAGAAGCGCGACCGCGTCGTCCTCGCGACCAAGTTCGTGACCAACATGTTCATGGGGGACCCCAACGGCGGCGGCTCGAACCGCAAGGCCGTCATTTCCCAGTGCGAAGAATCGCTCCGCCGCTTGCGCACCGACTACATCGATCTGTACTGGCTCCACGCCTGGGACAAGACCACGCCCATCGACGAGACGATGCGCGCGCTCGACACGCTCGTCGAGCAGGGCAAGGTGCGTTACCTGGGCTTCAGCGACACGCCGGCCTGGAAGGTGGCCCAGGCGCAGACCCTGGCGCTGCTCCGCGGATGGTCTCCGCTCATCGCGCTGCAGATCGAATATTCGCTCTTGCAGCGTACGGTGGAGGGCGAGCTCGTGCCGATGGCACAGGAGCTCGGCCTCGGCATCACGCCCTGGGGTCCGCTCCGGGGCGGGGCGCTGAGTGGCAAGTACAAGCGCGCCGACAAGGGCAAGCACGAGGCCGGACGCGGCGCCCGCGTCACGAGCTACCTCGACGACCGCACGTTCGATCTGCTCGACCTCATGGGCAAGATCGCGAAGGAGCTAAGCACCACGGTGCCACGCGTCGCGCTCGCGTGGGTCGAGAGCAGGCCCGGCGTGACCTCGACGATCATCGGCGCGCGCACCATGGAGCAGCTCGAAGACAACATCGGCGCGCTCGACGTAAAGCTGACGCCCGATCACATCGCGGCGCTGGACAAGGCGAGCACACCGGCGCTTCCGTTCCCGGCCGACATGCTGTCGGCGGTCCCGGCATTCTCCTACGGCGGCACGACGATCAACGGGCAGCCCTCGAAGGCGTGGCCGCAGGCGCCGCAGAACGACAGCGAGCGGTTCTGACCGGGTCCCGGGCCTCGACGCTACCGTGGCAGCCGATGCGGCTTCTTCTTGGCCGCCGGCTTCTGCTTCGCGGTGGCCCGCGGCGCGGCCCTCTTCTTCGCGCTCACGCTGGAGACGGCATCGGGCTTTCGCGCGGCCGGCTTCGCGCCGTTGAGGGCGATGGCCGCGCGCACCAGGCCCTTCAGCCCCTCGACGTTGATCGCATCGCCCTGCGACCAGTCGATGGCCCGCCAGGCCTTGCCCTCCAGCTCGGCGTTGAAGACCCGCTTGGGGTCCGGCAGCTTGGCCCCTTTCGGGAAGGTCACCTTCACATGGTGGTTGTGAGCGTTGGCGAGGCAGACGATGCCGTCACGGTTCCACACCGGCGTCCCCATCCACTTCCACTCCTCGACGATGGTCGGGTCCACCTCGTGAATGAGCCGACGCAGGGACCGGAGCAGCTCGCCGCGCCAGTCGGAGAGCGAGGCGAGCTTCTGGTCGATGAGCTTGGAGGCGTCCACGGATTCTCTCTCCCCAGCGGTGATGGTCCCGAACCTCGATCAAAAAAACGCAGGGCGTTCGAGCCACTTCTGTAACCTAAGACCCCGCAAGACCACCACTTCGGCGTTGCAGGCCGTTCTCACGGTCACGTTCTCAGTCACTGAAACGTCAGCGGGGAAACGGAACCGCCGGCGGCCGCGAACCAGCGACCGACGGGGTTTGTCCTTCCCAAGGAGCATGCCAATGAAGATCAAGACCATGACCGTCTACGTGGAGGATCAGGAGAAGGCGCGACGGTTCTACACCGACGTGCTGGGCTTCACGAAGAAGGCGGATTTTTCGAACGGGGGCTTTCGCTGGCTGACGACCCATCGCATGCCGTTCAAGGCGGAATCGCGAACCATCGTGGCACCTTCATCCTGAACGCCGAGGGCAACCGCAAGCACTTCGAGAAGGGCGCGACGTTCGAGTCCGTCTTCGGATCGACGGACGCCGTCGACAAGTTCAACGTCGCGAACCACACGTACAAGGACCTCCAGACCGACGAGACCATGCTCGACCCGACCTTGACGGCCGAAGCCGCCGCGACTCACTGACGGCAGAGCCGAAGCTCCGCCGCGATGATCGAGGATCTCGGCCCGGTGAGCCACGAAGAGTAGCCGAGCGCGCGCGAGAGCCTCGCGCGCTCTGGACCCTCGGCGGTGTTCCCCTAAGTCCGCGCCCGTGCTCCACGGCGGTTCAAGACGCCCAACATAGCCACGACAAACGCAACCGCAGCGCCGGAATCGCCCTGGGTCGCGCCTAGATCGCACGCACACCCGCCGCTTGTCGCCCTGCCCGCTCTATCCGCAGAACCGTCAGTTCCGCCGGCGTCTCCACCGCCGTTCGACAGCGCGCCGCCGCCGTCCGTGCCACCCGAACTGCCCGCACCGCCTTCGCTCCCGGCCTCATCGCCGCCGGCATCTTGAGGGGATACAGCGTCCATCGTGCCCGCGTCCGAGCACGCGGCGACGCCCGGATCCGGACCCGGCGGCGCGAGCCCGAAGAAGCGAGTCACCTCGCTCCCCAAGGTGGTCAAATCGTGGCCTGCGTCCGCTTCGCTGACCGCCTCGACGCGCACGACGCCGCAGGCGTCGTCATATCGCGCGCGGGTGTAGCCTGACAGTGGAGTGTCATGCTCGGTCGTGGTCGGCGTTGCACTGACACCGAGGACGTTGGCCCATTGCTTTATCTCTTCCCCGTAATTGTTGAAATTGATGGTCGCATCCGCGGTCCCGTGCCACAGCTGCACGCGCGGTCGATACCCCGTGTAGCCTGGATACGCCGCACGTGCGAGGTCGCCCCATTGCTGCCCTGTATTTATGATTTGACCCTGCGCACACGCGCTGTTCCAAAATCCCGACCCGGCAAAGCACGTGTCGGGAACGCCGGACCACACCGAGCCGGCCTTGAACACATCGGGGTACGCCGCCATGAGGACGTTCGTCATCATGGCTCCCGAGGACGTACCGTACGCATACACCCGAGTGCCATCGGCGCTGTACGTTCTGATCGTGTAGTTGACCATCGAGACGATGCCTGCCGAGTCGCTTCCGCCACCATGGGTCAGTGAGGCATTCGAGAACACGTCCCAACACATGTTGTTGGTCGTCGAGACGGTCTCTGGAAAGACCATGATGTACCCGTATTGATTGGCGGCGGCGACGAGCCCGGCCGCGGGACCCGCGAAGAGGGCTTGCGCGCTCCCTCCACAGTAATGGATGGCCACCACGACTGGCGGCAGCGTCGCGACGTGGTCGGGCACATAGACGTACATGTTTAGACTGCTGGGGTTGTTGCCAAAGCTCGAAACTTGCTGCAACGACGCCGCTTGGGCAGCCAGGCTCGCACAGAGCACGGAACCTGCAAGAGAACATGCAGCAAGACTGGGTCGACGTCGCATAATCACCTCAACGCGTCGTCAGATGAGAGTGGCAATAGGCCCACCACAAAGCGCGTTCCTTGCGCGAAAGGGCGCCGACAGTGATGGGGCACGGTGGGCACCGTGCGCACGCTCAAAACGTGCTTTGTCCCGCCGCATGCCCAGAAATAATCTAAAGATTATATGTCCGCTCGAGCCCTGGGTCAAGCTGTCGATCGCCAAGGATCGCCGTAGCCGGCTTAGCTGCCGGCTTAGCTGGCCTATCTGGCCTATCTGGCCTACCTGGCCTACCTGGCCTACCTGGCCTACCTGGCCTGCCTGGCCTATCGCTGCGTGGAAACTTGGTTTGCCCACGAGGACGATTTGGCTTGGAGCAGCCGTCGCGGGGTCTTGGCGTCAGGTCAATCGCCAGGCTTTCCTACCGCACCGCGTAAACGTCATCGGCGAAGAGGTTCGGGGTACCTGGCGCGAGGTAATTCCCGCCGATGGCGAGGATCAGCGACGTGCAACCGCTCGGGACCGTCAGCGTCCCGCTCAAGTACGTCCAGACGTTCGGCGGTACAGTGACGTAACCTATGTTCAAGAACGACGTGGTACCCGCGTCGCCGCAGACCGCCGCTCCAGAAGGCGCGATTTGATAAGGCGTTGTTCCGTCTTGCAGGAGCCACATGGTGATCGCGTACGTACCGGGGGTCGGGGGCAGGTTGGTGCCCAGGCCATTATAATACACGCTTCGTCCCGAGATCTCGCCGCTGTGGTAGCCGCAGTGGCCTTGCGTGGAGGACACGGAGAACGTCCCTCCGTAGTTCGCAAACCATCCAGTGCCAGGGTCGGTCGGGTCTTCGAAACCGGGATTGACGACGTAGTTGGTCCCGCCCTCAGGCGCCATCGGGTCGCATGCCGCATCGCCCGGCGGTGCGTCGGCCATACCCGAGTCCGGCCGCGCATCGAGGGTGGCGTCTTGCGCCCCGTCCTCTGCGGCGCCGTCCGCATCAGCGTCGGTGGCGGCAAGGCCGGCGTCGGATCCTGCGTCCGCCCCTGAGTCCGCCTCTGGCCTGATCGTCGCGTCCGGCTCGTTGCCCGCGTCCTCCGTGCCGTTGCCGGCGCTTAGGAAGTCGACGTTCCAGTCGCAGGCAACCCAAGCGCCCGAACTTGTCGCGGCGGCGGCGAGCGGTAGCAACAGGCGTACGCCTCGTCGGAGCGTTTTGTCCCTCAGCGAATGTCGCATGTCCGTAAGCTGAAGCAGCATCAGAAAGGCCCTCCGTACGGGAGCACGACGCCGCGGCTCGCGGAGCGCGGCGATGGGGGATCGCTCATCTTGAAATCGACCGCAGGCGCAGCAACCACCAAAGCGATGACCCTGAAGACATTCCCTTCCTCGGTGCGTCCCTTCCGCTTGCCGTCGACCTGGCTCGCAAGCGGGCCCCCGTCCTTCCCGCCGACGAGGTCGTCGCGACCTGCCCTTCGCTCGGCGAGCGAAGAGTCGTCGACCTGATCGTGCTCGGTGATCATCCGCTTCATCCGGCTCCTCCGAGGAGAATGCGCCGGCTCGCCTGGCGTTCCAGCCACGCGGCCTCGCTACTCTCCATCGACGCGTACCGCGCGCGAAAGGACGCGATCCAGGCGCGCTCATCATCCCGCATCGCGGCTTCCTCGAACGCATCGACCACAACGTCGAGCGTGAGTTCGCCAAACGTCGATTCGCGGCCGCCCTCTCGCAGCAGCGCCCGATATCCAGCGACCGCGCTCGCGCCGCTCTCATCGAGCGGGTGACGGACGACGACGCTTCGCCCGGCCACGTACGGCGAGCCCGGGCGGTCGCGGAGGGCGGTGGCCAAGAGGTGATTGCGCCAGAGCTGGTTGTGGCTGGAGTCGGCGACGCGCTCGTCGACGTCGTCGCGCCAGATCGTGCGCGCTCCGTTCATCCAGCGCCGGTACGCCGGCTTGTCGTGTCGCTCGGGCGAGAACGAGTCCGTGAGCTTCGTCTCGACGGCGATGAAGGCGCGCCCTCCGGTGTCGCGCTCGTAGTCGATGAAGGCATCGAACGACGTCCGGTCGGCGAGGTACTCGGAGGCCGGCGACGGGGCGTACTCGATCTTCACCTCGTGAACCCGCGCGATCTCTCCCGGGAACAGTGCGGCGAGGAGGCGGCCGGCGCGGTCGCGATCCACCGCGAGAGGGCCGAAGAGGTTGAAGCACATCGGCTGACTCGAGAGCATGTTGTGCATCAGGCGAAACGGGTCGACCCGGTCGCTCGACTCACGGACGCGGCGCTCCGCGACCTCGTGGATCTCGGGCGTGAGGAAGTTACGTCCGGTCGCGCCGTCCTCGCGCGTCAGGATGTTGCCGTAGCGGCGCGAACTGCCGCCGGTCGGTCCCGTGCCGGAAGCGACGCGCAAGACGTTCGCGCGGTAGAAGCTCTGGTGAAAGCGCATCCGCGCGGTGAAGGCCCCGTCGTCGTCGCACTGAGGCCCGAGGTCCGCCGGTTCACTCCAGGGTAGGGGAGGCGTAGCCATCACGGCGGCGCCGGACGGCCGGAGGGGCGCGCTCGCGGTCCTCTCCGAGCACGCGCCTCTCGACGACTCGTACTCCGGGAGCAGGCAAAGGCCGAGATGCGTGCGATTCTGCGAGAGATACGAGCCCACCATCGCGTGGTAGTTGCCGTCGGTCGCGTCGCTGTGAGCGGCGAGCATCGCGCGATGCTCGGACACCTCCCGCGTATGGAACCGCGCGTTCAACTCCGCGAGCGCGGTGGCGACGGCCCTCGCGTCGATATCGGTGAGCTGCATGACCGCTCATCATCCTCCCGTTTGTGCGATCGAGCGTGGAAACTCGGCTTGCCGGACCGGGCCGATCGTCAGCGCGCGAGCAAAGGCGCCCGCCCGCCTTCGAGACAAGCTTCTCAAGCGCGGCAAGACCCAAGCCTTCTCATCCGTCGAGGAGATTCGGTCTCGCATCGTCGATCTCGCTGGCGTCCGCGTAGCCCTCTATTTTCCCGCGGACCGAAACCGCGTGAGCGGCCTCATCGTGGAGGGCTTCAGCGTCATCGAGACGCGCGAGTTCCCGCGCGAGGGCGAAGCGGCAAACGGACCGTCAGTCTGGAAGAAGCGCTTCTCCGGTTACGGGGCGACGCATCATCGCGCGCACCTGCGGCGGCAGGAGCTTCCAGAGGCCGACCAGCACTATGGCGACGCGCTCATCGAGATCCAGGTCGCGTCTGTCCTGATGCACGCGTGGTCCGAGGTCGAGCACGACCTCATCTACAAGCCGCTCTCCGGTGAACTCTCCGAAGAAGAGCTGGCGATCCTGGACGAATTGAACGGGGTGGTGTTGGCGGGGCGTCGCGAAAGACGAGAGACGGTCGCAAGTGCTCGATACCTCGTGAGAATCCGAGGGACTTCGACGGCGCTCGCGAAAGCCGAGAGGCGGGGGGTGCGAGGGTCGTCGCGCCGGATGGAACTGGAGCTCGGACAACTGGATCTTCGGTACGAGGCGCTGCGCACGCGAAGCGCGCCGCGCGAGCGGCGCGTGGACGACGTTGCTGGCGCGCATCGACGACGTCGACGCGATCGAAGCGAAGCTCCGCGTGGCCGAGCTGCACGATCGGCGCGGCCTCACCGAGCTCGAGG
>CALFNG010000439.1 GCA_937902985.1 uncultured Myxococcales bacterium
TCGCCCGATTTATTCGCCCAGGTTTGACTAAATCAGCGCTCACGTTCGTGAGCGCTGATTTAGCCTCAGGGCACGATGCCTTCCTCCGAGCCTGCCCTCGCCGCAGCGATCGCCTGGCTCCGCAGGCAGCCCGACGTTCGGTACGCCGAAGCGCGCTTCGTCGAGACGGAAGGTCAGCGCCTTCGCGTGCGCGACGGCCGCCCCGAGCAAGTGACCGCCGAGGCGTCTCGAGGCGCGGGCATACGGGTGCTCGGCGCCAAAGCATGGGGCTTCGCGTGCTCGGCCGACACGAGCGAAGGGGCGCTCCTCGCCGCGGCCGCGCGGGCCGTCGCGATCGCGCGCGCCTCGGCGGCAGCGGCCCACGCGCCCGTCGCATTCCCCGAACAAGCTGCATCGAGGGGGCGCTACGAGACCAAGCTCGCCGTCGATCCGTTCTCGATCCCCCTCGAAGACAAGCTCGCCGCGCTCGACGCGCCGGTGCGCGCGCTCCGCACGGGCGACGCACGCCTCGTGTCGGCCGAGGCGTGGATGGACTGGACGCGCCAGCGCAAGCACCTGGTGACCACGGAGGGCACCGATACGGACCAGTCGCTCACGTTCGGCACGTGCGGCATGCACGTCTTCGCGGTCGGGCCCGACGGGGTGTCGCAACGACGGAGCTACCCGACCTGGCAGGGGGGCGACGGGTTCCAGGCCGGGTACGAGCGCGTCGGCGCGCTCGATCTCATGGCTCACGTCGACTCCGTGAGAGACGAGGCGCTCGCGCTGCTGACGGCGCCCGCGTGCCCCGCCGGTACGCGCACTCTCTTGCTCGACTCGAGCCAGGTCGCGCTCCAGATCCACGAGTCGTGCGGTCATCCCGCGGAGCTCGATCGCGTCCTCGGCGGCGAGATCTCGCTCGCGGGAGGGTCTTTCCTGCAGCCCCGGTGGCTCAATCAATTGCATTATGGATCGCCCCTCGTGACGCTCGTGGCCGACGCGACGACCGAGGGCGGGCACGGCACCTTCGGCTGGGACGACGAGGGCGTTCCTGCGGGCAAGCGTCCGCTCATCGATCGCGGGCTCTTCGTCGACTACCTCTCGAGCCGCGAGACGGCGGCCGCGCTCCATCGACCCTCGACGGGCACGATGCGCGCCGAGAGCTGGAACCGGCCGCCCATCATTCGAATGGTGAACGTCTCGCTCGAGCCGGGGAACGCCGGGTCGCTCGAAGATCTCGTCGCCGACACCGACGACGGCATTCTCGTGGCCACCGACAAGAGCTGGAGCATCGACGATCTCCGCCTCAATTTTCAGTTCTCGTGCGAGATCGCCTGGGAGATCAAGCACGGCCGGCGAGCCCGCATCCTTCGCAATCCCTTCTACACCGGCCTGACGCCCCGCTTCTGGGGCGGCTGCGACGCCGTGTGCAGCGCGCCCGACTGGCGCCTCTGGGGCATCGCCACCTGCGGCAAGGGCGACCCGATGCAATCGATGCACGTCGGCCACGGCGCCGCTCCCGCGCGCTTCCGGGGCGTCACCGTCGGGAGCGCGTCGTGAAGGGCGACGCGCTGCTCGTCGCGTGTCGCGAGGCGCTCGCGGCGGCGGGGGAGGGCGAGGTCGAGCTCTACGCGCGCGTGGCCGAGCGGGGGTGCGCCCGGTTCGCCAGCGGGGAGCTCGGGCAGCACATGGAGCTGTCGGAGCCTCTGGCGGTCGTTCGCGTCGCACACGGGCGTCGCGTCGCGGAGTCGGTGACGAGTCGGCTCGAGCCGGAGGCGCTCGTCGAGGCGGTTCGCGCCACGGCGCGCGCCGCGCGTCTCGTGCCCGAGATCGAGGGGTTCCCCGGCTTTGCGGGGGCCGATGACGCGGGCGCTCCCCCGGGCGACTTGCCTCGCTACGAAGCGGCTACGGCGCGCGCGACCCCCGAAGAGCGCGTCGCGCTCCTTCTCCCGGTGCTGCGGTCGGTTCGCGACGCGGGGCTCGTGAGCGCCGGCATGCTCGAGACTTCGCGGGTGTCGCACGCGATGGCGACCACGCGCGGGTGCGAGCGATCCCACGACGCGACGTTGTCCGCGTTTCGCGTGTGGGCGCTCGAGACGCCGGGGGCGGGCGGCGCCGCGGGCTACGGCGGCTGCGCGCATCGGGACGTTCGCGCGCTGCGCCTCGAAGAGGAGACCGCGCGCGCGGTCCGGATCTGCCGCGACTCGCACGCTCCGGCGTCGCTCGACGAGGGCCACTACGACGTCGTCATGGAGCCCGAGGCGGTGACCGAGCTGCTCGAGTGGCTGGCCACGATCGCCGCCGGAGCCCCCGAGGTCGAGCAGCGATCGAGCCCGCTCGCGGGTAGGCTCGGCGAGCGGATTACGGGCGAAGGGGTCGACCTCGTCGAAGACCCGCTCGACCCTTCGGAGCTCGGCTTCGGCGTCCCCTTCGATCGCGAAGGCACCTGGCGCCGGCGGGTCCCCATCATCGAGCGCGGCGTGGCGCGCGCGATCCTCTACGATCGCACGTACGCCGCGCGCGCAGGCACCGTGTCGACGGGCAGCGCGCTCTTGCCGGCCATGGGCTCGTCGAGCGGCGTCGGCGCGTCGGCGCTCTCGCTCGGCGCGGGCACCGCCGCGAGCGTCGAAGAGCTGATCGCGGGCGTCGAGCGTGGCCTCTACGTGTGCCGGCTCCACTATGTGAACGGCTTGCTCGAGCCGCGCCGCGCCGTCATGACGGGGCTGACCCGCGACGGGTGCTTTCTCATCGAGAAGGGAAAGCTCGCCGGTCCCGTCGGCAATCTGCGTTTTACCGACAGCTTGCTCGAGGGGCTCGGGCGCTGCGACGCCATGACGCGCGAGCGAAAGGCGGTCCCCACGTACTGGAGCGACGCGGGCGCTTTCGTGGCGCCGGCCGTGCGGATCCGCGCTTTTCGCTTCAACGGTCGGAGCCAGGAGCCTCCGACGCTCGAGTGAGACGTGACCGCTCCCTCCAGCCCGTGAATGAAGACGCCATGGTTCTAGCGATGTCGACGCCGTCGCGTGCCGGGAAGCCGACGCCACCGAGCCCGGCGTTCGGGAGCCGCCTGCGCGGGCCGTTCTTGCTCGCGCTCGCAGGTCTTGCTTGCGGCTGCGGGCGGTCCGACTTGCTCCTCGACGACGACCCGCTCGATGGCGGGAGCCCGCATGGGTCGCTCTCCACTTCGTCGGGCGCCGCCCCTGGCTCGCGGGCGGGCTCGTCCGGTGGCCCCGGCGACGGTCGTACGGCCGGCGGCGGTTCGAGCTCTGGCGAGACCTCGAGCTCCGGCAACACGGGCCCTTCCGCAGGCGCGTCCAGCGGCGGCAACGTGTTCCAGGGCAGCGACGGCACGGGCGACGATGGCACGTCGCCGCGACCCGACGTGACCGACAGCGGCATCGACGGTGGGCCCGGCTGCAATGCCGGAACCTGCGCGGGCTGCTGTTCGAAGGGGGTCTGCAGGCCCGGCCACTTCCAGTCGGAGTGCGGCATCGGCGGCGTCGCGTGCTTCGGGTGCGACGTCGAAAAGAACTGCGCAGCCGCCGGCGACGTCTGCGAATGACGCGAGCGGTCGGGTCGGCGCGCTCGAGGTGGGGAAAGCCCCGTCCGGCGGTTCTCCTAGGCTCCCGCCCCCAAAGTTGCTAAGCCCTCGGGCGCGTTCCGGTCGATCCCCCGCCCTTTGCGAGGTGCCTGCCGCCACCGCCTTACAATGAGCGAGACGAACACCACGGAACCGGTCCGCGATGGCGAACCGCATCGCGACAGCTCGCCGGTGCCCGCGCCCGCCGGGCGCGACGACTCTCCGTCAGAGCCTGGACACGTGACGAAGCCGTTGAACGCTCGTGACGGAAAAGACGTCGCCGGGGTAGACGAGGCCAAGCCCGCGCCCACCCGTCTCGTTCGCAAGGGCAACCCCCTGCGCCTCGTGCGAGGCGGGTTGACCGCGCTGCTCGGATCGATCGCGGCCCTCGTGCTCATGGGCCGCCCGAACCAGCTCCGCTGGGGGGTCCCTGCCGGCACGCTCTTCATCATCGTGGCGTCGTGGGGCGTCATGGACCTCCTCGGCACCTTCGACGACGCCGAAGAGCGCGTAGCCGGGTCGACCACGCTCGAGGCCCTCGCGCGTCCGCTGCTCGCCCTCATCGGCGCTGGCCTGCTCTTCTGCACCACGCTCGGGCTCGCCGCGGCCGGCGTCGCGTTCGCGCAGCCCGTCTGGGGCGTCCTCATCACGCTCGCGTTCGTCGCCACGACCGCGGCGCTCTTCAACGTCGGCCGCGTGCTCGGCGCCTGGAAGACCGACGAGCAAGGCCTCGACCGCCCGCTCTGGAAGCGCCACGGCTTCTGGCTCGTGGTCGCCGCAGCGGCCCTCTACTTCCCCTTCATGGGGACGTACTCGCTCTGGGATCCGTGGGAGACCCACTATGGCGAGGTGTCGCGCGAGATGCTCGCGCGCGACGACTGGATCAGCCTCTGGTGGGCGCAAGACGGCTGGTTCTGGAGCAAGCCGGTGCTCGACATGTGGATGCAAGCCGTCGCGATGGCGACGCTGGGCATCCACTACCAGCCCGACAAGATGCTCATCGGCAACGGCACGCAGCCGCTCATGCACCCCGAGTGGGCGGTGCGGATGCCCGTCGTGCTCCTCACGATCGTTGCGATGTACCTGCTCTACAAGGGCGTCGCGAAGACCTTCGGGCGGCGCGCGGCGCTCCTCGGGGGCCTCGTGCTCGCGACGATGCCCGACTGGTACTTCCTCGCGCACCAGACGATGACCGACATGCCCTTCGTTGCGCCGATGACGGCGTGCATGGGGCTCGTGATGGTGGGCCTCCGCACGCCCGAAGGGCGCGAGACCCGCGCCTACGAAGTGAAGGTCGGGAGCCTTCGCTTCCGGCTGACGGCGTGGCACCTGGTCTTCGGAGCGATCCTCGTGTGCGCGCTACCGCAGATCCTCTACCTCATCTCGCGGAACGTCGCGTTCCTCTGGCGGCCCGGGGCCCACGGCTTCCAGGCCCACTGGGACGAATTTCGTAGCGGCTCGGGCGGAGGCAACTGCGGCATCCCCGGCAACGAAGACTGCCGCATCACCGAGCCCGCGAGCATTCCGCACGCGGCCGGCACCAACCCCGAAGCGTTCGGCGGCGTGCTCCTGCGCCTCTTCGGGGGGTTCGAGCCGATCGTCCAGGGCATCTTCTGGGCGGTGTTGCTCGCCGTCGTTCTCTATATGAGCTGGGGCGAGCGCCGCGTGCGTCGCCTCGCGTACCTCGCGGCCTGGTTCTTCGCCGCCATCTCCACCCTCGGGAAAGGCCCGGCGGGCTTCGGCATCCCCGTGCTCGTGACGCTGGCGTACCTCGCCGCGTCGCGCCCGGGCGAAGACCTCTTGACGCGCCTCTTGCGAGTCATTCGCGAGATCGTCGAGTTCGAGATCGTGGCGGGGTTCCTCATCATCCTCGCGGTCGCGCTGCCCTGGTACGTCGCGATGTACGTGCGCCACGGCGCGCCGTTCACCGACCGGCTCATCTTCCACGACATGTTCAACCGCGCCTTCTCGCACGTGCACGACACGAACGAGGGCGACGACACGAGCTTCCGCTTCTACATCTGGCAGCTCGGCTACGCGCTCTTCCCCTGGACGGGTCTCGCGCCGCTCGGTCTCCTCTGGTGGCTGCGTCGCAAGAACGACGACCGCGCCGACATGTCCGTGCTCCTGTGCATGTGGGTGGTCTTCGCCTTCGCGCTCTTCTCGTTCATGGGCACGAAGTTCCACCACTACATCTTCCCGGCGGTCCCGCCGATCGCGGTGCTCATCGGGGTCGTGCTCGACGACATGCTCGGGGCGCCCGAGCGAGGGCCCGGCGAAGCCCGCGGTCTCCGCGGGTCGATGGCCCTCTACCTCGGGGGTCTCGTGGCCGGCACGGCGCTCATGGTCGTCGGCGTCGCGCGGTTGTTTCCGGGCTCGTTCTTCGGCACCAAGCCCGACGGGCACCTGGCCGATCCGTCACGCGCCCTCGGCATCGTGCTCCTCGTGGCCGGCGCCGCGATCATCGCGCTCGTCACGCGCGCCACGCGGTCGCCGCGACCAGCCGACGTGCCCGACAACGAAGACACCGTCGGCGCGAGCCCGGTGGCGCCCGAGAGCACCGAAGCCGCCGCGCACGCCTCGCGCATGCTCGCCGCGGGCTCGGTGAGTGCCGCGCTGCTCCTCGTGGTCGTCGGGCGCGACCTCATCATCACGCCGCAGGGGGCCGACCAGCCGGGCGCCATCCGCCTCCTGCAGCTCTTCACGTACAACTACCGGCGCGGCTGGCCCGACTCGCTCGACTTCTCGGCTCCGCTCGCCGCGTTCACCATCGTCGGCATCGGGCTGACCCTCGCGCTCGCCGTCAAGGCCGTCCGCCGTCACGCCGTCGCCGCGATGTGCGCCTTCGCGTTCGTCTGGGGCGTCTGGGGCCTCGACGTGTACATGGAGAAGACGGCGCAGCACTGGGGCCAGCACGAGGTCATCGCCGCCTACTACGCTGACCGCGCGTCCGCCGCCGAAGAGCTCGTCGCCTACCAGATGAACTGGAAGGGCGAGAACTTCTACACCGGCAATCACGTCCCGGCGTTCGTCTCGACCGGCTCGACCTTCACCACCTGGCTCAAGAAGCAAAAAGACGCGGGCGCGAAGGTCATGTACTTCATCACCGAGCACGGTCGCATCAGCGGCCTGAAGAGCGAAGTCGGCGCCAAGGCCTACCGCGAAGTGACCGACAAGGTCCTCTGCAACAAATTCGTTCTCGTGCGCGCCGAGCTCTGACCGAGCGAGAGGATTGGCCGCAGAGCCGCTGAGGATGCAGAGGCGAGCTGTCTTCGACCCCTCTCACCTCTGCGCTCTCTCTCGCCTCTGCGGCCAATCTCTCTCTCCGGGATCATTGCGCGGCCGCGGTGATCGGATCGTACTTCGCCATCTCGAGGATGGCGCGGCCCTGGAACTCCATCGAGCCCACGTGGCGGAGGCGGCTCTCGGTGTCGAGCCACACCTTGCCTCCGATCTTGCGAAACCGGTGGCAGAACGTGAAGTCCTCGCTCAGGTAGACGCCGGTCTCGGGCTCGACCATGCAGTCGAAGAGGTTGTAGAGCGACGAGCCCTCGACGTTCGGCGTCGGGTACGTGTGCATCGTGCGGTACGCCGTCTCCGGGTAGGCGGCGATGAGGCGCCGGATCGCGCTCCGCTTGATCATCATGAAGCCGGTGCCGGCGTAGAGACCCGTCACGAAGCCGCCGCGCTCCTCGCGCTCCGCCCCGGTGCAGGGCACGCCGACGAAGTGCATGCCGGACTCGCGCAGCAGCTCCTCGGGCATGCCTGGGGCGATCACGGCGCTCATCCTCGACCAGTCGACGACCTTCACCGGGTACATGCCGGCGGCGACCTCTTCGTCGAGCTCGAGGAGGCGATGGACCGCCTCCGGCTCGAAGCCGATGTCGGCATCGATGAACATGAGGTGCGTCGCGGCGTGGTTGTCGAGGAAGTTCCGGACCAGGGAGTTGCGGCTGCGGGTGATGAGCGAGTCGTGCGCCGAGGTCAGGAGCCCGACGGAGAACGACCGCGGTCCCGACGAGGCCATCAGCTTGAGCAGGGAGTGCACGTACACGTGGGTCATCAGCCCGCCGTAGCAAGGCGTCGCGATGAGGACGTTCGGTTGCGGCGAGGGCATGGGATACGGTCATCCGCGCAGTGCAAGCGTCGCGCCCCGCCGCACCCCGCTGCACCCGCCGCGATCGAGCGTCGCGCGCGAGGGGGCTCCCGGCGCCACCGCGGCCGCGCCTGTCGCTCCGTTGGCCCCGTCAAATATTTGACGCCCACGGCGCTCTCAAGAATCTCGTCGCCGTGCCGTTCGTGCCTGTCGAGGGCTCGAGCGTGGATCCGAGGAACCTGCCATGAATGTCCCCGGTCTATACGGAACCTACCCGGCCACACCGGTGACCGCCTCCAGCGCCGTCTCGCCTTCGGGCACCGTCGTCGGCGGCGGCGCGACGCCTTCGCTGGGAGGGGGCGCCGCGACGGTGACGATCTCGACCCCCGGCAAGTTCTTCAGCGAGATGCAGTACCTGTCGCAGCAGGACCCGGGCGAGTTCAAGACCGTGGCGGCCCAGGTGGCCACGAACTTCCAGACGGCCGCCAATCAGGCCGTCGGCGTGGAGGCGCAGTTCCTGACTCACCTCGCCAATCAGTTCACCCGGGCCGCGCAGACCGGGAGCCTCCAGCCGCCCGAGGAGCCCAAGCCGGTCCTGGCGGTCCGGGGTGCCCAGGACGCGCTCGCCAGTCGCGCAGGGCGCCAGTCCCCTCATCCGGGCGTCGGCGCGTCGGCGCCTTCGTCGAGCGACGTCCAGCAAGCGTTCCTGAGCGCGATGAGCGTTCTCGGTCAGGCGACGCAAGGTACGGCCCTGGCGATGACGTCGCCGAGGTGACGGCCGCGTCGGGGCTCGGACGGGCGGGCGCTCGCCGTCAGGGCCCGAGCTTCGCCACGAAGAACTGCGTGGGTCTCAGCGCGCCCCATCGAGCCCCCCGCGCGAGACCCTCTCGACTCTGGCGCAGCGCGGCGTGCGGCACTAATGTGAACCGCCATTCAGTTCATCGGGGCTCGCGCGAGCCTCGACGAAGCCGCAAGAGGAGATCTGCGCCGTGTCCAAGCCCATCCCCACGATCAACCGTTACAAGGCCGATCTCCGCGAGTTCGCGTTCCTGCTCTTCGAGCAGTTCCGCATCGACCAGCTCCTCGGCAAGGAGCCCTTCGAGGCGTGGGGCGAAGACGAGTGCAGGGCCACCCTCCAGGGCTGTTACCGCTGGGTGAAGGAGGTCACGGGCCCGCTCAACGCATTCGGCGACCACCACGGCTGCACCATCGAAGACGGGCACCTCATCACGCCCAAGGGCTTCAAGGAGGCGTGGAAGAGCCTCTACGAGTCGGGCTGGAAGCAGATCGGCGCCGAGCCCGAGTGGGGCGGCGGCGGCTCGCCCGTCACCTTGCAGGTCATGGTCGAGGAGATGCTCACCGGCTCGAACACCGCCTTCGGCATGTACTCGGGTCTCTCGGTCGGCGCGGCCGAAGTCATCGCGTCGTTCGGCACCGAGGAGCAGAAGAAGCTCTATTACCCGCGCATGCTCAACGGCCAGTGGGCCGGCACCATGTGCCTCACCGAGGCCCAGGCCGGCAGCGACGTCGGCAGCGCCAAGACCACCGCGAAGGCCAACGGCGACGGCAGCTATCTCGTCACCGGCACCAAGGTCTTCATCTCCGCCGGCGACCACGACCTCGCCGAGAACATCATCCACCTCGTGCTCGCCCGGGTCGACGGCGCGCCCGCCGGCACCAAGGGCCTCACGCTCTTCATCGTGCCCAAGTTCAACGCCAGGGACGACGGGACCCTCGAGGGCGCGAACGACGTCACGCTCGCCAACATCGAGCACAAGATGGGCATCAACGCGTCGGCCACGTGCATCCTGAACTTCGGCGACGCCGGCACCTGCCGCGGCTGGCCCGTGGGCGGAGACGCGAAGCTGAACCAGGGCATGCCCCAGATGTTCAAGCTGATGAACAGCGCGCGCATCGCCGTCGGTCTCCAGGGCCTCGGCGTCGCGTCGAGCGCGTTCCTGAACGCCGTGGAGTACGCGAAAGAGCGCAAGCAGGGCTCCAGCATGGCCCACTGGAAGGACCCCACGGCCCCGCGCGTCCCCATCATCGAGCACGCCGACGTGCGCCGCATGCTCCTCGACATGAAGTCCCGCGTCGAAGGCATCCGCGCCCTCATCATCAAGCTCGCGAGCCACAACGACTGGGTCGAAGTGCTCCGCGGCAAAGACGAGCAGAAGACGGCCTACCACCAGGGCCAGGTCGATCTCCTCGTTCCGCTCGTGAAGGCCTACGGCAGCGACCAGGGCTTCCGCGTCTGCGAGACCGCCATCCAGACCTACGGCGGCGTCGGCTATACGAAGGACTTCCCCGTGGAGCAGTACTGCCGCGACTCCAAGATCTTCAGCATCTACGAAGGCACCAACCACATTCAGGCCATGGACCTCGTGGGCCGCAAGCTCGGCCAGGCCGGCGGCGCCAACCTACAGGCGTACCTCGGCGACATCGCCGCGTTCGTGCAGAAGCACGGCGCCGACCCCGTGCTCGGCAGCGCCGTGAAGACGCTCTCGCTCGCGCAAGAAGCGCTCGGCGGAAGCGCCATGCGCCTCTTGATGTGGTTCCAGACCGGCAACGTTGGCCTCGTGCCGCTCCACGCGAATCGCTTCCTCGAGATGATGGCCGAGACCACCGTCGCGTGGATGCTCCTCGAAGGCGCGTCGATCGCCCTCGAGAAGAAGAAGACCGTCGCGGCGGGCCACCCGGACGCGGCGTTCTACGAAGGAAAGATCGCCGCCGCGCTCTTCTTCGCGCGCAACGTGCTCCCCACCGTGGAGCTCAAGGCGAAGCTCATGGGCGAGGAAGACAAGAGCCCGCTCGAGCTCAGCGACGCCGCGTTCGCGACGGTGTGACCGGTCGCGGCGGCTCGAAGCGTTGAGGTGCATCCATGAGGTCTCATGGGTGCATCTCTTCAGGCTCATGGTCGTGGCCCTGAGCTTCTGAAGCCCGCGACGAGACATGGCGGGCGCGTCCGTCTCGCTCTTGGGGCGCGGCCGCTTGTCTCAGGGCCCCATGGGGAAGGTGGGGACCCATGTCTCTCATCCCCGACCGGTGCATCTCTCTTGCGTCATCCCGCCGGGATGAAGCCTGACCGGCGTGTCTGCTTGTCTCGAAGGTGCGCCTGCGAGCCCGGCACGCCCGGCCCTGAGCTTCATGGCTGGAGGAATGAGACGTGAAGGTCCCGGAGCAAGGCTTCATGGCCACAGGAGAGCGGTCTCGTCGTGGGGGAGAGCGACGGGATGGTTGGGTGGGCGAGGCTCAGGGGCACCGGGTAGGGCCTCGTCGCGATCGGGAAGGGGTGGGAGAGCCGCGGGAGAGCGACGTCATGGCGCCGGAGTGAGGCGTCGTGGTTGAGGGGCTGAGCTTCGGGGCGGCGGGAAAGCGTGAGGAAGGACGCGGTCTTGAGCTTCAGGGCGGCGGGGGACGGCCCGAGTGGCGGGGGAGGTGACCCCCGGTGCTTGACCTGCTGGGGTGCGGCGGTTAGAAGACCGGGCGCTCTCGTTAGGGGAGCTTTTTCCGACTTAGCTCAGTTGGTAGAGCAGGCGGCTGTTAACCGCCGGGTCGCTGGTTCGAGTCCAGCAGTCGGAGCCACGCGTGGCCCAGTCGTGGCCCGCTCGAGTCTGCGCCCCCTGCGGGGGGCCGGCGCGTGCGACGCAGGCCGCGTCGACGGGCCGGGCTGCGATGCCTCGCGTCTCATCTCGGGCAAGAGCGTGTCCAGGGGCAAGAGCGGTCCGAGGTTCAGCTCTGCCCACGTGCGCGCCTGTCTCGCGTAGAGCGCGATCATCTGGCTCGACTTGTGGCCCGTGCGATCCATCACCCACTGCTCGGTCTTGCCGTTCGCCAGGCTCACGGTCACGAACGTCGCGCGAAGGTCGTGCAGGCGTATCGGTTGTCTGGACGCCGTGCGCTCGAAGAGCTCGGAGCGCTGCTGCGGCGTCGGACATTCGGGAGGCGTCGCGACGCAATTGCGTTCACTGCAATTTCACCCTGAATCCATCGTACGGTTCATGCGGCGAGGTGTTCGCTCGGCGGTGCCGCCCCGCGCGAGCAGGCCGCGCACGCCACCGCACGGTTGCGTGCCACGCGCTCCCGGCGCGCGTCGCGTCGCCGGGCCGCGAGCTCACCGGGGATCTGGTCGCCCCGACCGAAGTAGACCTCGTCCGGTGTCTGGCCCTCGAACGCGGCGTGGGGGATCCGCTCGTTGTGCTCGGTCACGTAGAACTCGACGAGCCTCTTCACCGTCGCGATGTTGTCGAGCGGGTGCAGAAACAGCCACCGATGTTTGAGCGAGCGCCACCATGCCTCGATCAGCGAATTCGAGAAGCTCACGTCGATCTGCGCGATGACGCGATGCAGAGCGCTCCCCTCGAACAGCGGGTCCACGTCGCCGTTGAGGTTCTCGACGCCCGAGTCCATGAACACGTCCGACTTCGTGGATGCCGCGAGGTGGCCCGCCGCCCGGGTCAGCACCTCGTGCGTGTTCATCGAATCGAGGCGGCCAGCGACCGTCCACGCGAGTATCTTCCGTGAGAAGTTGTCGATGACGGCGTACACGTACGCCTTCGTGCCGTCGAGCAACCGGATGATCGTGACGTCGATGTGCCAGGCCTCGTTCGGTGCCGTGGTGCGGAGTCCGACCTTCGGCTTGGCCGGATACAGTCGAAGCCTGGGGCGTCCCCAGCCTCGCTCGCGGATCAGCTTGCCCCAGGTCGCGGGGTGCGCGAACACCTTGCCGATGCGCTGGGCGTGCAGCGCGAGGCTCCGGATGGACAGGTGGCGGTGCTCGGTCGACTGGACCATGCCGCCGATCGCCTCGACCTCGCTGTACGTCAGCCGCTGCGGCATGGATCGCGGACAACTGGGTCGATCATCGAGCGTGCAGACTTCCTCGGCCCGGACCCAGACGTGGAACCGAGCCGACGCCAGCCGCAGCACTCGGAGAGCCGCCGACAGCGGCATGGCCCGCCGGGCTCGCTCGACCGCGCCGAGCAAGCGTCTCTTTCCGGCCGCGTCGGGGACTCGCGACCGTTCGAGCGAGAAGCCGGAGACTCGCAGCAGGGCGAGCACCAGCCGCAGGACCGCGGTCAACATCGCCACCCGCCCCTCCAGCTTGGCGATGCGCTCCCGCAAGGCGGGCTCGCCACCGTCTGCCTGGACGAGCGAGACGATCTCCCCGAGCCCGCGGCGGATCCAGCTCACCGCCGTCGAGCGGGGGATCTCCAATTCCGGGTAGAGCTCCGGGTCCCCCGCGCGGATGATCTCCTCCTTGATTCGGTGGTCGTAGGCGCGGCGCGAGCGATGGCTCATTTGGCGATCAGACCATGGTCAAGCCGACCAGTATGGTCGACGAAGCCGTTGCAGAAAATGGCGAGCGATTTCGCGAAGTGCAGGTGCGTCGCGACGGCCCACAATGTCCGACGCCTCAGCAGCGATTCCAGCTGCAATAGGCCGCGATCGAGATCTGGAACACTACGAGGTGATGTGCTTGTGCTGCGCGTCGCTCGTGAAGAGCTCCGATGTGGCGAGAACGTCGCGTCGCTCCGAGCCGCAATGCGCAACGCACCCGGGAGCCTCCCCGATGATGGCTCCGGCTCTTGACGCGCTGGACGTGGTCGGCGCCTGACGACGACTACGTCTGCCAGGTCGGCCGCGAACCGACGTTCGCGCGCCACCCAGCGCGGCACCTCAGATGACGTGAGTTCGATCGGCTGCCGGACTGGCGCCAGAAAGTGGTGGTGGGTGGGCCACCGCCGCGCGTGGCAGCAGCATCCGCGTCGGGCTCCAAAAGAAGCCGAGCCTCGGGCCAGTTTAAGAGCCAAGCCCTTTCGGGCGTGACGCGCCCCGCCCTCAAAGTCTACCTTGCGACTAACCATGCCTTCAGCCACGTTCCTTGAGAAGTCACACCTCGACTGGAGTCTTCGCCACCACGAATCCCAAGGCGATAACGACCTCTTCCCTCGCCCATTCGAGTTGACTACTATCCAGGAGCACTGGAGTGCCGTCGCCCACGCGCTGAGTTCCAAACCAGTTGAACGATACGCCTGGCAATCTCCCCGGCGCCTCCTAGTACCTCGAATCCATTGAGGCGACGGGTTTCGCTTTCCATGGCCGCGCGGGC
>CALFNG010000440.1 GCA_937902985.1 uncultured Myxococcales bacterium
GTCAAGTGAAGGCATCACATGGCATCCTCCAGGTCGAAGCTTGCTTGGCGCACCAGAGCAGAGATTGGGGTCGAAGTCTCTGAAGTCTCGTCTTCAGCGCGCGCCGCGACGCTTGGCATCAAACCCAATTTCCCCTCCGCGTCCTCTGCGCCTCTGCGGCTCGTCTCCTCTCCTCTTTCGAGAGGGACTCAGCGCGCGGAGCCGTCGGCTCGCATGGCGGCGATGGTGGCTTCGTCGAGGCCGGCTTCGCGGAGGATGGCGTCGGTGTGTTCGCCGCGAGCGGGCGGTGGAGTGTGCTCGGCGCTTCGATCGGTGAGGGGCGTCCTCAGTTGCTCGATTGGACCCCAGGGCGAGGCCATTTCGAAGAAGGCGCCGCGGGCGCTCAGCTGAGGGTCGCCCCGGAGCTCGTGGGGCTCGAGGACCGGCTCCAGGCAGCAGTCGTGGGTTCTCCCGAAGGCCTCCCACTCGTCGCGTGTGCGGGAGACGAAGAGGGCGCGCAGCGTCTCCCGGAGCGCGTCCTGATGGGGGCCCGGGAAGAGGGCGCCCATGTCAACCTCGAGTCCCGCGCCCGCGCAGAACGCGGCCCAGAACTTGGGCTCGAGGGCGGCGAGCGCGACGAAGCGCCCATCGCGCGTCGCGTACGTGTTGTAGAGGGCGAGGCCTCCCGTCAGCGGACCGTCGCCCCGCGGGGGCACCTGCCCGCCGAAGAGCTGTCCGAAGCCCGAGAAGGCGAAGGCCATCGAGCTCTCGAGCATCGACACGTCGACGAGGCTCCCCTCGCCCGTCCCGGCGCGCTGCTGAAGGGCGGCGAGGATGCCGGCGACGCACCACAACCCCCCGCCGATGTCGGCGAGCTGGAACCCGGGCACTTGCGGCGGAGCGCCAGCGGGGCCGTGCATGCCGAGTACCCCCGCGCGCGCCAGGTAGTTGAGGTCGTGACCGGCGCGGCGGGCGAGCGGACCGTCTTGCCCGTATCCCGTCAACGCGCAGACGACGAGGCGCGGGTTCGTCTGGCGCAGTCGCGCGTGCCCCAGGCCGAGGCGCTCGAGCACACCGGGCCGGAACTGCTCGAGCAGCACGTCGTAGCGAGCCGCGAGCTTGAGCAGCGCGTCACGCCCTCGCTCCTTCTTCAGGTCGAGGCAGGCGCTGCGCTTGTTGCGGTTCATCGCCAGGAATATGGTTGACGTGCCGCTCGAGGGCCCGCCCGACGGGTCGGCGCGGAGGGGCGGCATCGCCCGCAGGTAGTCGCCGCCCTCCGGATCCTCGACTTTGTCGACCCGGGCGCCGAGGTCTGCGAGCACCAGCGACGCGAATGGCCCCGGCAGCAGGCGACTGAGATCGAGGACGCGAATCCCGGCGAGGGGGCGCGCGCGGCTCGTCATGCGCCGTCGTGGCAGCGCCGACAGCCGCCACCGGGGCGCGGCCCGCGGCCGGCGTGGCTCACCGGAGGCCGAAGACTTTCTGGAGCTTCATCGCGAGCATCTGGTTGCCCGTGACCTTGAGCTTGCCCGAGAAGAAGAGCTGCATGCCGTTGGCCTGGGGGTTCTCGACGAGCTTCTGGAAGTCTTCGTCGGTGATGGTGATCGTGCAGTCGGCCGGGCCCGTGCCGGGCTTGCACGACGGACCCGAGTCGCTCACGTCGACGTTCCACTCGCCGCCCGTGGGCCCCGTGATGTTCATCTGGTACTTGGCGCCGATGGTCTTCGCTTCCGCCTCGTTCTTGGTGAGCGCCGCGGGCAGTTCTTCGTTGAAAAGCTTCTTGATATCGACGGCCATCGTCTTGTCTCCTCGGGGTCGGGGCGCGAGAGTGAATCTTGATCCAGCGTCCTCGTCAAGCGATGTAGTCCACGCCAACGAGCCCGGCCATTCGTTTCGAACGGGTTTCAAAAAGGCGGGCCAAAACGCCCGCAAACCCGCGTCCGGAGCCCCCAAACCGTCTCCAGCGATATCGCGTCGTCGTCCGACCTGGACGATGGGGGCCGCCGCTACTACAAGCCCCCCGAGCGAGGCCCATGGGACTTCTCGACGGCAAGGTAGTCATCATTACAGGGGCGGGCGGCGGCATCGGCCGCGCTCACGCTCGTCTCTTCGCCGGCGAGGGAGCCAAGGTCGTCGTCAACGACGTGGGCGGCGCTCGCGACGGATCGAGCAGCGAAGGCAGCCCCGCGGACAGGGTGGTCGAAGAGGTGCGCGCCGCGGGCGGCACCGCGGTGGCCAACCACGAGAGCGTGGCCACGGCCGAAGGAGCGGGAGCGCTCGTTCGCGCCGCGGTGTCGGCGTTCGGGCGCGCCGACATCCTCGTCAACAACGCCGGCATCCTGCGCGACAAGAGCTTTCTCAAGATGGACGAGGCCATGTGGGACGCGGTGATCGCCGTCCACCTCAAGGGCACGTTCCTCTGTTCGCAGACGTTCGCCAGGCAGCTCGTCGCCCAGGGCGGCGGGGGCCGTATCGTCAACACGACCAGCGTGAGCGGCATGCTCGGCAACTTCGGCCAGGCAAACTACTCGTCGGCCAAGGCCGGCATCTACGGGCTCACTCGCACGATGTCGATCGAGCTCCAGAAGCACCGCGTCACGGTCAACGCCATCGCGCCCATCGCCAAGACGCGCATGACCGAAGACCTCCCGATGTTCCAGGGGGTCGACACCCTGACCGCCGAGCACATCGCACCCGCCGCGCTCTTTCTCGCGAGTGATCTCTGCGGCGATCGCACCGGCCACGTGCTCGCCGTCGCCGGCGCGCGCCTCTATGCGTTCAAGGTGGTCGAGACCACGGGGCGGTTCAAAGAGGCCGACAACGGCGTGTGGACCGCCCGCGAGATCGCCGACAGCTGGGACGCCATCGTCAAGGTGTAGGTCTCCGGGATCGGTCTTCGGGGGGGCGTCTTCGGGTAAGCTTCGGGCGGACCCATGCCGCTCCCCCGCCCCGATCCCGAGCGCAACCGACGCGTCGTCGGCGCGGTCGTCTACGGTCTCTTCATGCTCGGGGGCGCGGCGGCCCTCGTGTTCCTGTTCCTCCTGGCGCCGCTGGCGTCCGACGATCCGGGCTCCGAGTACCAGGCGATGGGCGTCGGCGCCCTCTGCGCGCTGCCCCCGCTCGCGATCTACCTCTGGATCCCGCGCATCATCGATCGCTTCGATCCCGAGCCGTGGTGGGCGCTGGCCCTCGTGCTCGGCTGGGGGGCCATCGCCGCTTGCGGCGTCGCCGCCACCGTGAACACCGGCGTCGAAGCGATCATGAACGCCCTTGCGGGGCCCCAGGTCGCCGAGGCGGTCGGCGCTTGCGTGTCGGCGCCCATCGTCGAAGAGGGCATGAAGGGCCTCGCCGTCTTCGGGGTCTTTTATTTCCTGCGGCGCGAGTTCGACGGCGTGGTCGACGGCGTCATCTACGCGACGTTCTGCGCCCTCGGGTTCGCGGCCGTAGAGAACATCATCTACTACGGCGCGGCCGCGAAGGCCGACGCCGGAGGCGACGCGCTCGCGGCCACGTTCGTGCTGCGCGGCATCCTCGCGCCGTGGGGTCACCCGCTCTACACGTCGATGACAGGCATCGGCTTCGGCATCTCGCGCGAGACCAACAAGAGGTGGCTCAAGTGGCTCGCCCCCCTGGGCGGCTACTGCGCCGCGATGTTCTTGCACAGCGTCTGGAACACCGCCGCCACCGTGAGCGGGTTCTTGATGGTGCTGATGCTCCCGCTCTGGTTTCTCTTCGTGGCGTCGTTCCTCGGCATCCTCATCTGGCTGGTCGTGCGAAAGGGACGGATCATCCGTGCGCACCTTCAAGACGAGGTGCTGATTGGCAACCTGACGCCCGACGAGCTCAATCTCGTGTGCTCCCCCGTCGGCGGCATTCGCGCCACGTTCGGCTGGGGGGGCGCTCCGGGCCGTCGGTTCGTTCGAACGGCGGCGCGCCTCGGTCTAAGCAAGTGGCACGCGGGGCGAGCCGCGGCAGGCCGAAACATGACCGTGAGCGCCGACTGGATTGTCCCCCTGCGTCACGAGCTCTTCGAGCTTCGAAACGCGATGTCGCGCGCTCTCGCGCGCCAGCTCCCGATGCCGAGGCCCTGGCAGCCGCCGCCGGCGCAGCAAGCCTACGCGCAGCCTCCCGCGCAAGCGCAGCCGCCTTACCCCTATCCCTATCCGCCGGGCCCGCCGGGACGAAGCGGTGGACCCGGCGGTGGACCAGGCGGTGGATGGCAAGGAGGAGGCGGGAGCGGCGGTAGCGGCTGGAACCGTTAGGCCTCACGGCGCCGCCGAAGGTGATAGCCTCGCGGTACTCATGCTCGATGCACGCAGTGTGTTGAATGCGGCCGTAGATTACGTTCGTAGAAACCCCGACGAGATCGTCCGGGCCGCAGTAAACGCCGCCGGGCTGCGCTTCGGCGTCCCGCTCGCAGCCCTCCGCTGGCTCACGTCGCAGGCCAAGCTCCCGCGCAAGGCACCCAAAGACATCGAGATTGGCAGCTCGCCGCCCGCGCTCCGCATCAGCCTCTCGGTCGACGCGATGGGCACGCCGCTGCGCGCCAGCGCCGCCATCAAGATCGACGAGATCGACCTCTCGACCACGGCCCTGCGCGTCGGCATCAAGCTCAGCGACGTGAAGCTCGCGCTGCTGGGAGAGAGCACCTCGCCGGTGGCCACGTTGATCAAGTCCGGCGCGCTCGACCTGTCGAAGCCCGGGAACCTCGTGAAGTTCCTGCCCAAGTTGCCGCCGGCCATCGTCGAGGCCGACGACGACCGCATCGTTCTCGACCTCATGAAGGTGCCCGCGATCGCGGCCAACGAGATGCTGAAGAGGGCCCTGGCGATCGTCACGCCCGTCATGAACATCCGGGCGGTCGAGACGGATCGGGACCACATTTACGTGGCGCTCAAGGCTAGCCCGCGGGGGTTGCCGAAGGCGATCGCGGCGTTGCGGGCGCTGAGGGCGTAGGTCGGGGGCGGGTCGGGATCGGGGCGCGGCGACCGCGGAGTCGCTTCGCTGTCGGTAGGCGCATGCGCCGGCCGGTGCTAGATCTTCGGCTCCTTCGGGGAGTCGCACAGTCCGGTAGTGCACGAGCTTTGGGTGCTCGTCGTCGCGGGTTCAAATCCCGCCTCCCCGACGATTTTCCGTAATGATTTCAGTTTTTTGTAATTTTTCACAGGCGGCTTGGCCCAATCAGGGCCCGAACGCCTCGGCACCGGGGTGGCGACGACTTCCCCTTCCAGCAGCGTGGCCGGCAACGCCGGGAACGGCTCGCCGATCGAACCGGTGAGGTCTTCGGCCATCTTGACGTAGCCGAGCGTCCTCGAGATGGAGTCGTGGCCCGCGCGGCGCTGCATCTTGGCGACGTCAACGCCGGCAAGAGCGAGCCACGTGATACCGGTGTCCCGCCACGATCGGAAGTTGACCATCATCGTCGTCGTCCTGTCCGAAAACAGGATCGGCCGCGCTATGCGGCCTCCCGCCGATAGTGGC
>CALFNG010000441.1 GCA_937902985.1 uncultured Myxococcales bacterium
CGTCGAACTTTGGTCTTGGCCATGGGTACTCCCTTCCGTTGCACGGTGCTTGCGAACGTGAAGCGCTCAAGCGCCGCCCAGCAGTCGCTAGCGATCGCGGTCCTTGTCCGGGGCACGGATCGTGAGCCGGCCGTGGCCATCACGCGCGATGGCAACAGTCTTGCCAGCCAGCCCACGAATCTCTTGCGACGCCGGTACGAGCACGAAGCGCGCGCCGTCGTTGACGGCGGCGTAGGGCGCTCCTTCCGGCCCCACCTGCAGACGGCCACGGAATCCGTCCGGCGTCTTGGCAAGGAACGCCTGCCGCGTCCGAGCGGCCATTCCCTCTCCCACCGCCTGCCTTTCGACCTCTCGGAGCTTGGCGTCCCTGCGTGGGTCCTCGGGCGCAATGCCAAGCGCGCGCAGGGCATGGCCCCGCTCGTCGAGAGCGCGAGCGACTTCCGCGCCGAACCCCCAGCGCGCCAGCGTGGCCCCGTCTACCTGGTCGAGCCAGACGGGCCCCCGGTGGCCGGGCGTCTGCTCGATGGGGAGGGGTAGCTTCTCGACCCATAGGCGCTCGCGCGGCGGCTCGGTCCGCGGCCGGCTCTCGAGCCTTGGGATGAAGTCGGCGGGCACAGTCCATCGCCCCGGCCCTTCGGCCGTGACAAGGCCCTCGCGCTCGAGCTCGCCCAGCCGACGCGCCACGCGTGCTCGCTCCCCCTCGTCGACGGCCCGGTCGAGCGCATAGATCCCGTGAGCCTCGCGGGCCGTCTCCGCGATCCGCCGGTCCATCGGGCGAACCGCCACCTCCGGCCGAGTGCCGAAGAGGACGAGATCCCCAGGGGCCACCCCCTCTGCCGCTTTGGCGTCCAACGGCACGTGGTAGGCGAAGCCGTTGGGCGCTTCGATCACCGCGTAGTAGGTGCCCTTCTCCTCGTCGGAGAGCCCCTTGCCTGCGACCCGCCCGACCAGCTTGTTCTGGCCAACGTCGAAATGGGTCAGCAGCGGCTCACCGGCGCGGACGATGCGGTAGCGAGACGAGTCCCCGCGCACGACTTGATGAATCTGCTGGATGATGTCGTTGCGCGTCCCGAGGTCGCGCAGCGCCTTCTGCCAGCCCTCGGAGAAGGACCACGCGTTGGAGGACAGCCGCTCGGCCAGTCCCATCGCTTCGAGGTGTTCGAGTCGGGAGCACAGGGTCGAGGGATCCATGCGCGTGCGAGGCTTCGGGGACCGCAGCTCCAGCCGGCCGTCCTTGGTGAGCCGCTCGAGCTCGCGATCGAGGGAGGTGAACCGCTCCGGGGTGATCTCACGGGCGTGCGCTCGCCGGATCTCGAACTCGTGGCGCGGCCCAAGCTCCTGCGTCGCGATCTCCTGCGCCCGCCAGCGCATCCCGCTGGCGATGTAGCTGCGATCGAACCGCAGCTCCTGGCCGTCGCGGTCGACGCCGCGGACCACGATGTGCGCATGCGGATGGCCCGTGTCGTAGTGGTTGACCGCCGCCCACTCGACCTTGCGCCCCAGGTCACGCTCGATTTGGCCCATGAGGCGCCGCACGTAGGCCGTGAGGTCGAGCTCGCCGGCGTCTTCGGGCGACACGATGAGCCGAAACTGGTGTTTCTCGCGAAAGCGCGGCTCTTCGAACGTCCGCCGCCGCACCGGTCCGTCGGGCCCGTAGAGGGCGCCCTTGGAACCGTCCTTCTCGACGCCGTCGCGCTCGATGTACCGAAGGTGCATCGCCGCGGCCTTGGCGCCGTACGCGGTCAGCCGCACGACACGCGCTTTGACGACGACACGACGCGCATCGGACCGATGCGCCTCGGCGCGCAGCGGGCCCGTGGAAGCGCGCCTCCGCACGCCGCCGTGGAGCGAGACGCGGGCAAGCACTTCGTTGCGCAACGACCCCCACGGGCCTCGAACTCCCCGCCGCGTCCGCTTCCCGATGCGGGGCCGAAATATCGGCAAATCGTCGTCGGGATCCAAAGTGACTCCGATTTTTCGTTATGGGATCAACCACTTATTGGTCGCGTAACACTCCGCTATTTTCTTTGGCACCATGAATTATCCATGATTCACAATACTTAGAACCATCATGGCGCCGGCCCTTTATCTTGCCCTCCGCTTCGCTCCGGGACCTGACCTTCGCCTCTTGCACACCCGATCCCAATGTTCAAGCTGATTGGGCATTCGGCACCCGGCCCGCGAATGCAAGGAGCACGAAGGCAGATGACGTCGAAACCCAAATTTCGAGTCGATTTGATCGAACAGGCACACCGTGCGCTCGATGCTCTCCCTCAGCATCAGCCGCAGGAACTCACCAAGGCGCAGGCCATCCAGAAGCTGTTGGGCCCCATCCGCGCAGTGCAGGCCAAGGGCTACAGCTTGACCGCGATCGCCAAGGTCGTCTCCGACAGCGGCATCCCGATCACCCCCGGTGCACTGCGACTCTACGCCAGCGGAGGCAAGACTGCCTCGGGCGCTAAGCGGAAGGAGAAGGTCAAGCGCACGGACAAGCAGCCGGCGGAGGCTCGCCCTGGGACGCCCGCGAGCACGCCGAATGGGGCTCGGACGCAGCCCGCCGTGCCGGCTCCCAAACCCGCAGGCGACTCCCGCAGCGTGGACCTCGGTTGGGAACCTGCCGCGCGGTCCGCAAAGGCAGCACCATCACCGGCAGGCTCGTATGCGGGGTTCGACGTTCAGCCCGACGAGGACCTGTGAAGAGCGCCGCGGCGGGCTCCGACCGAAAGGACGACGCACGGAACGGCCAGGGCGATGCAGACTCGGGGCGCCTGCCGGCGCAGGGCGGTCGCAGTCGGTCACGCGCCGAATGGACCCGTTCCCCGCGATGCCCATGACGGACGACGCATACGATGGCGCCATCACGCCGCTCATCATCCCGCACGGTGACCCTCTCGCGTGCGTGGACCCCTGGGACGCCTTCTGGACCGAATTCGACGCGCGCAAGGCGGGCAAGACGCAGGCTCCCCTGCCGGTTCTCATCGCCGACGAGCTCGAGGCGACCCGACGAAGGAAAGGAACGGCCGCCTTCGAGACGCAGGCCTGCGCGAAGCTCGTCGACCGCGCGTTCAGGGCCGACCCCAGCCTCGTCGCCTACGCAACGACCAAGCCCTTTCTGACGACGCGCGAAGCCGCCGCCTACTGCGGCTTCAAGACCGCA
>CALFNG010000442.1 GCA_937902985.1 uncultured Myxococcales bacterium
GCCACAGAGGATTCGAACCTCTGACCTACGGCTCCGGAGGCCGTCGCCCTTTGCGCGTTTCGCGCGGGGAAGACGCGGTTCCGTGGTCTCCGTGTCCCGTTCGTGTCCCGACAGGCGTGAGAGGAGGGCCGAAACCCAGCGAAAGCAGCCCTCTGGCCCGCGGCTATCGCGGCGCGTTCGGTCGCTGGGGCCGTTGCCCTGGTCCTCAGCTGAAGTCTCCCTTGATATACTCCTGCGTGGCCTTCTCTTTCGGATTTTCGAATATCTCATGCGTGTCGCCAAATTCGACGAGATAGCCGGTGCGCTCGCCGCCGCCCGTGTCCACGTAGAGAAAGGCGGTCTTGTCCGCGACGCGCTTCGCTTGCTGCAGGTTGTGCGTCACGATCGCGATCGTGAAGTTTGCTTTGAGCTCGTGCATCAGGTCCTCGATCTTGCGCGTGGCGACCGGATCGATCGCGGAACAGGGCTCGTCCATCAGGAGCACTTCCGGTTCGGTAGCGATCGAGCGTGCGATGCACAGGCGCTGCTGCTGACCACCGGACAGAGCGAGCGCACTCGAATGCAGTTTGTCCTTCACCTCGTCCCAAAGCGCCGCCGCGCGCAGCGCCTGCTCGACCTTCTCTTGCTGGTTGCCCTTGAAGCCGTTCAATCTGAGCCCGTAGGTCACGTTGCGATACACGGTCATCGCGAACGGGTTCGGCTTCTGAAATACCATACCGATGGTGCGGCGAACGGCTACGGGATCGATCGACTTGGCGTAGATATCCTTGCCTAGATATCGGATGTGACCCTCGAAGCGAAAGCCGCGCTTGAGATCGTTCATGCGATTCAAGCATCGGAGGACCGTGCTCTTTCCACAGCCCGACGGCCCGATGAACGCGGTGATCGTGCCCTTCTCGATGCTCAATCCAATGTCTCGAACTGCCTTGAACTTCCCATAATAGAGTGCCTTGACGTCGAGATCGAAGATCTTGGCATCGGGCCCTGCTCCATTGTGGTTACTTCCGTTTTGGCCACCCATACTCTCACTCCCACCGGGGCGTCCGCTGAAAGGTGAGGTGCTCGCCTCGTTTTCGTCGATCATGGTCACAATCCTGACATTTTGGTCGCTTGCCGTGACAATGCCTGGCCGCCCAGGGTCAGGACCAGCACGATGAAGACCAGGACCAGTGAAGCGGCCCAGGCGAATTCCTTTTGAGCCTCGAACGGGGACTTCGAAAAGTTGAAAATGAGGACCGCCAGAGACGCAGTCGGCTCCATCAGGTGTCGGGTGAGCCAGTAGTCGCTGAACGTCATCGTGAAGAGCAACGGCGCCGTCTCCCCGGCGCCGCGTGCGAGCGCCAGCAGCACACCCGTGAGGATTCCCGGCGCCGCCGTCGGGAGCAGGATGTGCCAGACCACCTGCGTCTGTGTGGCACCCATTCCGATGGCGGCCTCGCTCATCTCTGCTCCAACGGAGCGGATCGCTTCTTCCGCCGTCAACATGATGATCGGGAGCATGATCAAGGCCAAGGCGACCCCTCCGGCGAGCGGCGAGAACCGGCCGGTGAGCAGCACCACGGTCGTGTACGCGAACACACCGGCCAGGATCGACGGCAGGCCGGTGAGCAGTTTCGCGCAGAAGCGAACGACCGCGGCGCCGGGGCCTTCGGGGTTGATCTCGGCGAGATAGACCCCGCCTAGCACGCCGAGCGGGATGCTGATCAGGGCCGCGAGGAGCACCACCAGCAGCGTGCCGATGATGGCGTTGCCGATGCCGCCGCCCTGCATTCCCGCCGCCGGTGGAAGGTCCGTAAAAAGGGCCAGACTCAACCTCGCGCCACCTCGCCAGATCAGCATGAGGAGTACGGAGAGCAGCGGAAGCGCCGCAAGCAAAGCCAGGATCCCGCACAGGACGCTCAAGCAAAAGCTGACCAGGGTGCGCGGCCGGCGAAGCGACCGATCGAGCTGCTCCAGGTCGACCTTCCGGATCGACGGGGCGGCCGCAAGCGCTGCGGTCGAGTGTGTGTTGGTCGTCATTTCGAAGCTGCCTCCTTGCCCGGGACGTTGCCCGTGGAGTCCCGCCGGATGATCCATTCCCCGCCCATGTTCACGAGCAGCGTCAGGATCAAGAGGACGAGGGCGGCGTACATCAGCGCGCCGAGGTCGAGCGGCGAGGCGGCCTCGGGAAACTTGTTGGCCAGAAGCGCCGCCAGCGTGTCGGCAGGGGAGAAGAGCGACGGGCTGATCACATTCGCGCTACCGACGAGCATCGCGAGGGCCATGGTCTCGCCGAGCGCGCGCCCGAGACCGAGCACGATTGAGCCATAGATGCCGCGCTTCGACGTCGGCAAAGTCACTCCCACGATCGTCTCCCACCGCGTGGCCCCCATGCCGAACGCGGCTTCGCGGAGCAGCGGGTCTACGGCGGCGATCGCATCCCGCGAGATCGCGGTGACCGTGGGTAGGATCATGATCGTCAGCACGAGCGCCGCAGGGAGGAGGCCGACGCTGAGGAGCGGTGTACTGAAGAGCGGGAACCAACCCAGGTGCTCGTGCAGCCAGTTGCATCCTGGTCGAATCGTCGGAATGACGACGAAGATGCCCCAGAGCCCATAGACCACGCTGGGGATGGCCGCGAGCAGCGTGATGACATTCTTCAGAATGCTCTCGAGCCAGCGTGGAATGAATTCCTCCGTCAGGAATACGGCGACGGCGATGCCGAACACCGCGGCAAGGGCGACCCCGATGGTCGAACTCACCATCGTCCCGACGATCTCTGGCAAGATTCCGAACTGCCCCTTGCCGGCGTCCCAATGTCTCGAGACAACGAACCCAGGTCCGTACTTGAGAATGGCGGGCATGGCCTGCTTCGTGATCAGGATCACGATGAGCGCGACGACGAGGGCCGTGAAGCCAGCGAAGATCCCGGTTACCCACTTGAAGAGTCGATCGACCGCATGTTCGCGCGCCGTCGGCGGCCGAGCGATCTTTTCGCGTTGCTGTGTCGGTGGACTCATGGCTTGTGTCCTCGCGTCAAGGTGTGGCGGCGAGTTTTTGAAGCTCCGCCCGCAGTCTGGCGACCACCGGCGCGGGCATCCGGACGTAGCCAAGCTCCTGAGCAATCTTCTGCTGACGATCTTCCAGGCAGGTGAGCAGGAGAGTCTTCAGCGTTTCCGCTTCGCGCCTGTCTTCATAGTGCCTGCGGCTCAGGATCCAGGTGTAAGTGACGATCGGGTAGGCTTCACTGGACTTCGGGTCGGGAACCTTGATCTGGAGGTCCGCGGGGATCTCCGCGTCTTCGAGGGCCTTCTCTCCCGACTTGCCGTCCTCGTCGGGCAGGATGAATCGATGCGACTGGTTTTCGAGCGCCGCCATGGGAAGGCCCGTGAGCTTCGCGTACCCGTATTCGATGTATCCGACCGCGCCTGGCGTCAGCTGGATCAGAGCAGCCACGCCGTCGTTGCCCTGGGCCGCTATGGACTCTTTCCATGGCACGGACTTGTCGACTCCGGGCGTCCACTCGACGTTCAGCGCCTTGGAGACTGCCGCCATGTGTGAGGTGAAGGCGTAGGTGGTGCCGCTGCTATCCGCGCGCGTGACGACGGTGATGTTCTGGTCGGGTAGCTTGGCCCCGGGGTTGTCCTTGGCGATCTCCGCGTCGTTCCAGTTCTTGATCTCCCGGAGAAAGATCTTGACGTAAGCGGTGCGCGAAAGGCGGATGGGCTCGGTGAGCCCGGGAACGTTGTAAGACAGCACGATGAGGCCCGCAGTCATCGGCAGGAGGAGAACGCCGCCGAATTTCTCGGGCAGCTTGTCGATCTCCTTCTGTGACATGCCGGCGTCGCTTGCGCCGAAGCTCACCAGGCCGGAAGTGAACTGCCGGATGCCCGCACCACTCCCGATGGGCGAATAGTTCACGCGGACCGCGGGGTTTTCCTTGTAGTACTCGAGGAACCAGCGCTTGTAGAGAGGGGCGGGGAACGTCGCTCCCGAACCTTGCAGCGTGATGTCCTCGGAGGCTCCGCAACCAAGGATGTCGAGCCCCGTGGCAGCGAGGATGACGAAAAGAACATATTTGTGTTTCGACTTCATCACGCGTTCGCACCTGACATGGGCTTGACGAGTTCACCCATAATCGATTCCGAGTTGCTCGAGCACGGACCATGCCGCTGTCGCACTTGGTGCGCCCTCCCGAGGCATCTCCAATGAGTCTTTCGGGCACAGCGGCGGCACCTGCTGCGCGCGTCTGTCGAGCACACGTCGAAGCGGGGAGCGCGTTCGGCTCCTCGACAATCCCAAGTCGCCGCATTTGTGACTTTCGATCCCGATCTCGAGGTCCCGGTTCGGACGAATCGGGACGCTTGAAGTGGAGTTACGTCGCGCAGGTGGTTGTTTGTTGTCACGCACTCGTCACGGTCGAGTGCGGAACGTGCGTCTGAGGCGCGGTGAGGCAGGACTCCCGCGGCCATCAGTCGTGAACGTCACGCAGACGGCGACCCGTGTCTTGCCGCCCCGGTCAGGATGACCACGATGCCGCGGCACCCGAACGCCGCCCAGGCATCCAGGGCGCTCTGCTCGGTTAGGGCTCCGGTCTCGGCCGGGGCCCGTGGCGCCCGAACGCAACCCGCGTAACCTCGTGCGCGATGCCGCGAGCTCTCCCGGTCGTTCTTGGAGGGCTGCTCGCGACGGGCCTGTCGGTGCCCGCCGCGTGGGGCTTTCCGACGAGCCGACTCACGTATTCGCGCGACGTCGCCGCCCAGCGATGCCCGGACGAGGCCTTCTTGCGCCACGCCGTCGCCGAGCGACTCGGCTACGACCCCTTCTTTCCTTGGGCGACGCGAACGATCGCGGCGCGGATCGCCGTGGAGGGGCACGGATTGAGGGGGACCGTCGACCTCATCGACGCCGAGGGAATCCTCCGCGGCTCACGTGAGCTCACGGCGCTCCCCCACCAATGCCAGGACCTCGTCGACGGCATGGCGCTCGCGATCAGCATCGCCATCGATCCCGACAGCGTGGACCGGGTGGACCCGCCATCCCCGAAGGCTCCCGGGACCGACGGCGCTCCGATCGACTCGTCCGCCCAGCCGGCTCCCTCGCCAGGACCGGTGGTCGACCCCCCGAGCGCCGACGACGGCGCCGGGACCCGCGAGCCGGCGGCGCCGCGACCGGCCGCGAGCCCCCCCGCGGGGGCCAACGACTCCGGTTCGTCGACGAGGTCCGCCGTCGGCTTTCGCCTGACGCCCGAGCTTCACGCGGGGATGGTGGGCTCCACGGGACTCTCGCCTTCCTGGAGCGCCGGTCCAAGCGTCGGCGCCTTCCTTCGTGCCTCCGCTTGGTCGGCCGGCGTCGAGGGCCGCTACCAGTTCGTCAACGGCGCGAGCTACCCCGCGGGGCGCATTTCGTCGACGCTCGTCGGTGCCGCCGCTCTGACCTGCGGACACCCGGGTCCCGCGATCGTATGCGCCCAGTTCGCCGCCGATCGGCTCACGGTCTCCGGCGACGGCGTCGATCGGCCGCGAAGCGACGCAGCCTTCGTGTGGAGGACCGGTGCGCGCGCGGGACTGGACTTCCCGCTCCGGGCGAACCTGGCGCTCGGGGTCCACGCCGACGTGCTCGTCCTCCTGGAGCCGACGAGCATCGAGCTCGACGGCCAGGTCCTGTGGAGGGCGCCGCTGGTGAGCGCTCTCGGGGGCGCGACCCTACAGGGGCGATTTCCGTGACGGATTCCCTCGCGGACGTCCAAGCACGCGCGATGGAGCGCACCGGTCGGGCGGCGGCTCGCGAGATCCCGCGCGAAAACCCGCGCGAAATCGCCGATGAACACCGACGCGAGGACGGCGTGGACGCCGAGTTCGGCCGCGTCTTCGAGTCGGAGTTCGATTACGTATGGAACTCGCTCCGCCGCCTCGGGGTACGCGAGGCCGACCTCGACGACCAGGTGCACGAGCTGTTTCTTCGCGTTCACCAGCGATGGGACCGGCGCGATCCGGCGCGCCCCGTCCGCCCCTGGCTCCTGGCGTTCGCGGCGCGGGTGGCCGCGGACTATCGGAAGCTCGCCTACTGCCGCCGCGAGATTCCCGGGTTGTCGCCCCACGCGTCGGATCCGGCCCCGCTCGCCGACGCCGCGGCTTATCAGGCCGAGCTGCGCGCGATCGTCCTGGACGCACTGCAGCGCCTGCCCTTGGATCGCCGCGCTCTGTTCATCGCCGTGGAGATCGACGGGCAGTCGGGACCCGAGGTGGCGGAAGCGCTCGGGATCCCGCTCAACACGGCGTATTCCCGTCTTCGCGTGGCGAGGACCGAGTTCGCATCGGCGCTGCGTGAGCTCCGGGGCAGCCGCAAGGACCCGCCATGAAGGACCCCCGCATCATGACCGACGAGGCCGAGGTGGCGTCCGCGCTCGCGGTCGAGCGAACCAGGCCAGGCCCTGGTGCTGCGAGGCGCGCGCGGGCGCTCGCGCGGCTCCACCGGAGTATCGCGATGGGCGAGAGCCCGGCAGGGGACCCTCACCACGGCGCGGCTCGGGTCGAGCCGCCGGAAGCGGCGGCGAACCCGCCTGCACCGCCTCCCGACGTCCGCCCGATTCCGCACGACCAGGGGCTCGGCTCGCGCAACTGGCTCGGGCTCGGCTGCTTTCTCCTTGGAGTCGCCATGGGCGCGGGCGGCCTCGCGGGTTGGCAAGTGCTGCGAGCTGGCCACGCTCCGGCTATCGTCGCGGCGGCGCCTCCGGCCGGCGGGTCGATCTCCGACGCAGTCTCCGGCGTGGATCAGGCCCCGTCCGCGGGCGTCGCGCCCGGATCCACCGCGCCGCCGCCCGACCCATCCGCGTCCGAGACTCGAGCTCAATCCAGCCGACCCAACGCCGCGCCGCGGCGCGGCGACTCGAGAGCAGCCGAGATGGGTAGCGGCGCCGGACTCTCGGCGGAGCGCAGCCTCCTCGACGCGGCGCGAACCGCGCTCGCGCGTGGGGATCGCGATGCCGCCATGGAAGCGCTCAGCCGATGCGCGCAGCGGTATCCGCGCGGCACGTTCGTCGAGGAGCGCGAGGCGCTGACCATCAAGTGCCTTTGGGCGATGGGCCGTACTGGCGAGGCGCGGCCGCGAGCCGCGCGATTCGTGCAGCGGTACCCGGGCAGCCTTTTCCTTTCCACCGTCTCCGATCCGATGGACTCGAATCCGTGACGGATCCCGCGGCTCGCGTCCAAGCCTGCGCCGAGCCGCGATTCGATGCGGCGACGCTGGAGGTTCCCATGAAAGTTCCCTTGCACGCGGTACACGCGTGGCTGACGATCCTCGTGTGCGGTTGCGGCGCTCAAACGCTCGACGCGGGCTCGAATACGGACGCCGGTGCGGTCGCCCCGCCCTCGGGGGTGCGATGGTCGCAGCCCCCGAGTAACGATCTCGGTGAGACCTGCTCGCCCGGCGGCCCGACGTCCGTCGTCGGGTCCTGGCTGGGACACTTCGACAACTACGTGTTTCCTTCCGGGTCGAACGAGATTCGCATCGACCTCATCGAGGCCAATAATCCCGCGGACTCGCCGAACGCCCCCTGCGGCAAGATCGTCTTCGGAGGCGGCGACCCGCCCCCTCTACCGACCGACCCGACCGCTTTTTATCCGCCCGGATACGCCCCTGCTACGATTGAAATCGGCCATGATGCTGGCAGCACGCTGGTGTACCACCCGCAGCGGACGGTGTACGAAGGATTTCGCTACGACTTCGCCGGGTATGGGCTCGACTCGAGCGTCGACGGGGGGCACGTGGAGCTCGGGATCATGACCCTGCAGATCTACAAGGCGTGGTGCGAGATGCAGCTCTCGTACTATCAGAGCGCCGCAACGCTCGGCGTGAACGCATACGACTGCGTCCCCTCGCACTCGGGCGAAGTAGGCGGCCCCGTCGAGGGGTGCAAGCTTGTCTCCTCCGGCCCCTCGCCGGCGGCCTCGCTGGCGAACGCGACGCCGGTCAGCTGCGCGCAGGTCGCGCTATGCTCCGCTTGCTCCTGCCAGCCGAACGGATGCACCCTCGCCCCCGTCACCGCCGACGTTCACCTGGACATCCAGTTTCAAGGTGACACCGGGTCGGGCATCGCGTCGTTTCCGTCGGACGGGATCCAGGCATTCACGCTCCAACGCGCGCCATGAGCGGGACGTGAGCGAGACCTGCCAAGCTCGCGGGGTTCTCACCCACGCTTTGGGATCCGCCGGACCCCGGTCATGTTCAGCCTCCGCGCGGCTGCTATGACCGTGGGTGCTTGTCCACGTCGGGCTCGAGGAGCACGAGCTCCCGCGCGTGCTGGCGCTCGGTGGCGCGGCGCGATTGGTTTGCTCCCCCTTTCACCGCCGGCCCCCTGCGCTGCTGGTCGCCAGTCGCGGGCGAGGTCGCGTCGACGCTGGAAGGGGTCTCGCTTGCCACTGAGCCGTCGAGCTAGCCGAGGCATGCTGCAGAGACAAGCGTTGCGGCGCAAGCGGCGCGCCGCAGTGATGGCTCTCGCTTGGGTTGCGGGGTTCGGCGCGGCCCCCAGGGCTCGCACTCCAGGCGCCCGACCCTTGCCCGCAGGACCACCCATGGTATGAATTCAGTATGAAGTCCGTGGCCAAGGTGGCGGTGAGCCTCCCTGTCGACACGCTCAAGTCGCTCGAGCGTGTTCGGGTGCGCTTGCGAAAGACCCGCAGCGGCGCCGTCACCGAAGCGATCGAGCGCTGGCTCCAAAGCGAAGAGGTGGGCGACGACGAGCGACGCTACCTCGAAGGCTATCTGCGGCATCCAGAGCATGCCGAGGAGAGCGCTGCGCTCGCGGGCGCAGTCGTCGCGACGTGGGAGCCCTGGGAGTGAAGCGCGGGGAGATCTGGTGGGCCCGCCTGCCCTTGCCCGCTGGACGTCGGCCGGTCGTCCTCATATCGAGAGATTCTGCCTACGCGGTGCGGGCGTCCATCACGGTGGTCGAGATCTCCACGACGACGCGCGGGATTCCCACCGAGGTAGCGCTCGGCAAGCGCGACGGGTTGCCGAAACGCTGCGTGGCCAACGCAGACAGCATCGCCACGATCCCGAAGACCTGGCTCGAGAGCCGGATCGCCTCCCTTCATACGGAGAAGTCTGCGGCGCTTGATGCTGCGCTTCGCTTTGCCCTGGCGCTGAGATGAAACGCGCCGTTGAGAAGGCGCACGGCACCGTCGGGAGGCGCGGCCCGTGGCAGACGCTCGGAGAAGCGGTGCATCGTGCTCAGCGCGCCACAGAGGATTCGAACCTCTGACCTACGGCTCCGGAG
>CALFNG010000443.1 GCA_937902985.1 uncultured Myxococcales bacterium
CTCGGTCAGCAAGAGGACGCCTGCGACCGAGACGGCGTTCTCGAGCGCGATTCGCGCGACCTTGGTGGGATCGCCGTCATCGCGCCTTCAGCACACCGAACGACGAGCGCTGGTCCGCGCATAGGGCGCGCGCAGACGCAACCCTTGCCTCGGTCTTCCCTCGAAGGCCGGCACGCTCGTCCTATCTGTTCAACGTCGGAACGCGCAGCAACGCGCACCGAACCCGCCATCGCGACGCGCACCCCCCGCGCGTCGCGATGGCGGCACCGAACTTGCTGCGGGTCTTGATTGATAGCCGCGCCGGAGTCATTCCGGCGTCGAGCGAGCTTTCAAATGCATCATCGAACAAGGAGCGACCCCAATGGGTAAAATCATCGACAAGGTCAAAGGCAAGATCAAGCAACTCGCAGGCAAGGCGACGGGCGACAAGAAGCTGAAGCGCCAAGGCAAGGTGGACGAAGTCAAGGGCAGAGTGAAAGGCGCCGTGGAGGAGGTCAAACACGGCGTCAAGGATGCTGCGAAGAAGTAACGCTCCGGATAGCTGGAGAGGAGAACCGTATGTTGCTCATCGTTCTTCTCGTCGGTGCTCGCCTGTCTGAATCATTCTGGCCTCCTCGGCATCCGTCCAGCATGTCTCGTTCCATTGGCAAGAATCGCCGTCGGCGACGTCTTGCTCGGGAAGCGCGTATCCCGCCGCGCCTGATTTGCACGTCGGCGCATCGATTGCAGACTCTGCCGCCGAAGTGCGCTCCAAAGTGATTGGTGATTGCGGCAGGCGCGCAAGATCGGTGCGTCTTAGCGCCACACGGTCGAGACGAAGCGCCCCCCTCGAGTCACGGCTCCGGGAAAGAGCTCAGCGGTTCAGCTTTGCTTTGATCTCGCGAACCGTCGCCCCACCGACCGCGATGTCATCGTCCGGTAGCTCGTGGATCGAGACGAAGAACAGCTCTTTCGGGATACCGGTGATCTCGACCGAGACGTCGGTCAGCCTCTGGATCAGTTGGCGCTTGACGTCCTTCGACAGTGCTCCCGACTCAAATACGATCACCGGCATGGCGTCTGTCCTCGTGTTCTGATGGTCCTGAATCAAATTTCGGTGCGAAGCGCACGGCTCATGGCCTCCCGCACGAGGCCGAGCGCGCCCGCCAGCTCGTTCAGCGGCAGGTAGCCGAATCCGAGGCGAAACGTCCGGTCACTCTCCTAAGGTGGTGAACGATGGCGTCCGGGATGACGCCGCGGTCTCCGAAGGTCATGTTCCTCGGCAAATCGTCGGATCCATATTCGGACAGAAGCGCCTCGCGCAGAACCTCGGGCATCGCGGCGGGATGAAAGATGTGTACATGCTTGCAGCACAGCAGTCTGCCGCTGACCGGATCGCGCGCGAACGCCTGCTGGCGCTGCGTCGTACGGTGAATAGGCGGCGGTTGAGGGGTGGCGCGCGCAAGCCGCGTGTCCCGTAAGGGAAGGGTTTTGAGCCATCCAGTCGCACTGGAAGGTCGTCCGATTTGGTTGCGGCTGGCGCCAAGTTGTTCGCCGAGAAAGGGCTGCCGGCGCCCCGCCACGCGATCCCGGACGTCATCTTCTCGGAGCGGCTCAACCTCCACGCGGCGAGCCCGACGCTCTGCCCACCCGCGACGGATTGGAGCGAGATCCACCAGGTGTGCGGAGAGTTCGTCTTGCCCGATCAGCTCGAGCCGTGGACGCCAACGCCGGAACTGCGAGCCTTTCTCGAGGACGGCGTTCCGCCGGTGCTGATGTCGCTCGGCTCGATGGAGCACATGGCGCCGGGGCGTGCGCGAGCCCTCCTGATCGATGCCGATGCAGCAGGAGATGGCTGCCACGTCGTTCCGCGACGCCGTCGCGCAGCTGCGCGCGGATTAGGTCGCGCGAGGGTGACCAAACACCACCCGCTCCTAGCCCGCCTGGGGTCTCTCCACGGCCTCACGCTGTCGCGCCCGCATGAAAGCCTCCTCGGCCGCTGCCGCGCCATAGGCGCCAAGCTCATCGAGCCGCTCGTTCCATCGCGCGTTCAGAGTCCGCCAGTGGGCGCCGTAGCTCGGGAACCTCTCCACGTCGTAGCCCCCGTCCCAGTCCGGCGAGTACTGTCGCGCAAAATACTCACGGAGCGCGTCGTCCTGGGCGGGCATGTCGGTCACAAAGTCGACCCTCCACTGGCGCCGGAGACCCCCGCCTGCGCTCGCGTGATAGAGGCGCTCGTCGAAGACGATTGCGTCGCCCGGCGCCGTCGGGACGGCGACCCCAGGGAGATCGGTCGCATGTGCCGCGTAGGCGCGAACCGCCGCCGCGAACTCCGGCGCGTGCGAGCCCGGCAGAACCTGGAGGGCCCCATCCGTGGCGCCGAGCGGTTCGAAGTAGAACGCAAAGCCCAGACTCCGGACCGGCATTTCGGAATCGCGGTGCCACACCGTCGAGCCGCGGTACCGCGTCCCCTTGGCGCGACCCGGGAGCACCGGGCCGCCCAGCAGCTCCGCCGCGAGGACGGAGAGGCGCACGACCAACCCGAGGCTGACCGGCGTGCGGTCGCTCATCATCGGCACGTAGTGAAACTCGTTGCCCGCCGAACCGGAGATCATCGGGCTCGCGTCTGAGAACGCCTCCTGCATCGTGGCGTCGAACTCGGCGGAGAGCGCGGAGCTGTCAGTGATGTCGCGCAGCACGACGAAGCCGAAGGTCTCGAGGTGGGCTCTTGGCGACGCAGGCATCTTCCGGAAGAACCCCGTATCAGCCCTACGGCGCGGTGACCAGGCGCGCGGATCTGTTGCGGCGAGGAAAGCCCCGCGCCTATCGTACCCCGATGATTCGAGTCCTCCTCGTCTGCGGGAGCCTCCAGCGGACTTCGACGAATCGGGCCGCGCTCGACGTCGCCCGCGCGGCGCTGTCGGCGAGTGGCGTCGAGGTGAGCGCGTTCGAGGGCCTCGGGTCTATTCCACCGTTGAATTCCGATCGCGGCGACGACCCCGGCGATGCGGTGCTGGCCTTTCGCGCCCAGATCCGCGCCGCCGACGCCGTGCTGATCGCTGCGCCCGAGTATGCCGGCGCGATCGCCGGCGTGGTGAAGAACGCGCTCGACTGGGTCGTCGGCTCCGGCGACCTCTACGGAAAGCCGGTCGCGCTCCTCAGCGCAGGGACGAGCGGCGGCGTCTTCGCCCGGAGGGACCTCATGCGGACGCTGAGCTGGCAGGGCGCCAACGTCGTCGCGAGCTTTGGCATTGACGCGGCCGGCTCCAGGTCGATGACCGACGCCGACGGGTCGCGCCGGTTCACGGATCCGACGACCCTCAACGACATTGGAGCGCTGGTGTCGTCTCTCGTCGCATCGGTCGCTCAGAGGCCTTCCGAGCGGTTCGCCCAGATCACGAGGCTCGCGCGCGACGCAGGCATCGAGACAGGCCCCCTGGCCGATCACATCGCTGCGCAGGATGAAGCCTGGCTCCGGCGTTGACCTCATCGCCGCGGCGGACTTCTTCAGCGTGGAGGTGCTCACGCGCCCCCAGCGTGGTCGACGGACGGAGGGCCGCGGTCCCTACTTTCCGTACGTCGTTTCGCAGTAGGTTAGCTCTGTCGGGTCGACGGTCGGCGCCGTGAGCGTCGGAGGCGTCGCGAACGTGGGCGTCGAAAAATCGAACAGATCCGTCAGCGGTTCGGCGTTCGCATCGCGGGCCGTGAGCGCCGGGAGCTTGAACTTCGCTTCGATGAAGCGCGTGATGCTCGTGTGATCGTACACGTGGTGCCCGACGTAGCCCTTCTTCGCATAGGGGCTCACCGCAATGAGGACGACTCGCACGCCGTACCTGTCGAAGCCGCCCGCCGTCGTGTCCCCTGTACTCAGGATCGGCGCGATTCCGTCGGGCGGACACGCCGCCGGAGGAGCGACGTGGTCGTAGAAGCCGCCGTGCTCGTCGTGCGTGATGAAGAGCGCCGTGTCCTTCCATTGAGGGCTCGCGGTGACCGCCTGCACGACGTCGCTCACGAACTTCTGCCCGCTCTGGATGTCGCCGGGCGGATGTTCGTCGAGCCCGTCCGCGTTGTTCAATTCGGAGGCGAGGTTCGGGTCGACGAACGACACTTGCGGGAGCATGCCCGCCTGAGCCGCCTGCTGGAAGTCGGCGAACGTTCCGGTGACCGTCCGGTTCCACCGGGTCGCCACGCCCCCCGCGTACGTGATGAGGAGGCTCGAGAGGCCACCGTCTCCGTAGTACATCCACGTCGTGTGCGTGGTCTCGAGCTCGTCGGCGATCGTCGCCGGGTTCTTGCCCGGAAAGGGGTAAGCCGAGAGGTCGGGAAACGGACTGGGAGTGGCCGTCCCGCCGAAGCTCGTGGCGGCATAGAGGAACCTGCGATTCGGCCACGTCGGTCCTGGCACCGAACAGTAGTAGTGGTCGGCGATCGCGAACGTGCTCGCGAGCTGGTAGTAGAAGGGGAGATCCCGCTCGTCGTACCACCAGAGGGCGCGGCCCCCGCTCGAGAGCGCCGGATCGGTCGACGACGCGGGGAGGGCGCTCGTATTGAATCCCTCGTTGGCCTGCGCGAAGCCGTCCATCTTTCCGTTGTCGATCTCGTTGTGGGTGCCCGCCCAGCCGTGATCGGTGTCGAGCGTGCAGAGGTGCGACGCGTGAACCCAAGGCTGCGGTCCGCCGGTCGTGTCCGGGTTGGTGGTGCCGTCGGGCGCGCTCTCGACGTCGGTGCGGTTCGCGTACTGGTTCAGGTGGCCCAGGTAGCTGTCGAAGGAGTGATTCTCCATCATCACGACCACGATGTGGTTGATGGGGATCTGGGCGTCGATCGGGGTGCCCGGGCCCAGCGTCGCCGCAGGCAGGGCCCCGCGCGCGTACTTGCACGCGAGGCGGTTCGCGGCTGCGGTTGTGTCATCCGGGCGGGGGACGGGGCCGGCGTCGGAACCTCCGTCCAAGCTGGACGCTCCGTCTAGGTTGGAGCCTCCGTCGAGGTGACCGCCCGGCGGGGCGCTTGAGTCGCTCGAGCTGCCACACGACACCACGAGAAGCAGCGGAGCAACGGCCAGGAGCGCCTTGGCGCGAAGATACGGACACATTGCGGAGAACCTCTTGACCGAAGCCATATCAGACGGCCCGGCCGCCGGCACGGGCAACACGTCCGGCGGCGACTTCTGTTGCACGTTGGCCACACGCCGCTGCTCATGATCGGCGTGATGTTCTCCGCGGGATCGATCGTCTGCGAGAAGGAACGCGGCTGTCCTGGCTCCTTAGCCCATCTGCCGTCGTCACGCCGCGGCGCGGTAGTCGTGGTTCAGTCCGCCGAGCACGGGAATCGCGATGACCGAGCTGGCGAGCGGGGCTGGTGCCCGTTCACCGGATACCGGAAGGGTGCATATCCCGCGCGAGCTGCCACGCGACCAATGGCTCAGCTCAGCCATGCTGATGAACCCCGCGCGAGCTCATCCCCTTCACGAGCCGAATGGCGACTCGTCAACGGCGCCGAAGCCCACTAATACGCGCGAACCGACCCAGCGCGCATGTTGTGCGCATCGAGTGCATGAAATTCGCCGTCGGCTTGCGCGTCTGCGTCGTTTCGTCCGCGCCCAACAGGCCAATCGGCGTGGGGTCCGAGCGGCGAAGACCGGTGCGAGAGATGCATGAAGTGCTTTAAGCGCGCCAAGGCCACGCAGCTCAGGCGAAAAGCCCAACGGTTGAATTTCCGGAGGTGCCGTCATGCAAGTCACGACCGACGCCAAGCGTCCAAACGAGATCGCGAACGGCCTGTCTAAGGTACTGTCGGAAACGCACGCGCTGCGTTTGCAGACGCGTGACTTCCAGCGAAAGTTGAGGGGGCCGACCTGCATGACGCTTCGGCGCCTGCTTGTTCAGCAGCAGGACGAGCTGCGCCACGCCGAGACCGAGTTGGCGACGCGCGCCCGGGAGGTCCGCGCCCCCACCCACGGAGCCATGCCGCTCGAAGCGTCTGCCTTCGCCACGGGCGACGGTACAATACAGCCTGTAGATGAGCGGCTCATGTGCCTCGTGGATGCACACGAGACCGCCGCTCTCGCGGCCCGCAGCGCCCATAGACTCGCCGAGAAGGCTCACGACCTCCGAACATGCAACCTGCTGGCGCGGCGGACGGACGTTCACGAGATGGCCGCGTGGACGCTCGGGTCGATGTACCTTGCGTCCCTGCTCTCGTGTGAACTTTGCGCCGCGAGGTTCACGTGTCCGCTGTCCGCCGTACGGTTGCCAGCCAGGTCGGCTGATCGGGGAGGCGAACAAACAGAAGCAGCGGCAGGGAGATTGAGATCCAGGTGATCGATGGGCCGCTGCTTCGCAGCGTCGCTTGACAAGCCCGCGCCCTTTTCAGGGCCTGCTCCTTGCTACCCGGTCACGTCATGACGATGGCCATCCCCATCGAGAAGTACATGACGTCGGGAGCGCACACCGTTGGCGCCGAACAGACGCTCACGCACGCGGCCGCTGTCATGAAGCAACACAACATCCGCCACTGCCCGTTCTTCACGGCGGCAAGCTCGTCGGGATCATCTCCGACCGCGATCTGGGTGTGGTGTGGGTGTGGTGTGGGTGTGGTGACGAAGAACTGATGCGGCACGATCACGCCGCCCTCGAGTACCGGCGGCGGTAGCGCGACGACGTCGCCCGCGTTCGGTGGTTCCACGGGGCGCGCGATCGGCGCATCGCCGCGGAGCGACATATGGGGTCGGTCCTCGTTGTAGTAGGCGACATGCTGGCGGACCAAGCGGAGCAAATGCCGCTCCCCGAGCACGATGACGTGGTCGAGCAGTTCTCGGCGCGGCGTGCCGATCCACCGCTCGGCGAATCCGTTCTGCTACATGCGATGCATGCGCCACGGAGGGGACCGGCGGCTCCATGCACCGACGATGGTCCCACGGGCTCCGTCGCCGTCTCAGCGTGCTCGCGCACCCGCACCGAATGGCAGCGGATCGATCCGTAACTCCGCTTCCGACGACCAACTGCTCACGTGGCGGGCTCGGCATCGGCGAGCGACAACATACCAGCCAAAGTGTCTCTCTGCGCCGCCCCCGCTGCTATTGTCGTGCTCAGCGTCGCAATCTCATGCCCTGCCCTTACGCCTACGCCAAGACGCTCCGCGCCAGGTCGAAATGTCGCGCGCTCTAGCCGTGGCATCGAGCTTGCCCTGCCGGGTTCCGCGTAGGGCGATCCCCAGCCGGAAGACGACTAGCCTCGCGGACGCGTCCACCGATGGCCCACGACGGTCCCGCGCCGTAGACACCGGTTGGGCGCGCCGCACCAGTCCTCCAACCCGCTCGGTCGTCTTGCTCGCTGTGGCCGAGGCGATCCTCGACGCCAACGGCAGTCAGCCGGTGAGGAGTTGAGGCGATGACGTTCCTCACGCTCGCCCAGATCGCGTTCTTGCTCGGCGCAGCGCTCAGCCTCGCACTTCGTAACAACGTTCATAGAGCGTGGGCGGGCGTCGTCTCCCAGCTGATCGGCACGACGCTCACCCTCGTGTGCGCCCTGCCCGTTCTGCTCGGAGACGGTGAGTTGCGGGCGACCGTGCCCTGGTCGTACCCGGTGGAGTCGGTCACGGCCCACCTCGACGCGCTGGGCGCATTCTTTCTTGTCTGGTCCCTTCCGATGACCCTCATGGGAACGTTATACGCCGTGGGGTATCTGAGGCCGCAGTTCGCTTCGAGAAATGCCGGGGTGCAATTTGCCCTGCTGAACATCACGTCCTTTTCATTTGTCCTCATCTATACGCTCGAGAACGCGATGGTCTTCCTCCTCGGCTGGGAGATCGCCGCGGTCGCAGCGTGGCTTCTGGTCATCTGGGAATATCGAAGTCAAAAGACAAGGTTTGCAGGCTTCAATTATCTCGTCTCGACACACGTCGGATTCTTCGTGCTCGTTGCGGCATTCATGACCATGCGCAGCGCCACAGGCTCCATGGATTTTGGATCTTTTTCCAACTTCCTTCGCATCCCGAGCCCGATGCGCAATGTCACCTTCATTTTGCTCGCCACTTCGTTCGGCCTGAAAGCCGCTTTTTTTCCGTTTCATACCTGGCTTCCACGCGCGCACGCCGCTGCGCCGGCTCATGTATCGGCGCTGATGTCAGGCGTGATTCACAAGGCCGGCCTGTTCGGTCTCCTTCGCTTTACTTTGCTGATAGGCGCTCCCGACGCGTGGATGGGCTGGTACTTGCTCGCCTTTTCGTCGCTCACGGCGCTCGTCGGTGTTCTTTACACGACGGCCCAGCGGGATCTGAAGAGACTTCTCGGCTACTCGTCCACCGAGAACGTCGGGATCGCCGGGATCGGTTTTGGCCTCGGCTATCTAGGTCTGAGCTGGCACAAGCCCGTACTGGTGGCGCTCGGGTTCACCGGGGGCATTCTTCACATCCTGAATCATGCTGTCTTCAAGTGTCTGCTCTTCTACGCTGCCGGTTCGATCTATCGCGCGACGCACACGGTGGACCTCGAGCGACTCGGGGGGTTGATCCGAAAGCTGCCGTGGACCGCCTTCTTCTTCCTGCTCGGCGGTCTCGCGATCTCTGGTTTACCCCCTCTGAACGGCTTCGTCAGCGAATTCCTCATCTATGCGGGCCTCCTTCACGCAGGAGCGCCGTCAGGGATCGAGCGAGCGCTGTTGATCGGCACTGCCTCGTTGCTTGCCCTCGTCGGAGGCGCGTCGGCCCTGGCGACCGTCCGCGCCTTTGGCGTTTCCTTTCTCGGCGCTCCTCGCGATACGACGGTTCACGCCGCCCACGACGCCTCTCTCTCCATGCGCCTCACCATGTGCGCACACGCCGTCGGTGTGGTGCTCCTCGGGGTGGTCCCTGCCGTCGCGTTACGAATCGTGCGGGCACCGGCGGCGCTTTTCATGGGCCCGGCCTCCGCGCCGCCCGGTAGTGCCATCCTTGAGGCCGCCGGTCTCCTCGAGCCCGTCGCGTGGACCAGCGCGCTCCTGCTTGCAGTCTTCCTCGTTCTTCTGGTCGGCCGATGGTGGCTAGTCCGCGGCAGGTACACGAAGCACGTGACGTGGGGCTGCGGATACACCGGCACGACGTCGCGCATGCAGACGACGGGCACGTCTTTCTCGGCTCAATTTGCATCGTCGTTCGAGAGCGTCCTCCACTTCCAGCGTCGGGAACGACTGCCCGTGGGATTCTTCCCCGAATCGCCCGGGCACCTCGACACCTACAACGTCGACACGGTGGAAAGACGCATCTTCGAGGCCCTTGGCGAAGGCCAGGACTTTTCGACCAAGGTCGTCGCACGCATTTCGGAGGAGCCGCGCTTCGCGTTCGGGCTTGGCCTCGTGGTCCTCGTGGCGCTCGTCGTGAGCGTCTTCGTCCGGGGAGACGTCCCATGACGCTCCTCGCTGTCGTCCTTCACGTCGTCGCGCTCTTGGCGTCCCCCATCGGCATGGTCGGCGTCATCAATAGAACCAAGGCTATCTGGGCCGGACGCAAGGGCCCACCTCTTCTGCAGTTCCTCTTCGATCTCACTCGCCTCCTACGGAAAGCGCCCGTGTACAGCCACGTGACGACGCCAATCTTCTGGATTGCGCCTCTCGTCGCGCTGACCACCGCGCTTGTTTCGGGTCTTGCCGTCCCGCTGCTCGGGTATGCTGCGCCCATCTCATTTCCGTTCGACTTCGTGGCGGTGGCCTACCTCTGGGGCCTCGGGCGAGTCTTCGTCATCTTGGCGGCACTCGACGCGGGGAGCTCGTTCGAGGGCCTCGGGGCGAGCCGGGAGGCGACTTTCGGTGCCCTCGTCGAGCCAGCCCTCTTCCTCTGCATGGGCACCCTCGCCGCCGCGACCGGTCATGACACGTTCGCCAGCATCGTCCACGTCGGCCTTGGCTCCTCCGACCGGATCGCGACCACCGCGGGCTGCGCCATCGCGCTGTTTGTCGTCCTCCAGGTCGAGTCATCCCGGGTCCCCGTGGACGACCCTCAGACGCATCTCGAACTAACGATGATTCACGAGGTCATGATCCTCGACCACAGCGGCCCCGATCTGGCCGCTCTTCAGTACGCATCTGCGATGAAACTGACCCTCCTCGCTGCCCTGGTCGCCGCCGTGATCAATCCGGTGCCGTTCCAGACCAGCCCCGCCATTGCGACCGTCACTCATCTTGCCACCATGCTCGTCCTGGCGCTCGCCGTCGGATGCGTCGAGTCGCTCGTTGCGCGCCTGAAGCTCAAGGCCCTCCCGCAGTATATCGTGGTCGCCACCGTGGCGACGTTCATTGCCCTCCTTGCAACCGCATGGCGGTTGGGGAGCGGCGGATGACGTACCTGCTCATTACGTTTCTAGTCGTCCTTCTTGTGCCGCTTTTCGCGGCGACTTGGCGCACGAGCCTCCTGGGCCTCTCACTGCAGGGGCTCCTCTTGGGTTGGATCGCCTTGCGTGACGAGACGGCTCCTTCCTGGCACTCGCTTCTCGTGCTCGTAGACCTACCGATCGTCCGTGGCCTTCTCGTTCCGGCGTACTTCTACCGCGTCTTGAAGCGTCGAAAGGCTCCTGCCCGCAGCGACGTCATCGCGCCGAATTTTTTCTCGTGGACCCTTGCGGGCATGCTCGTCTTCGGCGCCTTTCGGTTCGCGGCGGCCGTCGTCCCAGCGGCTGCGCTGGACAGCACCCAGGTCGTCACGCACGTCGCCGTCGCCTCGTCGGCATTGGCCCTCGGATTGTTCGTGCTGGGATCCCGCAACACAGTCGTCAGTCAGGCGATCGGGGTGCTGCGAATCGAAAATGCCGTCACTCTCTTCGAACTCGCCGACACTCCACGCTTATCCCTACCCATCCATCTCGTGGTCACCATCGTATTTTTGGCGGTCATGCTGACGCTGGGGCGCTTCTTTTCGCTCCTTGCCTATTCGTCGCTCGGGCGCAACAAGCAACGCTCCGACATCGCCAAATGAGGACCTGGAATCCGGCGAGCGCATCCGGGGCTGTCGATACGACCGGCAGGCCCGCGTCAGACGCTTCCATTGCGCCCGCGCTTCTCGTCGCGTTTGGTCTCCTCAGCGCCGGAGGCGCCGGATGGCTGGCCGTGACCGTCCACACCGATGTACCCCTCGTGCTGGCCGCTGGCTTCGTCGTAGTCGATGCAACGTCTCGGCTGTTTCTGCTGCTCGTGAACGCGATATTTCTCGGCGTCGCGACTTACGTCTGGTCGCGCGTACGCAGCGAGCCCTCGCTTGCGCAAACCATCGGTCGCTATGCGGCGTTTGCCGTGCTCTTCGTCGCGACGAGCAACCTCGCGGTCCTCTCCAATCACCTCATCGTCATGTGGGCTCTTCTCGAGCTCACGACGCTCGCGGCCGTGCCGCTCATCCAACATGGCGGCGGCGACTCCGTGCTTCTCGTCTCGTGGAAGTATTTCTTGTTCTCGAGTGTCGGCCTTGCGCTCGTATCTCTCGGCCTCGTCTTCGTCGCGCGAGCCGGCGGCTGCACGGGCCACGGTGAGTTCAGTTATTTCATCGTCGATCTCGTGACCTGCGAGATGCGTGGTGGCGTTTGGCAGAAACTCGGCGTCCTTCTCCTGTTGCTCGGCCTGGGGACGAAGCTCGGTCTCGCTCCCATGTATTCTTGGCTACCTGACACCTATGAGGCGGCGCCCCCCGCGACGACGGCGCTTCTCGGCGCGATCCAGTTCAACGTCGCGCTCGTCTATCTTCTCCGCGTCATGCAGGCCTTTCGCTCGATCGACCCGGCGCTCGTTCGCGGCACGCTGCTCGGCATGGGGCTCGCCACGATGGCCGTTTCGGCGCTGCATACCGTGGCCGCGACCAAGTACAAGCGGTTGATTGCCTATGCCGCCCTCAACCACGGCGGCGTCATTGCCGTCGGCTTGGCGCTCGGTGGCGACACGGCGTACGGCGTGATTCTATACGCAGTCAGCAATGCGTTCATCAAGGCGATCCTTTTCCTGACTGCCGGCAAGATTCGCTCGCACTATCAGACGGACGACATCCGCGAGGTGGGGGGGCTGATCAAGGATCTGCCCTACAGCGGCGCATTCTTCATGGTCGGCGTCTTTGCGCTGCTGGGGCTCCCTCCCTTCGGGAGCTTCCTCGGGGAGCTCATTATCTTGAGCGGCCTGATTCGCGGTGGGTTCATTTCGGTTTTTAGCGCCTTCTGCGTGATCCTCACGGTGACATTCGTTGCGACCGGACGCGCCGTCTTCCCGATGATCTGGGGGGAGTCGAAGAAACGAGTGAATTGGGCCAGCCAGCCGCTGACCTCCGTGCTCCCGAAGCTGTTGTTCTTCTGCGCTCTCGTTGCGATGGGCCTCTACCTGCCGCCGTCCGTGAACGCCCTGTTCCGGCAGGTTGCGGCGGGGCTCGGAGTGTCGAGGTGACGTCGGTCGCTTTGCAAGCGACCGACGGTCTCGCCGTGGAGGCGCCCGCCTTCTTCGACCAGCTGCGCGATCGCCTGGCCCGAGGCGAGCATCTCGTGACCTTCTATGGACGCGGCGGCGACATGGCCGGCGACGTGTTGCTGACAGCGGTCTTCCAGGACGGCGCCCGACTTCGCGTTTTGCGTGCGCCCGTCAGTCGCGAACGGGGCTTCCCCTCGTTGACACGCGAGGTGCCGGAGCTCCACATCTTCGAAAGAGAAATTTACGAACAGTGCGGTGTGGCGCCGCACGGTCACCCCTGGCTCAAGCCGGTCCGCTTCTCGGGCGCGCAGCTCGGCCGGACGGGGGACTATCCATTCTACAAGCTTGGTGGGAAAGAGGTACAAGAGGTCGGGGTCGGGCCTATTCACGCCGGTGTGATCGAACCAGGACATTTCCGGTTCATGTGCCTCGGCGAGACTGTGCATCACCTCGAAATCCAGCTAGGATTCCAGCATCGCGGCGTCGAGGCGGAGCTCTTGAAGGGCGCACCCTGGCGACTCACCCCGCTGGTCGAGACGGTCGTGGGAGACTCGAGCGTGGCTCATGCGTGGGCCTACTGCAGCGCAGTCGAGGCTCTCGCAGACGTCTCCGTCGACGACGCAGACAGGCTATCGCGGGGAATTGGCCTCGAGCTGGAGAGGGTGGCCATGCACCTCGCGAGCTTGGCGGGCATGTGCAACGACATCGCGTTCCTGCAAGGCGCAGCCAGCTACGGGCGGCTTCGGACGACCGCTATCAATACCTCGATGTTATTGTGCGGCAGTCGCTTCGGGCGGGGCTGGCTCCGACCCGGATGCACCCGCGCGTCGATGCCGGCGTCCATGTTGTCGACCATCCGCCTCAATCTCGACCGGATACGAACCGACGTGGACATCGTGAACGAGCTCTTTCTGCGGTCACGCTCGGTCTCGCATCGCCTTCAGGACGTCGGAACGGTCGCGACGGCGGAAGCGCTCGAGCTGGGTCTCGTGGGCCTCGTCGCACGCGCAAGCGGCGTGGCCCTGGACGCCCGCGCGCAGCCCGGAGACGGGCCCTATCTTGCGGCCCCGATCACCATCGTCACCGAGGCGGCCGGGGATTGCGCTGCCCGCGCGCTCGTTCGCGTCCGGGAGATCGAAGCATCGCTGGGCTGGCTCGACGCCGCAGTCGGGTACGGGGGCGAGATCCGGCGAACGTCGTGCGCACCGCGCGCGCTCGCCCCTAGCAGCCTCGCCGTCGCGATTTGCGAGGGATGGCGCGGCGAGGTCGTTCACGCGATCGAAACGGACTCGGCAGGGGGGCTGCGGCACTACAAGATACAGGACCCTTCGCTGCGAAACTGGTTCGGACTGGCCGCCGCCGTTCGCAACAACGACATCTCCGACTTTCCCATCTGCAACAAAAGCTTCGACCTCTCTTACTGCGGTCACGACCTCTGAGGATCTACTTGCCATGTTCGACGCGCTGAAAGTCCGAAAGTCGCAGGGCCGGCAGTACATCGTGGACTTGCGCCGCGCCGTGCCGGACGGCTTTCGAGGGCTGCCGGTGATCGCGGAGCGCCCTTGCCAGACGGACTGCCGAGCGTGTGCGGACGTTTGCCCGACGGGGGCTCTTTCTCTCGATCCGGTCCGTCTCGACCTCGGTCGGTGCATCTTCTGCTCGGAGTGTGTCGATGCGTGCCCGTCCGGCAAGATATCGTTCTCGTCGAACACTCACATGGCGTCGTCGACGCTGGACGGGCTCGTCGTCAGGCAGGGCGACGCCGAACGATCGGCCGTCGACGTGTCGGCGGCCCTGAAGCGAGTCTTCGGGCGCTCACTCAAGCTGCGCTCCGTCTCGGCGGGCGGGTGCAACGGCTGCGAGCTCGAACTCAACGCCATGTCGAACGTGAACTTCGACTTTGGTCGTTTCGGAATCGACTGGGTGGCATCTCCGCGCCACGCCGACGGGCTCGTTCTCAGCGGGCCTCTCACGCGCAACATGGCTGAGGCGATTGAGCTCGCGTACGAGGGGATGCCGGCACCCAAATTCGTCATCGCCTTTGGCGCGTGTACGATTTCCGGTGGCCCGTACGCGCAATCTTCAGCCCTCGACCGACGCTTCATCGAGCGGTTCGTGCCAAGTCTCTACGTGCCGGGCTGTCCGCCCCACCCTCTGACATTCATAAACGGAATTCTTGATTTATTGGGCCTGCTTCTGCCCACTCCGAACGATTCGTCGGGATAGGGGGCGCCCCGGGGGGCTCCCTCGTCGAAGGGGTTGCGAACCAACCGACGACGGAGAACCCCCGGGGCGCCGGCGCCGAGCGAACAACTCGCCGCATGAACCGTACGATGGATTCCGGAGAAATTGCCGCGAACGCAATTGCGTCGCGCCGCCTCCCGAATGTCCAACGCCGCAGCAGGGATGCGAGAAGTTGGCAAGGCGCTCAGTCGTTGGGCGCTCCGGAGCAAACCCAGTCAGCGATCGTCTGGATGTCTTGCTGCGGCAGCAACCGGTTGGGGGGCATCTGCTCGCTCTTCGGACAAAGCGCGATCCCCGTCAACTTGTGGAGCAGATAGCTCCCCTGGAGACTCCCCGGGCTCACGATCACGCCGGCGTCGCACTCGTCGACCACGTCGACGAGCTGGCCGTAGAGGTATGGGGGCGACGGGAAGCCATGGCACAGCTCGCCCCCCGAGCACCCCTCGAGAATCGGAGCGACTGAAGTCGTGAATGACGGGGACGCGCCCGTACACGCGAGGCCCAGATCGGCGTCCCAATCGAGCGCCCCAGCGTCCGGCGTAAAGAACTGCTCCGGGCCGCCGCCGTCGGCTCCTCCGTCCGTCGCCCCGGGTCCGGCGCTCACGGGCGAAGCGCTCGAGCAAGCCGCCGCGAGGGTCAGCCACGGGAGCGTTAGCGACGGGCGCACACGCTAGCTTATCGCGTGCGGCCCCCAAGACAAGGCGTTGTCACCACCGCGGTCGGAGGCTCCCAGTGTCGGCGGCAAGACCCGTCGCCGCGGTCAAAAGCGTCCTTGGCTCACGCAAGCGGTCGTCGCGTCCGGAGACAGGATTCCGCTGCTCGGCATGGCGGCGCCGCTCATCGAGTTGATTCGAATGCGTCCGCGAGCCGTCCGTTTGTTGGCGCGTGACGTGCGCCACGGGATCGAGGTAGCGTCCCGCTGCGTGCAACAGCCAGCGCGTCCCTCGTCTGTCGATCGGGCGCTGATCGAGGTCATCGAACGGTCGTTCGCCCGGCTGGCCGCCAAGGGCGGCGTCATCGACGTCAAGACGCTGCAAGACGCGCTCGGTCTGCGGAGCGAGTACCTCGCGCGGCGTGTGCTCGCCGGCTTCGACCTGAACCGGGACGGCGTGATCGCGAAGGACGAGTTCATCGCCGGAGTCCGCGCGCTCATCGCTGGGACGGATCAAGAGAAGCTGAGCTTCGCCTTCCGCGTCCATGACCACGACGGCGACGGCGCGCTCTCCCGGGACGAGCTGCTCCGCATGATCGCGATCAGCCTGTCGGAGAGCGACGTGACCGAGCGCGTGACGCAGCCGGCCGAGCGGCTCGCGCAGTCGCTGTTCGCCGCCGCCGACAAGAACGCGGACGGGCGACTGAGCTTCGCGGAGTTCGAGGCGGTCGTCCGCAAGTACCCTGCCCTGCTACGCGCGATGACGCGGAGCGAAGCCCAGTGGATCGCGCCGAACGAGGACATCGTCGCCCGCGTCGAGGGCGGCGCGCCTGGCGGCTCGCTGTCCCTCTTCTCTCCCCGCGAGAACGGCCGCGGCCCCGTGCTCGTCCTCTGCGCCTGGATCGCCACGAACGTGGGCATCCTGGCGTTCGGCCTCGCGCGCGGTCGCGGAGGGCCGCCGGTCAACGAGCTGATGCAGGCCGGGCGCGCGCTCGCCAAGTGCATCGACTTCAACGGCGCGCTCCTCCTCGTGCCGGTGATGCGGCGGTGGCTCACCTGGGTGCGCTCCACGTTCGTCGGCCGCGCCCTGCCGATCGACCAGGCCGTCACGTTCCATCGCGTGGTCGGCCACACGCTCGTGGCGCTCGGGCTCGCCCACGGCGGCGCGCTCATCGCAAGTTACGTCATCGGGCACCCGACCGGCTCGGTCGACGGGTTCGTCTTCCGGACCGAGCGCGGGCTCACGGGCGTCGCGCTCCTCGTGGTCATCGCGATCATGTGGGTCTTCGCGCTCTCGATCATCCGGCGCACGGCGCGCTTCGAGCTCTTTTACTTTTCGCACCTGCTCTACGTCGTCTGGTTCGTCCTCGCGATCGCGCACTCGCCGTCGTTCCTCCTGTGGGCCGGGGTCCCGCTGCTCGGCTTCGCCGTCGAACAGATCTTCCGGCTCGCCCGCCGCGGACGGAAGACCACCGTCGTCGAGGCGCACGCCCTGCGCTCGGGGGTCACGCGGATCGAGCTCCGGACGCCCCCGGGGTTCACGTGGCGCCCCGGCGACTACGCCTTTCTTCGCATCCCAGCGGTCGCCGAGCACGAGTGGCATCCCTTCACCATCAGCAGCGCGAGCGAGAGCGGGAAGCTCACGTTCCACATCCGCTCGCTGGGCAACTGGACCGCCGCGCTCCGTCGCGGCGTCGAGGGCGACGAGCAGCGCGGCGCGCGGCCGGAGCTCGTCGCCTACGTGGACGGGCCCTACGGTTCGCCGAGTGCCCACATCTTCGATTCTCGATTCGCCGTGTTCATCGGCGCGGGCATCGGCGTCACGCCGTTCGCCAGCGTGCTCGAGAGCCTGCTGCTCCGCGCGCGCAGCGAGCGGCCGCCCAGGCTCGCCAAGGCGCATTTCTTCTGGCTGAACAAGGACCAGTACTCCTTCGAGTGGTTCGCGGCGCTCCTCGCCGATCTCGAAAAGAACGACTTGACCGCCCTGCTCGACATTCACCTCTGCATGACGGCCGGACGCGGGGGCGCCATGGCGCTGGGGCTCGAGCTCGCGCGCCAGGTCGGGCACGCGGCCGGTCACAGCGACATCATCACCGGCCTGCGAACGCACACGCACATGGGGCCTCCGGACTGGGAGCAGATGCTCGGCGCCATCCGCGCGCAGCACGCGCCCGAGCGCGTCGACGTCTACTTCTGCGGGCCCCCCGGCCTGGCGGCGAAGATTCGCCCGGTCTGCGCGCGACTCGGCATGTCGTTTCGCGAGGAGAAATTTTGAGCGGGCGCCCTTTGCTGCGCCGGCTCGTCGCCCTCGCGGCGGCCTCGGGCGCGCTCGCCGCGGGAGTCGTCGGCGTCGGGTGCACCGCGCAACCATCGCCACCCGCCGACGCACCGGCGCCAGGCGCCTCGAGCGCAGTCACCGGCCTTCCGCCGAGCGACTGCGCCTCGTGCCACATGCCCGAGTACCGGCACGTCGACCATCCCGTTCACGTGAACGTGAAGCCGACGACGTGCGCGGTGTGCCATTCGCAGGAGGCGTGGCACCCGTCGGTGCTGCACCACGAATGGTGGCCGCTGACGGGAGCCCACGAGAAGGCCGAGTGC
>CALFNG010000444.1 GCA_937902985.1 uncultured Myxococcales bacterium
GAGGCTCGGCGCCGAGGCCGACCGCCCGCACCGGATCAAATACCGCAAGCTGACGAGCTGACGAACCCGGCTGAGCCGACCGACCTACTCGGTCCGAACCAGGTGCCCTCGCCGTCCCCAGCACGGCGATCCTTCTGGCGTCTTGTGGCTACGCAACGCCGAGTCGTTCTTGGAGTGCCGAAACAGCTTTTGACAGTTCCCGCACTCGAAGACGTACATGGGGCGGCTCCCCAAATGTCGAGCCCTGGAAACGAACGATGTTCGGGCTACGGGTGGCGCGCTGATAGCGCCCACCGGACTGAACTCGATCGGATGACGTGGCGTAAACGCCATTGAGGTGACTCGCAGGCCGCCGATCTTCTGGACGTTGAAGGCTTTGATGTTGGGTGAACTGACCTCCCATGCATAGAGCAGGAGGTTCCCGTTGCGCGCGCGCCGGAGCGAGTAGGGCTCCGCTCGGCGGTGCTTGCCGTCATACGTGAATTCGACGAGAAGGTGATTGATTCCAGCATACCGTGCCGTTTCGAGCGGAACGCCGAGGCCCCAATACGTTACGCCGGCGGGTGCGACGAGCGGCTCCCTGGACGCAGCAACGGCAGCGAACGCGGGAACGACCACCACGGGTGCATCGATCCAGCGCAACGCAGCTTCGAGGCGTGCGAGGTGGCCCTCGAAAGGTGGGAGGCTTGGAAGCTGATGTCCGAGCATGTTCTCCCACTCCGACCTCAGCTCTCCAGTCGATCGAACGACGCCAGCAATTCCGCGGAAGACGGGGGCGTCACGCTCTTCGCCTCGCACTTCCCGCGGAAGAGGCCTCGAGTCTCGTCGAGATCGAAGTCGGCCGCCCTGCTTTCGAGGATGAAGACGACGTCATAAAGGTCGCGTGGGCGAGTACGTTCGAGAAGTGCCCGTGTCTTCTCGGCGAGCAGCTCTTCCAGGTAGTAGGCCTGAACGGTAGTGCCCTCTGGGAGCTGATCGGGATACGGATGGAAAACAGGACGGCTCTCGGGCTCCCCGAGCACTGGCTCGTGACGGGTGAGGTCGAATAGGATGCGCGGAGTGCTGACGATCGCAAGGGGTCCGCGGTAGCCGATCTTTCCCTCAAAGGTCTCGCGACCAAGCTTGTCCTTCCGCGGCCTCACCGCGACGACATCCGCAGGGAAAGTGATACCGCTCAACTCCTGCGCGATCTCGACGACTTCAACGAGGACCTTTGTTAGACCTTCGATCTCGTAGACGGCCTCTGGAAGCAGCGTGAAGTCGAGGTCCTCTGAGAACCGGTACGTTTCGAAGTAGCACTTCTTCAGGCACGTACCGCCTTTGAAGATCCATTGCGTCGACGTCTCGGAGTGCTGAGCGATGGCGGCGAGCACCCAGCCAAGCACATAGTCCTTCTCGACAACATCGTGCCTGAGCTGCCATTCCTCCGCCCTGTCGAGAATGTCCTGTTTACTGATCATGTGTCAGACGGAGATGCATCCAGCCGGGCATTCACCCAGAGGCCCCAGCGCTTCGTGAGCCGTCCACGCCCCGCAACGGCCGGGTCGAGTTTCACGACCCCGGCCGAGCGCCGAGCGAGGGCAGCATCGACGAGAACCGACTCGGCAGAGAGGACGATTTCCGCGAGGTAGCCGAGGCGCTTGAAAGCGGCTCCGGAGCGGACCTCGCCGACCCGCTCGAGAAGCCGGTTCGGATTCCAGTCTTTCGTGGAGCGGTAAGAACGAAGCATTTGCGCGAGGTGCCGGATTCCCCCCACCCAATCGGGCGACGCGAGCGCGTCGGCGATGGTGCGCTCGCGGTCCGAGACGGCGATGCGTTCGCGGCCGCGCCAGATCGGACGAACGTTCTCCACGCGCGATTTCTTCGCGCGGACGAGATGAAACTCGGTTCCGAGAAACGTCTCCGTCGCGTGGCGAATCGCGGCGGCGGTGACGACGAAGGTCGAGCGGAAAACCTGCTCGGTGAGCCCCCAGTGCTCCGCGGCGGTCCAACCGCCGATGTAACACGGCGCGTACACCTCGCGCGCGAGGATCCAAGGATCCTCGACCGTGCCTCCTTCGTGGCCCGCTTCGAGCGGCAGCACGAGGTAGAGCCCGCGGCGTACTCGCACCAGCCAGCCTTGCCGCATCAGACGCGCGAGCGTTGCCGACGCCTCCGCTGGCGACTGGCGCAGAAGCGCCGCAGCTCGCGTGGTCGTCACGAGCCCTCCGCGCGCTCCTCGGGCCAGTCGGCGGAGCTTCTCTTTCAAAGCTCTCGCAAGCGCCGATGGGCTATGGTTAGCCACCGAACTCTTCGTCGCCATACCGGTATATTACACGTGTAATAATCAGTTCATAATGGCGTTTACTACAGCCGCGCTATACCTGAGTCTGAAGGCCGGGCAAGTGGCCGCTACAACTCGCCCCTGAACGCTTTGTCGAGGATCGACGGCAAGAGGGCGTCGAGCTCGGCGGCGGTCTTCTCCTGGAGGGTTTTCAAAGCGTCGACTTTGGCCTGGAGCTCGTCGAGGTAGGCGACGATGCGGTGCTGGTCGCGCAACGGCGGAACCGGGATCTCGAACTGAAGCAAAGCATCGGTTTGAAGCTTCCGCGTGTCATGGGTTGATTTCTCGACGAGTTGAAGGAGCTGCCGGTTCAGCGCCCAGAGCACCGCAGTAAGGTAGGCACCGGCGATCTCGGGCCGTGGTATGAGAGCTTTGATGTCTTGATTGATCGTCGCAGGGGCTTCCAAGAGCGCGACGGGCACCGTGTGAACCAGAATCATTCCTCTGACGACTACAAGCACTGAGCCGATCGGTAGCAGCTTGGCCGGCGAGACCCGCGTTGCGTCCTCGGAGATATGATCAGCTCCGTCGCGCAAGCGACGACTCTTCATGTCCTTCGGCGAGATCCATGGGATTGAGCCCGACCAAAAAAGCGGGTTGGATTTGTCGGGGGTACCGCCTCCTCGAATCGAAACAAGGTCGCTCAACCTCTTCTT
>CALFNG010000445.1 GCA_937902985.1 uncultured Myxococcales bacterium
GAGCGGGAGAAGAGATTCGAACTCTCGACGTCCACCTTGGCAAGGTGGCACTCTACCACTGAGTTACTCCCGCAACTTGAATCGGCGGCGGGATGTAGCCCGGCCGCCCGGGGGTGTCAACGATACCTCGCGCCGCGCTCTCGAAAGGTGCTGCCGAGACCTCGGCCGTTCGCTGCCGAGACCTACCGAGCCTTCGCTCGAGCCCTCGCAACGAGGCGATGAGCGCACGCCCGAAGCTGTTCGCGATCGGGGCGCGACTTCATCGCGATCACCCCCACCCTGATCGCGAGCACGCCCTCGCCGTTCAACGGGTCAGCCTCGCTCCCGCTCGAGAGCAACCCCCACAGTGATCGAGAGCAACCCCGGCCATGATCGAGAGGCGCCCCTACCTTCCTCGCGATCCACCAGGGCCATGATCGCGAACGTGCCGGCCGGTGATTGCCGCCACCTTCCGGGGTCGTCGCGACCATCCCACGTCATGACGGCGATCACCACGCGCACGGCTCACGACCCACGCAGCCACGCTCGCGATCACGAGCCGCGACCGTCGCCACCATCCCCAGCACTGCACGCGATCATCCCCGGCAGTACCGACCACCATCCCCGGATCATGCCCCGGCATTCCCGCGTCCCCGTGACCACCAGCACGCCGGGTCACGACAACGAGCACCGGCCCTGTTCACGATGAACCTCCGCGACTGCAAGCGATCACCCCGGGCCTGCTCGCCATGCACTCCGGCGATGGTGGCGATCAACCTCCGTCATGCACGCGATCCATCTCACCCCGCCCCCGTCGCCAACCGCGGCCGGCGCGATGACACGGCGTAACGCCGAAGATCACCCGTAGAATCCCACCGCCGCGTGGCTGACGATGGACCCGTCTTCCCCGTCGACCGTCTGCTCGTAGTGGAGCACCCGGCCGGTTCCGCCTCCCGGGCCTAGGGCCCGCAAGAGCGACCAGATCGGCGCCAGCCCGCACACGCGACGCTCCTCGAGATCCGCGATCACGTGCGACCAGAACCCGCCGGCGTCGAGCGACACGGCGTGCTCGAGGGACGCGCGGTCGGCCTTCTCGAGGGCCGCGCGCTCCTCTTCGCCGTAGGGCTGCGCGTCTCCGAAGCGCGGACCGACGTGGGCCAGGTCGGCCCCGGCGACCACGACGACGCGGCCCGGCCGGGAGTCGACGAGGTCGCGCACGCCGTCCATGAACGTGGCGATGCGCGGGTCGCCGTCGGGGTTCTCGCCGCTGCTCTGCTGCGCGCCGAGCCCCGCGAGCACGGGGACGATGCGAAACGGGCGGTCCTTCAGCAAGTGCTTCAGGAAGACGACCTGGAACTCGAGCGAGTGCTCTCTCTTGTGGTTGAACTGATCGGCGAAGGGATCGAACGCCGAGGCGCGCGCGGCGAGGGCGTCGATGGCCCCGCCGTCGGCCTGAACGACGCCGAGGGGCGTGTCGAAGGCCTTCCGGCACAGCGCGAAGGGCTCGCGCATCGCCGCGTGGGACGTGCCGAGGAGCACGAACGTGTCGACCTCGTCGGGGATCGCCGCGGCCATGGCGGCGTACGCGTGGCCGTACCCCACGGCCCCGCGCCACGGATCGATGTGCGGCGCGACGAGGCCGCGCATCGTGCCCGGGGGCTTGCCGTTGCCGCCGTGGCTCCCGTTGCCGCCGCTGGTGCCGCCAGCGCCGCTGGCTCCGTTCGCGCGCTTGCTCTCGCTGCTCCCCTGACCCGCCCTGCCTTCGGCACCGCCGCCCTTGCCGGCGTGGCCGTTGGCCTTCGCGAGGCACGCGTCGTCGATGTACCTCTCGAGGGCGCCGCGCTCTCCGTAGTACGCGCCGCCCGCGTGCGTGGCGGCCCGGGTCGGCGCGTCTGCGAACTCTTTCTCGACGCGGGCGCGGGCCGCTCGGTACACGGGCCCCTCGAGGAACAGGCCCTGCTCGAGCTCGGACGCGAGGCGGACGACGACGTCTACGGGAATCACCGTCCCGACCTCGGCCGAGGCCTCGACGGCGATCTCTTCGCAGGTCTGGCGGCCGGCGAACCGGACCACCACCGACGCGAGCGCGGGCTGGATGACGGCGTGTGAGTCGGTCACCCCCTGCGTGTCGCGAAGGACGAGCACGCGGCCATGCTCCTTGTCTGGTACGACGATCGACTCGACGGGACGCAAAGCGGGACGCGATTGACGATCCATATCCCCCGAGTGTAGCGCCAAGTTCGCTTGCGCCAGACGGGTCGGTAGCGGCGTGCGCGACGGCATCGCAGGGTACGGCGCGCGCCCCGTCGGGTGCTAAACTCGCGCGCCGATATGGGAACGCGTCGTCGTGGGCCGGTGTCGTCCAGCTGGCGACGTTCGCCGATGCGCGCCGAGCTCCTCGGGCTCTACGCCGAGGCCGACGCGGTCCTCAACGGGTGGACGTGCGCGTGCACCGCGGCTCCCGCGCCGGGCGGCGTCGCGGAGACGCCTTGCTGCCACTTCGGGGTGACGGGCCGCGAGCCCTACCCGACCGCCGTGGAGCTCGAAGAAGTGCGGCACGCCGTGCGGGCCGCGGGCCTCACGGTGGCCTCGCCTCCTTCGCCTCCGTCGCGGCGTCTGCCGATGGCGCGAGACGAGCGGCGCCCCTGTCCCCTGCTCTCCGACTCGGGCCGCTGCCGCATCTATGCGTCGCGCCCGCTCGGGTGCCGCACCTTCTTCTGCCAGGGGGCCGAGGCTCCCTTCGGCGCGCGGACGAAGTCGCCGCGCGACGCCGCCAGCGCGCTCGGGCGGCGGATCGCGGATCTGTCGGCGCGCTTTGCCCCCCTTGACCCGCTGCCGCGCCCCCTGACGCGTTCGCTCGCCGGGTGACCTTCGCGGTAACCTGCACGGGGTGACCGCCGATCGGATCTGGCTCCGCTTGCGAGCGGTGGCCCGCGCGTCCGCGGCCGCCGCGAAGCCGGCCGCGAAGAGCGTCGCCTTCGCGGTCGGCCGGCCTCCGCTCGTCGGCGCAGCCTACGTCTCGGTACTCGCGCTCTGGGCCGTCAGGACGCCGCCCGAGGATCCGCAGCAGCTCGGGGCACAGGCGCACCAGATCGAGGCCGTGGTCGAGGGGCGCTTCGGCGGCGAGATCGGCCGCATCGCGATCGCGCTGGTGGCCGCGGCGGTCGTTTACGGGCTCCTCCTCGGCTTCGTCGCCGACGGGCTGGTCGCGCTTCGCGAGTGGCTCCATCCGGCGTACCCGATGCGCATGCGCCGGTGGCTCCGCGTCTTCTTCGGCGTGGTGGTCCTTCACGCGTTCGTCGAGCTCCGGGCGATGGCGAGCGATCCCCCGCTCTACGCCGCGGTCTGGTACGCGCGCGGCGGCTGGCGGCGCACGGTGCAGGTGCTCGCGTCCGACGTCTTGCACCCGGCGGGCGTCGTGGTCCTGGCCCTCGTCGCGCTGGCCTTCTGGCTCGCCGGGCCGCGCAGGCAATGGCACCGATGGCCCGACCGGATCCGGCGCGCCCTCGGTCGCGCCTCGCGCCGACTGCGCGGACACGCGCACCGGGCGCTGGCGATCGGCGCTGCGGCGCTGGCCGTCGTGCTCCTCGCGTTCGTGGTGGGCCGGCTGCCGTCGGCGCACGCCCGGGTCGATGCCGGCGACGCGCGCCCCAACGTGCTCGTGCTCGCGGCCGACTCGCTCCGCGCCGATCGCCTCGAGCGCCGCGTGGCCCCGAACCTCTCGTCGCTGGCCGACCGGGGCACGCGCTTCGAACGCACGTACGTGTCGCTGCCGCGCACGTTCCCGTCGTGGGTCACGTGGCTGACGGGCCGCCACCCGCACCACCACGGCATCCGTTCGATGTTCCCCCGGTGGGAAGAGCGGGCGAAGGACTTCGACTCCTTGCCCGAGCGGCTCGGCCGCGCCGGGTGGGCCACGGGCGTGGTCAGCGACTACGCCGGCGACATTTTCTCGCGCATCGATCTCGGGTTCGGCACCGTCGACGTGCCCGAGTTCGACTTCCGGCAGCTGGTGCGCCAGCACGTGCTCGAGCGCGAGACGCCCCTTCTTCCGGTGCTGCACTCGCGCCTCGGTCGGGGCGCGTTCCCCGTGCTGCGCGAGATGAACGACGCGGCCGACCCGCAGATGCTCGCGCGCGACGCCGTGGCCACGATGCGCTCGCTCGAGGGGCGCGGGCCCTTCTATCTGGTCGTCTTCTTCTCGACGGCGCACTTTCCGTATGCCGCGCCCGCTCCGTTCTACGGGCGGTTCACCGACGCGAGCTATCGCGGACGCTTCAAGTACGACAAGCCCGTCGGCCTCGGCCAGGACGCGCCGGCCGACGCGCGCGACGAGGCGCAGGTTCGCGGCCTCTACGACGGCGCCGTCGCGTCGATCGACGACGCCGCGCAGCGCGTGCTCGACGCGCTCGAGTCCGACGGATTGACCAAGAAGACGATCGTCGTCGTGACGGGCGACCACGGCGAGACGCTCTACGAGCACGGGCACGGCCAGGGCCACGGCGATCACCTCTTCGGCGACGAGGGGACGCACGTGCCGCTCGTCATCGTCGACCCGCGCGTCGCTCCGCCGGCGGGGCAGCCGCGCCGCGTGCCTTCGATCGCCCGCGACGTGGACCTCGCGCCCACGCTCTATGCGCTGACGGGGGTCGCGCCGCCTTCGGACCTCGACGGGCGCTCGCTCGCCCCGGCGCTCTCGGGCGGACCGCTCGCGCCCGTGCTCGCGTACGCCGAGACGGGGCTCTGGTTCACCGAAGAGATCCCCGGACTGCCGAGCGAGCTGCGGCTCCCTTACCCGGGCATCGCGCGCCTGACCGAGGTCGATACGCGCCACGGAGACGAGGTCGTGCTCCAGAAGGCCGTGCGCCCCCTCACCCTGGTCGCGAAGCACCGGATGGTGCGAGACGACCGGTTCAAGCTCATTTACGTGCCCGCTCGCACGGGCGTTCGCTGGATGCTCTTCGACACGCGCGTCGATCCGGGCGAGGAGCGCGACGTCGCCGCGGCGCACCCCGACGTGGTCGCGCGTCTGCAGGGCGAGCTCTGGTCGTGGATGCGACGGGACCCCGACATGACCGAACGCGATGGGTACCTGGTGCCCCGCGGCGGCGCTGACTCATCCGTGCCGAACGGCGATCTCGGCCTCGTGCGCCTGGGTGACGACGGTTCGCCGCCGCCTCAGGGCTCGCCGCCGTAGCCACGTCGTCGCTCGCGATCGCCTCGTGCCAGCTCGCATTCGCTCGCGCCGCAGGTGTAGCCTGCGACGAAGGGGTTGGAGAGGGGCACAAGGGAGGCGTGGCAGAACGGTTTCAAGCGCCCTCGGTCTGCGGTCCCTACCGCGTCGTCGCCCGGATCGGGAGCGGCGGGATGGGCACCGTCTACGAGGCGGTCGACACACGCCTCGGGCGCCTCGTCGCGCTCAAGCTGCTGCACCCGCACATCGCGGAGAACCCGGCGGCCTCGAAGCGGTTCTTGCGTGAAGGCCGCGCGGCGGCGCGCATCCGCCACCCGCACGTGGTGCAGGTGCTCGCGCTCGGCACCGAGGCGGGCGCGCCGTTCCTGGCGATGGAGCTGCTCGAGGGCCACGACCTCGCCACGCTGCTCGAGAAGCGCGGCCACCTCTCCGTGAGCGAGGCGCTCGACTACGTCTTGCCCGTCATCGCGGCGGTCGCGGCGGCGCACGACGCGCAGGTGCTCCACCGCGATCTCAAGCCGTCGAACGTGTTCCTCGGGCGCGGCCCGGGCGGGCGGCCGTGGCCGAAGGTCGTCGACTTCGGGGTCTCGTCGATCCTCGAGAGCGGCGATTCGAGCCACGGGACCACCGCCGAGGGCGTGGTCGGCACGATCGCGTACCTGCCCCCGGAGCAGGCGGGCGGCGCGAGCACGGGCTCCTTCGAGGGCGACCAGTACGCGGTCGCCGCGCTCCTCTACGAGTGCGTGACCGGCGAGCGGCCGTTCGTCGGTCAGATCCCCTACGAGGTGCTCCAGGCCATCGTGAAGGCGCCTGTCGCGGCGCCCGGGAGCCGCGTGCCGGGCGTGCCCCTCTCGTTCGACCGGGCCGTCTTGCGCGGGATGAACCGCGATCCGAAGAAGCGCTTCGCGTCGCTCCGCGCGTTCGGCGCCGCGCTCTTGCCGCTGGCGTCGGAGCGCGCACGCTACGCCTGGACCCCGGAGCTCGCGGGCGCCGCCCCCTCGGGCCCCATCGAGCCGAAGGCGCGCAAGGGCGGCAAGCGCAAGGCCGGGGCCGCGTCCCTCACCGCCACCGTCGAGAGCGCGCGCCCGGCCACGCCGGCGCCGTCGAAGACGAACACGTCGGGCGTGGCTTCGTACGACGGCGTCGCGAGCATCATCCGCGGCGACACCATCTCGATCCTGTGGAAGTCCCCCGCCCGGTCGCTGCGCGCCCGGTGGCTCTTCGACCGGGTCGAACGCCTGGCCGCGCACTTCCCCGACGGCTACCTCTCGCTGATGATCATCTTGCCGTCGTCGGCGCCGCCCGACGGCCAGACGGTGGTCGAGAGCGCGTCGCGCCTGGCGAAGCTGTCGCCGTCGATGCGCCGGACCGTGATCGTCATCGTGGGCGACTCGGTGTGGCAGTCGATCGGGCGCGGCGTGCTCCGCGTGCTCCTGCCGACGCTCCGCTCGCGGCTCGTCTTCGCGAACGACATCGAAGACGGCATCGCCCGGGTGGTGAAGGCCCCGGGCAAACACACCCCCTCGATCGCCGAGCTGTCCGACGACGTCCGGGCGCTCCACACCGAGCTCGACTCCGCCTTCCCGCTCGACGGATGAACCCGATCGCCGCGGCCATCATCGAGCGGGCGGCGCGGGTGTGGCGAGCCCACCGCGCGCGCCTGCTCGACCGCGTGGCGCTGCCGCTCCTGGGCCTCGGCGCGGTGCTGGTCGCCTGGCATGCGGGAGGGG
>CALFNG010000446.1 GCA_937902985.1 uncultured Myxococcales bacterium
TCGTCATCTCTCGGCACACGACGGGTCTTCGCTCGAGTGACGGCTCGTCATCTCTCGGCACACGACGGGTCTTCGCTCGAGTGATGGCTCGTCGTCTATCGGCACACGACGGGTCTTCGCTCGAGTGATGGCTGGTCGTCTCTCGGCACACGACGGGTCTTCGCTCGAGTGACGGCTCGTCGTCTATCGGCACACGACGGGTCTTCGCTCGAGTGATGGCTCGTCGTCTATCGGCACACGACGGGTCTTCGCTCGAGTGATGGCTGGTCGTCTCTCGGCACACGACGGGTCTTCGCTCGAGTGACGGCTCCTGCAGCGACATGGGGGGCGGAGTGTGTCGCCCGACCCAATCGCCTGGAGCGACATGGACCACGGTGCATTTGCATGCTCAGGTCCCCGTGGAGCGACATTCTCGACCCCATAGGTCGCCTCACCGACCGCGGTAGGGCGGCATGGACAGCCAGGCATGTCCCTTCACCGAAGATGGTGAGGCGACATTCACCCGTGCGGATTCGCGATCGACCCGCACGGCGGCTGCCATGCGAATGGCCCGTCTTGCGGCAGGCGTCGGCCTCCTGCAGGCTCCTGGCAGCGCAGAGGCCGGAGTTCCCGGCCGACTGACCTGCGCAGAAAGACACGCGAGATCGAGCTTGCAGAGTGTGCCAACTTCAGCGCTGAGCTGACGGGAATGTCAGAGACCATGGCCGGCCCGGCGTTCTCTCAAGGGCGATTCATGTATGATTCCTCGGCGATGCGAGGCGAGCGCAGGGCGGGCGCAGGAAGTGCATCGAGCCCGTCCGGGCTGGTGAGAGCACGGTCCGCCGCGGAGGGTGTTTCATGAATCGATCGGCGCTTGCCTTGGGGATCGGTGTGACGGTGTCCGCGCTCGGCTTTGCGGGGGAGCGCGATGCGGCGGCGTGCGGCGGATGCTTCCATCCCCCCACCCAGACGGCCTCGGACATCACCGACGAGCGCATGCTGCTCTCGGTCTCCCCGACGCAGACGACGCTCTACGATCAGATCGAGTACGCCGGGAGCCCCTCCTCCTTTGCGTGGGTCCTGCCGATTCACGGGACGGTTGCCGTCGGCCTGAGCGCGGACGTCCTCTTCGACTCGATCGACGAGCTCACCGCGACGCAGATCGTCGCGCCGAGCGGGTGCCCGGGTCCTCCGAGCAGCTGCCAGAGCGGCAGCAAGAGCGGCGCCGCAAGCCTCGCGGGAGAAGACTCGGCCGGCGGCACCGTGACGGTGACGAAGCAGCAGAACGTCGGCCCGTACGACACCGTCCAGCTGCACGCGACCGACTCGAGCGCGCTCAACGCATGGCTCGCGGCCAACGGCTTCAGCATCCCCGCAGAGGTCAAGCCGGTCATCGACGAGTACGTCAAGGAGGGCTTCGACTTCCTCGCGATGAAGCTGCTCCCCGACCAGGGGGTGCAGGCGATGCGCCCCGTGCGCGTCACCACGCCGGGGGCGTCGTTCTCGCTTCCGCTGCGAATGGCGGCCGTCGGAACGGGCGCCGCGGTCGGCATCACGATCTGGGTCGTCAGCGATGGGCGGTACGAGCCGCAGAATTTCCCCTTCTTCCACATCGAGGACCCGGAGCTCGTCTGGGACTGGAGCACGAGTTCTAGCAACTACACGGCGCTCCGCTCGAAGAAGGAGGCCGCGCTCGGCGGCAAGGGGTGGGAGATCGAGAGCTCGATCGCGCTCAGCCAGGCCCTCGTGACCAACGTCATCCTGAGCGGCGGATACTACAGCGGCAACGGCAGCGGCGGCCTCGCGGGCGCCGCCCCCGCGGACCCGACGCAGGATTACCTCGCCGTCGGCGCTTCCGACGGGGGAGCCGAGGGCGGCGCCGCCGAGACGGCCGAGCAGGTCCGGACCGACGACATCAACGCGCTCTTTGCCGGGGTCCCCGGGCCGAACACGCGCATCACCCGCATGCGAAGCGACATCGCGCACGCCGCGATGACCGTCGACTTCGTCCTTCGCGCGTCGGCCGATCAAGCGGAGCTCTCGAACGTTCGCAGCGTGACCCAGAGCGTGAACCTCCAGTGCCCGATCTACGGATCGTCGCCGTTCGGCCTGACGCCGGGCTCGAGCTGCAACGTCGTCGGGTACGGGCCGCCCGCGCAGGCCGCGGGCGCCTCGGGGAGCGGGGGGTGCGCCGCCGCGGCGCCGTCGACCCGCTACCCGTGGACCGGCCTCGCCATGCTCGTCGGGTTGGTCGGGCTCGTCGCGGTTCGCGTGGTCCGCGCGCGTCGCCCGCGCATTTGACGTTGCCGTCGGGCGTCAGAACGTTGCCGCCACGATCGGAAGCCTGAAACTGGGGCCTGCCGCCGATCACGAAGCGCAGCCGCGACAACCTCCCGAACCCCCAGTCGGACCTCATCGACCCCTGGGTTCCCCGCAACGGGGCGTCGAGCGACGACCTCTTCGACTTCGACCAACGCTGAAACGCTGACCAGAGGTGGCGGCCGGGGACCAAGGAGATCGCGGCGCCGGCTTCTCTTCGAGGCCGGCGCGGGCATTTTGTGGCACCCTCGCCCTCGAGGAGATTCCCGGTATGAGCCACCCCGATTTCGACCCGAGCTACGTCTTCTCCCATCACGCTCCCACGCCCGAGAAAGTCGCCCACTACGAAGCGATCCACGAAGCCGCTCTCCGGTTCGCCGAGACCGTTCTCGCGCACACGCCGCGGTGCTCCGATCAGGCGACTGCGTTGAAGCTGCTTCGCGAGAGCGCCATGATGGCGAACGCCGCGATCGCGCTCGACGGACGGCTCTCGAAGTGAAACCCTGAAGGTACCCACCCGTGCGCGCGTTCCCCGTCTCGGTAGGGGCGACGGCGCGTTCCGGACCCCCACGATTCGAAACATCGAGCGCACCGCGCCCTACTTTCACCACGGTTGGTACGCCACTCTCGATGAGGTCGTCGACTTCTACGACCGCGGCGGCGGTAGCGGCCTCGGCCTGGCAGTCCCGAACCAAGACCCCGAGATTCGGCCGCTGAGGCTGTCGCCCAAACCCGCCTGCCCGCGCCGTCGGCGTACGTAGTCGTCTCGGCGCCTTCGCCCGAAGAGGGGCCACACGGCTCCTCGCGCTAAGAATACGACATTCGTGGGTGGCAGGGCCGAGCGGGGCAGTGATAATCTTGTAACACTTGTAACACTTGGCAGAGTCCTCGCCTCTTTCTGACATGGCAAATGCAGACCTGATTCCGGCGGTCGGTGAGGTGCTTGCAGACAAGTACCGGATCGAGCGTGTGCTCGGTCAAGGCGGCATGGGGATCGTCCTCGCCGCCATGCATCTCAACCTCGATGAGCGGGTCGCCATCAAGTTCTTGCTCCCCGAGCTCGCGCACGACCCCGCGCTCGTCACTCGCTTTCTGCGCGAGGGCCGCGCCGCCATCAAGATTCGCAGCGAGCATGTCGTGAGGGTGCTCGACGTTGCGACCCTGCTCGGTGGCACGCCGTACATGGTGATGGAGTACCTGCACGGACGAAACTTCGAGGAGCTCCTCGAAGAGGAGGGCCGCCTCTCCGCCGAAGTCGCGGTGGACCACGTGCTCCAGGCGACCGAGGCCCTCGCAGAGGCGCACGCCCTGGGCATGGTGCATCGCGATCTCAAGCCCGCGAACCTGTTCCTCGCGCACCGTGCCGACGGGAGCCCCTCGGTCAAGGTGCTCGATTTCGGCATCACCAAGGTGACTGACGCGAAGAACGTGGTCCCTTTCAACGTCACGAAGACGAGCGTCGTCATGGGCTCGCCGCGGTACATGTCGCCCGAGCAAATGCGCTCGACGCGCGCCATCGACGCGCGAGCCGACATCTGGGCGCTCGGGGTCATCCTCCAGGAGCTCGTGACGGGCGTCGCGCCGTTCGACGGAACCACGATGCCCGATCTCGTTGCCGCCATCCTCCAGGATCCGCCGCCACCATTGCGGCAACTGCGTCCCGACGCGCCCGAGGGCCTCGAGCGGGTGATCGGGAAGTGTCTCGAGAAGGAGCCCAGCGCTCGATACGCAGACGTCGCGGAGCTGACGGAAGCGCTCGCGCCGTTCGGAACGGCCTCGGCGCGGCTGTCAGCGGACCGGGTGTCCCGCGTGATCCGTCCGCGCGCGGTCAACACGAGCACCTCCGCGCCGATCGTCCGGAGCACGCTGTCCCCGGCCACGCCGTCCTCCCCGGCGCCGGCTTCGGCCGGTTTTCGCCCCGCGCCACCGACGCTCGGGACCGTTACCGTCAGCGCCACCGAGGACGGCGGGGTTCCTACAGGCGCGCTTCCCGTGTCCCGGAGCCGAAGGGTCTTGCTCGCCTGCGGTGGACTGTTCTTCGCGACGACCTTCGTCATGGCGATGTTCGGCAGCAACGGCGTGCATCCCTCCGCCGCCGCGGGGGCGTCGGCCAAGGCGGGAAACGCGTCCGCGCCGCCGCCCGTCGAGCCCGAGAGCGAGCCCACCTTCCCCGCCGTCGACCTCGTGCCGACCGCGCCCGCAGGACCGCTGGCGTCGCCCAGCTCGAACCCATCGCGGGGGGTCGCGTCGAAGCACCGTGCCCGCCCCACGGGAAGCGCAGGGGGTTCGCCGTCCAAGAGCGACATCGATCTGTTCGACGGTCGCAAGTAGGCGACACGACCGCCGCGATGCAAGACGACCGATTCTGACGCGCATGACGCGACCGATGTTCCGGGGACTCGCCGTTTCGATCGCCGTCGCAGGCGCATTCTCCGCCACCGCGGCCCAGGCCAACGACCCGGTGACCGCCACGATGCTCTTCAACGAAGGGCGGCGACTGGCCGCAGCCCACCGGTACCCGGACGCGTGCCCGAAGTTCGAAGAGAGCCAGCGGCTGGATCCGGGCATCGGTACGCAGTTCAACCTGGCAGACTGCTACGAGCACACGCAGCGAACCGCGTCGGCGTGGGCGCTCTTTCTCGACGTCGCCTCGTCGGCGGGCGGCATGGGGCAAGAGGCTCGCGAGCTCGTCGCTCGAAAGCGCGCCGCCGCCCTCGAGCCCAAGCTCTCGAAGCTCACGGTGATCGCGCCGAAGAACGTCCCCGGCCTCGAAGTCCGGCGTAACGGAGAGCCGCTCGCGGGTGTGCTGTGGAATAACCCCGTCCCCGTCGACGCCGGGAGCTACACCATCGAAGCCTCTGCGCCCGGCAAGAAGAAGTGGTCGACCCTCGCCACCGTCGGCCCGGACGGTGCGGCGGTGACCGCGACGGTCCCCGCGCTCGAAGCGAGCGACGTTCCTCTACCGGGCCCCGTAGGCGCTACAGACGAGGCGGAGAGGTCGTCGTTGCAGGCGGAGCCGAGTGGCGAGCCCACCCACCTGGCCAGGGACGAGAGCATCGCAGCGCTCGCGGTCGGCGGAGCCGGCGTCGTGAGCGTCGTGATCGGCGCCGTCTTTGGCCTGAAGTCGATCTCGAAGCACTCCGACTACGAGGCGCTCTGCGCCGAGAACGTCTGCTCGACCGCTGCCGCCCCAATCCACGACGACGCCGTCTCGGCGGGCGATGTCTCGACGGTCGCGTTCCTGGTGGGCGGCGCGATGGTCGCTGGAGGCGCCGTCCTCTGGGTCGTCGCGCAGAAGCAGGCTCCTTCTTCGGCTCTGCGCGTACTCCCCGTCGTCGGCGCTTCGAATGCCGGCGTGGTCGTCGCGGGTGGATGGTGAAGGTGCCGGTCGCCCGCCTGATCCGCTCCGCCCTCGCGGCTGCCGCGTCGAGCTCGGTGTTCGTCGTCGTCGCGTGCAACGCCCTCGTAGGCAACGGCGACATCCAGTTCGCCGTCGAAGCCGGTCCTGACGACGCCCCGACCGGCGTCGACGCCCAGGACGAGGTGGCCGCGACCGACGTCACGGAGGTCCCCATCGAAGAGGCCGCCGCTCCCCCGGACGCGCCGCCCGACGTCGCGACGACCGTCGACGCCGGATGCCCCCCGGACATGAAGTCATGCGCATCGCACTGCCGCATGCTCAGCGACCCCGGTTACGGGTGCGGCTCGCCGGCGTGCGATCCTTGCGAGCTGCCGAACGCCTACCCGTCCTGCGGCGTGGTCGACGGCGGAGACGGCGGAGACGGCGGAGACGGCGGCAGCACGCTCGTGTGCACGCCGGTCTGCAAGCCCGACCACAGCGATTGCAATGGCGATCCGCTCGACGGGTGCGAGGTGGACACGTCGGCCGATCTCTACAACTGCGGCGCCTGCGGCCACGACTGCTCGAACTTGCCGCACGTCGCGGGCAACGTCTCGTGCGTCGCCGGCGTCTGCACGTTCGACAAGACCTCCTGCGCGCCCGGCTACGGCATCTGCTCGACCAACCCCAACGACGGCTGTGACACGGTCATCAGCGACCCGGCGCACTGCAACGGATGCGCGACGCCCTGCAGCGACCCCGGGATGCCCTATTGCTCACCCACCGGCAATGCGGCGCAGCCCTTCATGTGCACGTCCGGCTGCGCCGCCAATTTGAGCCTCTGCACCCAGTCGTGCGTGAACGAGACGGCCGACCCCAACCATTGCGGCGCCTGCACCACGCAGTGCTCCGGGGTTGCGGGCGGCACCCCCACGTGCACGGGCGGGGGAGCCTGCGGGTTCACGTGCAACGCGAACAATCACCTGTGCGGCACCGGCGCTGGGAGCTCGTGCGCCGCGAACAACGACGCGAACAACTGCGGGGTCGGAGCCGCGTGTGGACAGTGCACGCCCCCCGCGAACGCCACCGCGACGTGCGCGGGCGGAACGACGTGCGGCTACGTCTGCAACGCGAGTGCGCACCCGTGCGGACCGGCGTGCCCGCTCGACGGCGATCCCGACAACTGCGGGTCCCTATGCGGAACGAACTGCCCGGGTCCGACGGCAGGCAGCGGCGGCGCGATCTGCAACGGCAACGCGTGCGCGATCGCGTGCTCGAGCGGCACGACCCTCTGCGGCACGGCATGCGTCAACGAGCAGACGGACGCCGCGAACTGCGGCGCGTGCGGAAAGGTTTGCGGAGCGGGCCAGACCTGCGCCGCCGGAAGCTGCGCGTGCGACGCATCGAGCTGTCCGAACGGCTGCTGCGACGGAAACGGTGCGTGTCAGGCGAGGGCCTGCGGCACCGGAGGCGCCGCGTGCGCGCTCGGGTGTCCTACGACGCTCCCGGAGGTGTCGAGCCTTGCGCTCTGGCTCGTCGGCGACACCTACTCTGCGGCCTCCGGCAAGTGGCTCGACCAGTCCGGCTCGCACGCCGACGCGATCTGCGCGGGCACCTGCCCGCAGGCGATGGCGGGGGCTCTGAGCGGCCATAGCGTCGTCTCGTTCAACGGCGGGTCGTTCTTCGAGCTGAGCGACCCCGGGCGCCAATATGCGAGTCCAACCCAGAGCTGGACGATCTTCGTAGTCGCCAGTCCGGACCCCTCCGCCGTGAGCGACGCGCAGCTCATTGCTCTATCGAACGGGGGCAACTCGATGGCGCTCCAGCGGAGCGGCGGCAGCAACGATCTAGCCTTCCAGCTGCTGCCGGGGTCGAACGCCAACGCCCTCGCAGCTCCCGGTGCATGGGGCGGCGGGAGCGGATGGGAGTGGATCGCGGCGAACGTCGATCCCGTAGGCGGGTCGCTTTCGATCTCCGGAGCGAACGGCGTCGCGGGCGCGATCGGAACGCCGGCGAGCGTCGATTACCTGTCCTCGTACCTGGGAACGGACCCCTCGGAGACGCTCGACTACACCGGGCAGATCGCGGAGGTCGTCGTGTTCACCGCCGACCTGTCCTCGGCGTCGATGGCGAACGTCGAGACGTACCTATCGAGCCGCTACGGTGGCCTTTAGAGCGCCCTTCGGCCGGGCCCACACCCCGAACACGTAGTTGCCGGTCCCGGTCCCGTCGACTTCGACCTTGAAACGAAAGTCGCCGTCGGCGTCGATGCACCAGTTCTTGTCGGACTCGATGATCGCGACCGGGCCGTTGGTCTTGTCGTCACCCACGAGATCGCCGTTGGCGCGCTCGATGAGGATGTCGAGATCCTGGATGGAGCCGTCGGCCACCCCGAAGAACCGGTAGCAGAGGCCACCCTGGATCTTGACAGCGAACGTGTCGCGCTTGTCGTGCAGGTGATGAAGCTTGCCGATGATCGGCTTGACGTATTGAACCGACCCGGTCGGGCCACCGCAGCTCGAGACGAGCGCTTCGTAATCCTTCTCGGCGTCCCCCGAGATGCGCACCGTCTGCCAGCAGTCCCGGTCCGAGGCGGTCGCCCTGGGAAACGAGGGGCGACTGTCTTTGCCGAAGAGCGGCGTCATCGTCTCCGGGTCCCGTAGCTCGGCAGGGTCATCGTAGGCCTCCGGCGCTGGGGCCGCGGGCCCTGGAACGGCCGCCGTGACGACCGGTGGCGACGGAGCTGGCGCCTCCTGAGCGACGGCCGCGGGTGGTGGAGGGTTGCTGGCACATGCAGCCGTGAGCGCGAAGACAGCGAAGATCGATGAACGCATAACCGCTCATGGTGACATGGAAGAGCCGTCAGGCGCGCTTACGTATCAGGACCGTTCGTTCGATTTCGAACACCTTTTCCTTCACCTTCGCCTCGGGGGAAACCTTACCCAACTCGCTCTCTAGACAACACGCGATGTACATCCCTCGTAGACCAATCCCGCGACGACGGCCGAGATGACGCCAGTGTAGGACAAATCGCACCTTACGAGATTCTTGACCAACATCAACGTGCGAAATGCCGATCAAGCGCAGCAGAACTCGTGCACCAGGTCGGCGAGGACGCGCAGCCCCCAGGCAAAGCCTTCCACTGGAATTCGCTCGTCATGCCCGTGGTAGAGGCTCGTGAAGCTCATGCCCTTCGGCATCTTGACCGGCGAGAACCCGTAGCAAGTGGCGCCGAGCCGGGCGTACGCGTGCGAGTCCGTGAAACCGGGGATCATGAACGGTACCGCGACCGCGCCTGGATGGTGCGTCTCGATCGCGCGACCGATCGCCTCGAAGAGCGGCGTGTCCGTTCGAAAGACCTGACCCTCGTGTTGCTCTAGGACGGTGACCTTGAGGTCGTCGCCGACGACGCGCTGGATCTCGGCGAGGAACGCGGCGACGGTCTGGCCGGGCAGCATGCGCCCGTCGACCAGAACGCTGGCAGACGAGGGGATCACGTTGACCTTGCGGCCGCCCTTGAGCACGGTCGGCGACGCCGTGTTCCGGAGGAGCGCCTCGAGGGCGATGGCCTGCTCGGGATCCTGCCCGCGCACGAGCTTCAACAGCAGGCGGGCGAACGCGGGCTGCACGAGAAGAGGCGCCGCTCGCTGCGCGAACGCCGGCGCTCGATGGGCGAGGCTGCGCACGAACGTCTCGACCACGGGCACCGAGTGGAACGGAAGGCGAACGGTGCCGAGGGCCTCGATCGCCCGGGCGATTCGAACGACCGCGTTGTCGCGTCGAGGCATCGAGCCGTGGCCTGCCGTTCCGTGCGCCGTCAGCTCGAACCAGCAGATGCCCTTCTCGGCCACCTGGATCGGATAGTAGACCGCGTCGCCCACGTAAAACGTGTACGCGCCGATCTCGTTTAGAACGTATTCGGCGCGAACGAGCTCCGGGTGCTTCTCGACCAGAAAGCGTGCGCCGTGCCTCGACCCGGCCTCTTCGTCGGCCACGGCCGCGAAGATCAGGTCACGTTCGAGCGCGAGCCCCGCCCTCTTGAACATGAGAAGCGTCATGAGGCTCATCGCCACCATGTTCTTCATGTCGACCGCACCGCGACCCCAGATGCAGCCGTCGTGTTCTTCGCCCCCGAAAGGGTCGTGGCGCCAGTGCTCTCGCTCCACGGGCACGACGTCGAGATGGCCGTTCAAGAGCAGCGGAGGCTTGCGACCGGACCCCGACAGCCGCGCAATCAGGCTGGCACGCGTGGGTTCGCTCTCGACGATCCGGTACGGAATGCCCTCGTGGTCGAGCACTCGCGCCAGGTAGTCCGCCGCCGCGCGCTCGTTGCCGGGCGGGTTCGTCGTGTCGATCCGCAGGAGTTCTTTGAAGTGAGTCAGTGCTTCGGCAGTGACCGCGTCCCAATCCGTCGAGAAGCTCACGGCCCGCAACGTAGCCGGCCTCGCGAGCGCTCGCGAGGCCGGCTCAGAACGTCTGACCCGCAGCAAAATAGGCTCCGATGGGGCTCGCGTCGGGCGACCAGGCGATGTCTGCGCGAAGAACGAAGGTCTCTCCCGATTCAAGGCGGAGACCGCCGCCGGTTCCGTACTTCAGCCCGATCCCCCGCCCGTCGAGCGCTGGCTGCGACGACGTGTCCGCCCACACCCGGCCGCCGTCGAAGAAGACGACGAACCCGAAGCGGAGCGGCTTGCCCAGCGCGTGAAACGAGAAGAGCTCGTTCCGGAGCTCGATATTTCCGAAGAGCTTCACCTTCCCGTAGTAACGCTGACCCGGAATCCCCCGCACGCCGTTGGGGCCGCCGAGGGCATACGTGTCATCGAAGCGCGACAGCTCGTAGAAGGGCGGCCGCCCGACCATGATGTCGCCGACTCCGCGCATCGCCAGCGTCACGTCGTCGCGCCAGATGGGGACGAACACGCGCGACACGACGCTCCCCTGCCCGTACCTGTACGGGAAGGCTTCGGTGCCGCCGGGGCTCACTTTGATCATGGCTTCGTGGAACGATCCCCGATGGCTCGAGACCTGGCTGTCGCGACTGTCCCATTGCACTCCGTAGCTGAACACCGCGAGCCCCCCCGGGCGCGTCGGCCCGATGAGATGCTTCACCTCCGGGCTCCCGGAGTCGATGTCTTGCTCGAGCTTCGAGCCGGGCACGATCTGGAGCCAGCTTTGCGTGTATCGCGCGCCAGCAAGCGCGGCCACGTGGTCGGCGACTCGCCATCGGAGCTGGACGTCGACGGCGGGGTGCACGCGCCCGTACCACGCGTAGGAGTCGGATACGCTGGCAGGCTTCGACGGCGACGCGTTGCCCAGCCCGTAGTATCCGAGCGTGGACTCCCACGTGTACGAGGGGCGCACTTCGAGCTGCATTCCGCTCCCGAGAAATCGTGGGACGGTAATCTTCATGTAGAAATCCTGGAACGGGACCTGCCAGCCTTCGTTCGAATGCTTGAAGGAGACGAACGCCGCGGACTCGATGTTCCAGAGGTATGGGTCCGCTCCGCGGCTGACCCTCGCCAGGTCGCTGAACTCCCCGATACCGATCCCGATGTCGCTCGTGCCCCCGATGATCGGAATGATGTTGAACTCGCTCTGATCGCCTTTCGTACAAGCCGCTTGCGCTGCCATCGTGGTTCGGTCGCTCGAGTTCAGCGGGTTGTCGGCCCGCGCGTGCGCAGACAGTGCCAGGACGGTGCACACGCCGCCCGCGAACGACGCGCGGCGCGACAGCGGCGTTCGTGTCGCGCCCGTCGCGACGGCTGCGCGCAAGGCGCGCCTCACCGTTCGCGAGACGCGTTGGTTCGAAAAGCGGCCGTCTGCGCTTCGAACCAAGGCTGCGCGTTGAAGAGCACCACTTCGGTTCCTCCGTCGCCCGAGCGAACGCCCGCATGCACCGGACCCGCCTCGAGCAACATCGCCCACTCCTTCCAGCTGGCCAGCCTTTCGAACTCGAAGTCGACGCTCGATCCTTCGGACCGGGCCTTCACCGATCGAACCTCGAAGACCGACGGTCGAGCCTGGATCTCACCCTCGACCCGCAGATCGTTCGTGGGCACCGCGTCGATGAGCCAGCGCGGGAGCGGCGTCACCTTCGCGAGGAACGCGCTCACCGGCGACGCGTCTTTTGCAGTCGCCAGCGTGAGCGCACGGAAGCGCGGCGCGCCGCCGCCGAAGGCCAGACGGGCATCGGCGAGAGCAACCCGGACCCACCAGCCCGACGCGCGCTCGTCGCCGCGCGCCCCGGGACGCCCAGGGGGCCCGGCCGTGAAGGCGGCCGTCGTGCCGGACAGGTCGACCACGGAGTTTCGCGCCTTCGCCTCGAGGTCGAGCTTGAAGACCCCCGTGAGGGTCTCGTCGCCGGTTTGAAGGGTCAAGGTCGGCGCCACGATAGCGACATGACCCGCGGCGGACCGCGCCGCAATGTCAACCACGGCATGAATGCTCGCCGTCGCCCGCTTGGCTTCGAGATCGAGGCCGTCCGGCAACGGGAGGAGCGCGCGCATCGGCTCTCGACTTTCCAACGCGGCCTCCGGAATGTCGAGGGTCACGGTGGACGCCGTGTGGTCGGCGACGACGTGGGCCGCTGCGGGCTCGATGGCCCATGCGGCCAGCAGCCCCTTCCCCCCCGAACCGCCGAGATGGTCGATCAGCGCCGCGCCCCGCAGCGCGCCGCTCAGGTCGGCGTCGAGAGCAAGGTGATCGACGATGGCACCCGCCCCGGCGTCGCGCATGTCGACCGGGTGAATCGTGACCATCATGGTCCCGTGAAGGTCCAGGGCGAGCGGCGCATCTGCGCCATGAAGTAGGTTCACGGAGCGGAGATCGATCGCCGCCGGCCCGACCTCGAGCCGCCGGAGAGGTCGGAAGAACCACCGGCCTTCCATCCGGACATTTCCCGTCGCCCTCGCGGCGTCGATCCACACCTCCCGAACGTGCTCGGCGACGACGTCGTCGAGCTCGATCGACCACAGACGGTAGTCGGCGTCGGTCAACGGCGGGGGGCGCGGCCCGACCTCGGCTCGCGGTGGGTCGAGGAACCCCGGAACCGGCGGCAAGGCGCTCGCGGCCGGCGTGACTTCTTGAAGCCGCTGCCGGAGCCGAAGGCTCAGGCCGTCGCCGCGCACGTGGCTCGCGTGAAAGCGTCGGCGCACGAGATCGAGGAACGACTCGCGAAAGTCGCAGTGATCGATGGCGAGTAACCACTCGACGCTGCTGTCGCGCCCACGAATGGCGAGCCCGTCGGCGTGAATCTGCCCGGGCCACGGCGAGTAGGCCGAGGCGTACTCGACGCGCAGGGCGCCGGAGTCAGCGGTGATCGCATCGCGAAAGAGGCGGGTACGGAGGAAGACGTTCATGGAAACGAGGTACAAAAGCGTCACACCGGCGAGGACGACCGCCACCCATCCTGCGCCCACGCCCACGCGACGACCCACGCGAAGGAGCCGCTCGCGGCGAACGCGGCGCGAACTCGCCTCGTCGCGTGGGTTCTCCGGATCCAGATGCAGCGGATTGCTCAAGGTCACGTCTGCCGTGCACGGCGTGGACCGCTTCTCCCCAGGCGACGACGCTGAGGCGACGAGGACGAGACTGAGGCGACCAGGCCGAGGCGACGCGTGTCGAGGCGGTGCCTCGACGATGCGCGCGGTCCACCGGGGCCCGACCGCCCGATTGGCGCCCGATTGGCGCCCGATTGGCGCCCGATTGGCGGTCGACGGCCCGACGGAAAATCACCGCTCTTTTGTGTATGACGTGACGCGCAAACCGCCGCCCTTCGATCACTTGACATTCAGCTTTCGCAGATGCCGAACGCATGCAAAGATAGGCAAGCATCATATGCCACGTGGAACTCATTCACCCCGCGGTGCGATCGCCTACGTGCGGCGCGCTTCCACATCAACCGCCACGTCGGAAACGGCCCAGCGGCGCGCCATCCGGCTGTGGGCCAAGCGAGAGAAAACGGGGGTACTTGGCTGGCATGTCGACGCGGGCGAACAATCCCGCATCGAAGAGCGCCCGGCCATCATGCTGGCTCTGGCATCTCTGACGGCAACCGGCGCCAAAGTGCTCTGCGTCGCCGAGCCGAGCGCCCTCGACCGAGCGGGCTATGCGCGCCTGGTGGTGGAGCACCTCGCGCGGCACGTGGGAGCGCGCGTCGTCTATGCCTCGCCCGCGGGTCGCGACGACGCGTGTCCCCCGGAAGTCGAGAGCGCTCTCGGGGCCCACGAGCGAATGCTCCTGCGCCTGAGGACCATGACCGCCGCCGAATTGAAGCGGCCCCGCGGCGCCCTCTGGGGGCGCTGCCCGTGGGGTTATCGTTTTTCGCCCGACGGCATGCAACTCGAGCCGTTCGAGCCGGAGCAAAACGTCATCGCCGTCGTGCGGCATATGCGCCTGAGCGGTCTCAAGCTCCGCGAGATCGCCGACGAGCTCCGCCGTTCGGGTGTCGTCGGCCGAACCGGGAGGCCGCTCGGTATCACCCGGATCTTCGAACTCCTCGACCAGGGCCGCGGAAGCCGCGCCAAAGCTCTCCGCGCGTGAGATCTCCGCCGACCAATCCGGGCGACCTTCTCGGCAACGGAGGTCGCTCGAGGTCGCCCGGCCCTGCGCAGCCGACTACCCGAGTAGCGTGTACGGGGCGCCGCGCTCGAGCGCCCGCTTGTATGCCGGACGCCCGTGGATGCGCTCGAGAAATGCCATGAGCTTCGGCCGGGTCGCGTCGAGACCGCGCCGCGTGGCGGCGCCCTCGACAGGAAAACTCATCTTCGGCGGCGGGGGGAGCGGTGCCGCCAAGCCGCTGCGCGGCGGCGGCGGCGAGCCGCTCAGAATCCGGAAACCTGTGGAAACGGCGGGCCCGGCTTCGCGTAGAGGTACCCTTGCACCAGATCGCACCCGAGCGCCTTGACCTTCTCGCTCTCCTCGATGACCTCGACGCCCTCGGCGACCACGCGCATGCCCATCTCTTTGCAGAGCATCGCCATCGAACCGATGAGGCGCTGACGGATCTCCGACGTGTGAACGTCTCGCACGAGCGACATGTCGAGCTTCACGATCTCGGGGCTCAAGGCGACGAAGCTGGACAGCCCCGCGTAGCCGGCGCCGAGGTCGTCGATCGCGATGCGGAAGCCGTGGTACCGGAGGACCGCGACCCGCGCCTGGATGTCTTTCACGTCGTCGATCGCCGATCGCTCCGTGATCTCGAGAACCACGCGGCTCGCTATCTTCGTGAGCGCGGCGTCGGCCTCGAAGAGCGCCTTGTCGAGCAGATCGCGCGGGTGAAGGTTGATGAAGAGGAGGCAGTCGTCGGTCGGCGCACGCGCGAACGCCTCGGCCGACAGGTGCCGGACACGCGCGCCCAGCTCGTCGAGCCGCGAGAGGCGCTCGGCAGCCTTGAGCACCGCGCCCGGATGGGGCAGCGAGGGCTCGCGTGACCGCATGAGGGCCTCGTATCCGAAGATGCGCTGCCGCTTGGTGTCGAGGATGGGCTGGAAGGCCATCCACATGCTCTCGAGCGCGCGATCGAAGCGCGTCTGGAGCCCGGCCCGATCGCCGGCTTGCATATCTTCTTCGCCGCCGAGCAACTTCAGCGCGTCGCGTTTGATCTGCGCCATGCGATGCAGCCGCGAGGCTTGCTCGACCGCCTTCAGAAGAACATCGCTGGGCGTCGGCTTCTGGAGGTACTGAATCGCGCCCAGCGAGACGGCCTCCATGGCCGTTTCGACCGTGGGCTCGCCGGTCATCAAGATCACGGGCACGTCGAGATCGTACGCGCGGATCACGGACAGAAGCTCGACCCCGCTCATGGCGGGCATCTGGATGTCGCTGAGAACGACATCGAACGGCAGTCGCATGATCGACTCGACCGCCGCGCTCCCCCCGTCGACGGTCGTCACCTCGTAGCCAGCAGCCTCGAGCACGCGGCTGATCATGCGACCTACCGCGAGGTCGTCGTCGACGACGAGGACGGTGCCTTGCTTCGTGATTGCGCGCGCGGGCTTCTCTGATTTCACGGCGATGGTTTGCGTCGCCATGAGAGCTTCACGCTCGCTACTACCCCCCTCGCTCCTGAAACGACCGCCGGTATCCAACTCATCAACCGTACGCCGGTCGCCTCGAGCCAGGAGACCTTTAAGCGATCACGCGAAGCGATCCGCGAACGACTCCGTATCCGCCATCGGCCTTCAGTGTCTTCAACTCGCGCCAGACCTCGGCGGGAGTGCTCTTGCCTTGCAAGAGAGCTCGGTAACTCGACACGATCGTTGCGACCTCGGCCGCAGGCTCGCGCACAAGCTCGATCCTGAACCGACGGACCGCTCGCGCGAGGAGCAATGGAACCAGAGTCGCCGCGCTTTGCGCCGAGCCGTGGAAGATCGTGTTCCGGCAACCGACATCGGCCTCGACCGGATGGAGCACGCCTGCCCGGTCGCGCAGCGATACCGCGTGCGACTCGCACGGCCGGCCGCAGCTCTTGTGATCGCGGCCGTCGGAGAGGAGCGCCGCGATCACGCAGTGCTCCATGTGGAAGAGGGGCATCGGGTGATGAACGACCACTTCGGCGAAGGGGGCGAAGGCCGAGCGCGTCAGCGCCGTCAGCTGGTCCGCGTCGAGGTCGAACGACGGTGTGAACGCAACGAGTCCGCGCTCGAGGATCGCCGCCGCGGCGAGCTTGTTGGCGATGTTGAGCGAGAAGTCACCGATGCGGTCGATCCCGGCGGCGTCGCCGGTCGGCGCGTCGCGCAAGCTTCCGAGGCTGCGGACGAGCAGCGCGTCGGGCTGGAGCTGCTCGAGGTAGCGATCGATCTTCTCGTCGCCGGGCTTGCGGATGCGCGGCGCGGCGAGGGTCACGTGAACGCGCGCGGCGCGGGACCGAAGCGCGCGCAAGGCGGCCCCTGTGCCGACGAGCTCGAGAAAGTCGAGGTACACGCCGTCGGCGCCAGCGTCGACCGCCGCCTCGGCCTGGGCGAGGTTCCTGCACAGTACGAAGAGCCCCGCCGGCGGCGGAGGGCGATCCGGCGGGTGGGCAGCTGCGAGAAGATCACCGTGCGTCACCGGCGTCGTCTCCGTCGCTTCGCCCTCGACGCCCGACGCCGTGAGCGCGTCGGTGAGCGCTCGCCGCGCCCGGTTCAGGCTCGAGATCGGCAGCATGGCCCCTTCCGGAACGTCGAGCTCGAGCGACCCGAGAACGAACGGAGTCTCGCCGAGGCGACCGAGTTTTTCGCGGATCGCCTCGGGCGTCGTCGCGGTGGTGTGCGCCCTCTCGAGCGGGGCGTCGCCCCGGACGGTCGCGCGAGCCCCGCGCTCGGTCGCCGCTTCGAACCGGGGAAGCTCGCCGAGCTTCCCGCTCACCCTCACGTCGAGCCGCACGCGATGCGGACTCCTGAGGGACGCGAGCGCCTGCTTTTCGCGCACGGGATCGCTGGTTTTCCACACCCGCGCGCCGGAGCGAGCCGCGGCATCGACGCGTCGATCCGGCCCGAGCCAGAGCCAGATCTCGCGCCCTATCTCGGCGCGTTCGACCTCGACGCCCCCGTCGAAGAGCGCCCAGACCCGGCCGCCGACCTCTCCCTCGCCGCGCTCGCCCTCGACCAGCAACCCGTCGCCCCGCGCTACCGGCGCGGTCGTCGAGAGGCCGACGCACCTCTTTCCACGAACCGTCCGCAGCCCGAGCGACTTGCCCGCCGGGAGGCCGCGGTGGTCGCACGTCAGGCCCTCGACCAGGCGCTGGTGATCGACCCCGCGCAAGAACCCCGGTCCGGATCCGCGCGTGTACATCTGGAGCGCGGTTGCGCGATCTTCGTCCGTGGGTCCGGCGCCGCCCGCGAGCGCATCGACCGCGCGTCGATAAAGCCTCGTCGTCGCGGCGACGTACTCCGGGCCCTTCAAGCGTCCCTCGATCTTCAGAGACACGACGCCGAGCCGCGCGAGATCGGGCACGAGCGCGCTCGCTTCGAGATCCTCGGGCGACAGGAGGTGAGCCACTCCGCCGAGATCCCGATCGACGCCGTCGACCACGAGCTCGTAAGGCAGCCTGCAAGCCTGAGCGCACGCTCCCCGATTGGCGCTTCGACCGCCGATCGCCTCGCTCGTCAGGCACTGGCCCGAGTAGGCGATGCAGAGCGCGCCGTGAACGAAGACCTCGAGCTCGACGTCCGTGCCCGCGCGGATCGCCGCGATGTCGTCGAGCGACAGCTCGCGCGCCAGCACCACCCTGCGCGCACCGAAGTCCCGCGCCAGCGCGACGCTCGCCGCGTCCGTGCAGGTCATCTGGGTCGAGGCGTGAACAGCCATAGCCGGAGCGACGGCTCGAACCAGCCGGGCGACGCCGAGATCCTGCACGATGACGGCATCGACGCGGGCAGCCGAACATGCCCTCACTTGCCGCTCGAGTCGATCGAGCTCGTCGTCGAAGACGAGTGTGTTCAGCGCTACGTACCCGCGCACGCCGCGACCGTGGAGAAAGCCCATCGTCTCCGAGAGCCCGTCGGGATCGAAATTGGTCGCTCGCGCCCGTGCGCTCGTGCCCGGGAGCCCGAAGTACACGGCGTCGGCGCCAGCGGCCACGGCGGCTCGCATGGCGTCGGCGTCGCCGGCGGGAGCGAGCACTTCGGGCAAGCGAGGCAAGCGAGGCAAGCGAGGCAAGCGAGGCAAGCGAGACAAGCGAGACACGACGGACATCGTTTAGCCCATCGCGAGTCGCGGCGCTCGACGCCGGCAATCGGCGCGAGCGCTCGCAGCAAACACCCGGTACCATGGTCGTTTGGGGAGGTGCGGCGTGCGGCTGATTTCGACGGCAACGAAGACGGTGGCTTTCATGGCGCTCGGCGCCGCGGCGGCGTGCAGCAGCAGCTCGCCGGGGGTCTCGTCGGGCGCTCCTGCCGGGCCCAACGACGGCGGCCTCACTGCGTCGACCGACGACGGGGGCGGCACGAGCGTGCCCGTCACGAGCGGAAGCGTGCCGGCAATCGGCGGCTGCCCTGTCTTTCCCGCCGACAACCCCGGTCTCGCGAAGGTGCACGGGAGCGACTTCGAGGCCATCGAGACAGGCCCGATTTCAACGGCCGGGCTGTAGGACCGCCGGCGCTCCGACCAGATGACGATGAACGCTCGGCCTCCCGTTCGTGCCCTCGCCTGGGTGGCTCAACGGGACACGTGCCGGGCGACGATTCCGAGGAGGGCGGCGCCGTAGCGGCGCGCTAGGCCTGGCCCGATTCCCGCGACGCGGAGCAGCGCGCCCTCGTCGCCCGGCGTGTCCGTAGCCACGCCGAGGAGCGTGCGATCGTTCAAGATGCGGAACGCCGGAATCCCGGCGCGCTTCGCCTCGGCGAGGCGCCATTCCCGCAGCGCTTCGAACAGCGCCTTGGCGCTCGACGGCAAGCCGCTGCCCCCCCGTTCGCGCTTGGCATCGCTCGCCCGACGGGTGCGGCGCGGCGCCTGCGGCTTGCCTGCCGAAACCTTGGCGGCCCGCTTGGTGCGCCTCGCGGTTCGCGCCTCCGCGGCGATCGTGAAGCCACCGTCGGCGAGCCGGGCGCGCGACGCGAGCCGGCGGACGCGCTGAAAGTGCACCTCGACTCCGTCTTTCACGAACGAATCGTCGTCGAGGCGCACGTCGCCCGATCGAACCAGCCCCGAGAGCAAGTGCTCGAGGGAGCGGCGATCGAGGTACCGAGGGTCGGCGTCACCCCGAGGAAAGAGCTCTCGATGAAGCTGGCCCACCGTCAGCCCGTCGCGATCGCCGAGATCGTGAAGGATTCGCTCGGCTGCGCTCCGCTCGCTCGGATTGGGCTCGCGGTGGGCCAGCGAGACGCATCCCTCCGGGGCGCACACGTCGCAGAGGCCGCACGGGGTCCCGGGGTCGTTCTCGTCGCCGAAGTGCTCGACGAGCTGGAGCATCCGGCACCGGCTCTTCTCGGCGTAGCGCCGGACGCGCGCCATCTGCTCGAGGCGATGCGCCCGCTGCCGCTCGTAGGAGAGGGCGTAGTCGGCGGAGCCGCGGCGGACCGTCTGGTCGGGATCGATCCGGGCGCCCCCGTGCAGCCACAGTTTCTCGAGCGCCTTCTCGAACATCGGAGGAGCGAGGCCCGCGGAAGCGGCGAGCGCGTCCTTCTCGATCGGAGCGTCGCCGAGGCGCTCGAAGAGCGCCCTCAGGGAGCCGGCTTCGGGGTAGTCACGCTCGTGGAAAAAGAGGTGCGTCTTTCCGTCGACGAAGGACTGAAACAGCACGGCTCGCGACGGAGCGCCGTCGCGACCCGCTCTTCCGATCTCCTGGTAATATCCTTCGAGGGTCTGCGGCAGCGCCGTATGGACCACGGTACGGACGTCGGCCTTGTCGATCCCCATGCCGAACGCGATCGTCGCCACGACGACATCGACCGCCCCGTCGAGGAAGGCGTGCTGGGCGCGAGCCCGCTCGGCCGAGGGCAGTCCCGCGTGGTACGGCACGGCCCGGGTGACCGCGGAGAGCGCGTCGGCCAGCGCTTCAGCCTCGCGCCTCGTCGGCGCATAGACGATCGCCGGCCTTCGCTCGCGGGTCGAGAGCAGCGCGAGCACCGCGTCGGCGCGCGAAGCAGGCATTTTCTCGACGACCTCGACGGCGATGTTGGTTCGACGAAATCCGTGGATGAATCGCTGAGGACTGCGGAGCCCGAGGAGCGAGACGATGTCGTCTTGAACTGCCGGCGTGGCGGTGGCGGTCAACGCGAGAACGGGAGCCGGGCGAAGAAGAGGGAGCCGTTCACCGAGCATCCGGTATTCGGGGCGGAAGTCGTGACCCCATTGCGAGATGCAATGCGCCTCGTCGATGGCGACGAGCGTCGGCTGCCGACGGGCCAGCATCTCGGGAAACCCCGAGACCTTGAGGCGCTCCGGCGCGATGAAGAGAAAATCGAGCTCGCCGTCGAGGTACGCGCGGCAGGCCGCTCGCGACGCCTGGCGGTCGCGGCCCGAATGGATTCGGTCGCAGGCGATGCCGCGGCTCGCGAGCTTCGCCACCTGGTCTTCCATGAGCGCGATGAGCGGGCTGACGACGAGCGTCGTTCCGCCGCGCGCCAGGCCCGGAAGCTGATAGCAGAGAGATTTGCCCGCCCCCGTCGGCATCACGAGGAGCATGTCGTGCCCGAGCGTGGCGGCGCGACACGCCTCTTCCTGGTAGGGCCTGTACGTCGCAAAACCGAACCTGTCGCGCAGGAGCGCGCCCAGGCCTTCGGGCCCCACTCCGGGCCGAACGGGCGCGGCCTTTCGCGGGAGGGTCGCCGCGGCCGGCGCCGGCGAATCGCCGTTGCTGCTCGCGGTGCTCGCCGCGCTCGAAGCCGGCGCAGAAGCTCCACCGCGCACGTCGTCGACGACCTCGCGCACGTATTTCTCGATCGCGCCCATGAAGGCGTCGAAGTCACCCGTGCCCCTTTCGATCTGCGCGAGCTTGGCCTCCCAGTCTCCGGTCATGGCCGGCGACTTCACGTTCGGGTGAACCATGCCGACCAGAGCAACGCCTTTCTCCGTCGCCTCCAGCGCCTTGCCGTCTCGCCTGACGTATTCGCGCCGGATCAGGAGCTCGAGAGTGGCCGCGCGCGTCGCCGGCGTGCCGAGGCCGCACTCGCGCATCGCGGCTGCGAGCTCTTTCTCGGAGACGGACCGGCCGGCGGTCTCCATCGCGGTCAGGAGCGTCGCGTCGTTGAAACGCGGAGGCGGGCGCGTCTGCTTCGCCACGGGCTTTGCGTCGACGACGACCTGTGGAGCTTCTTCCAGGAGCCCCCCCGGGAGCGCCGGGCCCGCGGCCTTTCCGTCGCCGGGCTCGAGCACCTTCCACCCCTGTCGCTCGACGCTCGTTCCCGAGCTGGCGAAGCGGTCGATCTCCGCCGACGTGACGCGCGTGACGACCTTGGTCACGGCCAGCACGTGATCGTCGTGCCAGGCCGAGAGCAATCTCCGGCAGACGAGCTCGTAAATTCGCCGCTCGTCGCCCGCGAGGTCGGCGGGGGCGCGCGTCGTGGTCGGAATGATCGCGTGGTGGTCGGTGACGAGGGCGTCGTCGACGAAGCGTCGCCCCAGCGGGCGATCGCCGGTTCCGGCAGCGAGGAGCGCGCGGTAAGGGTCTGCGATCGCCTGCACGACCTCGGGCAGCGTCTCGGCGATGGCCTGGGTGAGGGCGCGGCTGTCGGTTCGGGGATAGCTGAGGAGCTTTCGCCGCTCGTAGAGGGCCTGGGCCACGTCGAGCGTGCGCTGGGCGCTCATTCCGTAGAGGCGGTTCGCGTGACGCTGCAGCTCCGTCAGATCATAGAGGAGCGGCGGCTGCACGTTTCGAACCTCGCGCGCGACCGATTCAACGCGCGCGTCGCCGCCGCGCGCGCGCGCGGCAATCGCGGCGGCCTCGCCGCCGTCTTTGGGCAGCCGCCGGGCCTCGTCGCGTGACGCCTCGGAGTGCCGGACGCCCCGGAACCATGTGCCCGAGTACTGCGCCTCGACGCCGGCCGCCGACCGCGGCCTGAACGTGGCTACGACCTCGAAGTAGTCTTCAGGAACGAAGGAACGGATCTCGAGCTCCCGCCCCACGAGCATCGCAAGCGTCGGAGTCTGGACGCGGCCGACGGAGAACACGTCGTCGTGCACGATGCTGTAGGCGCGCGACAGGTTCATTCCCACGAGCCAGTCGGCCCGGCTCCGCGCGCAGGCCGCACGGGCCAGTGCGTCGTAGTCGCTCCCATCGCGCAGCTCGCGGAATCCGCGGGCGATGGCCTGCGGCGTGAGCGACGAGATCCACAGGCGTCGGACGGGCTTCCGGCAACCGGCGGCTTCGTAGATCGTTCGAAAGATGTGCTCGCCCTCGCGGCCGGCGTCCGTCGCGCAGATGACGCCCGTGACGTCCCGCGCCATGAGGACCCGCCGGACGTTCTCGAACTGGTCGCGGGTCGCGTCAGAGACGACGAGGCGCCATTCGTCGGGCAAGATCGGCAAGTCGGCCAGGCGCCAGTCTTTCCAGCGCGGATTGAGCTCGTGCGGCTCCGCGAGCCCGACCAGGTGTCCGATCGCCCAGGTGACGACGTACCCGTTGCCGCGGAGGCTGCCCTCTTCCCTCGCGAGCGCCCCGAGGACCTGCGCGATGTCGCGCGCGACGGCCGGCTTCTCGGCGACGACGGCAAGGGTGGCAACGTTCACGTGGCGCCCCGGACTCACTTACCCCATATCGACCGCGCGAACCTCCCGGTTGTCGCAAGTTGTCGCAAAAAAGCTCGCGGGCCCGGTTTTGTCGACCCGCCAAGAGTGCTAGCGATCAGCGCAACGTGGTCTCTGTCTCGTTCATGGCCGGCACCCTCGAAGTGCGCGACTGGCCGGAGGGCGCCCCTCCCCCACCCGCGTGCGCCTGGGACGATCGCACGCGCTGCCACCGCGCTCCCGCGGCAGCGTATGCCGACGTCGTACGCGCGCTCGTAGTCTCGAAGACCCCTTACGTCGATGGGGCCAGGCGCTACACCGAGCTCGCCGCGGGCGCGCGAGTTCACCGGGACCCCAGGCCCTACCAGACAGAGGCCCTTTCGGCGTGGCGCGCTCACCGCGGGCGGGGTGTCGTCGTCTTGCCCACGGGCTCGGGCAAGAGCCACGTGGCCATTCTCGCGATCGACGACAAGCGACGGAGCGCGCTCGTCGTGGCGCCCACGCTCGACCTCGTGCGGCAGTGGTTCGACTTGCTCGGCGCGACGTTCGGCGTCCCCATTGGTCTCGTCGGCGGCGGCGAGCACGACGTGCAAGCGATCACGGTGACGACCTACGACTCCGCGTTCCTGCACATGGATCACCTCGGCGCGCGCTTCGGGCTGGTCGTCTTCGACGAGTGCCATCACCTGCCGGGGGCGGCCTATGCCCTCGCCGCTCGCGCGAGCCTCGCGCCGTTTCGCCTCGGCCTCACGGCCACCCCGGAGAGGACCGACGGACGCGAGGCCGAGCTCGCGCACCTCATCGGGCCGGTGGTGTATCGCAAGGACATCGTGGAGCTCTCGGGCGACTACCTCGCCGGATACGACACCGAGCGCGTGTCGATCGAGCTCTCGCCGAACGAGCGCGCCGAGCACGACGCCGAGCGCGCGATCTATCGCGACTTCGTGCGGAGCCACGGCATCCGTATGAGCCAGGCTTCGGGGTGGGGCCAGTTCATCATGCTCTCGTCGCAGAGCGACGAAGGGCGGCGCGCCATGGCCGCATACCGGAGGCAACGCGGCCTGGCCTTCGCTCCGTCGGCGAAGCTCGACTACCTCGAGCACCTCTTGCACCTGCACCGCGGCGATCGCGCCATTCTCTTCACGCAAGACAACGTGACGGCATACACGATCGCCCGCCGCTTCCTCGTTCCGGTCATCACGCACCAGACGAAGGTGCGAGAGCGGAGCGCCATTCTGGACGGCCTCGCGAAGGGCACCTATCGAGCCGTCGCCACGTCGAAGGTCCTGAACGAGGGCGTCGACGTTCCCGACGCGAACGTCGCCGTGATCCTCTCGGGGAGCGGCTCGGTGCGAGAGCACGTCCAGCGCCTCGGGCGCATCCTTCGAAAGAAGGGAGACAAGCGCGCGACCCTCTACGAGCTCGTGACCGAAGAGACGACCGAGACGTACACGAGCGATCGGCGGAGGGAGCACAGTGCTTACCGCTGATCTCGTCAATGCCCGCCGGCGGGGGAACGAGCTCCGGCTCGTCTCGCTCGACGCGCCCGCGCGAGAGCGAGCCTGGGCGATCGCGGCGGGGCTCCTCGCCGCAGCGGGCTCGCATGTGGGCCGGACGCGCGAAGAGCTCTCTCTCGCCCTCTCGGCGGTCGACGCCGGGCCGCGGGAGCATCGTCTCCGCGACGGGCTGGCCAAGCTCGTCGAAGACCGCTGCCAGTTCGACGCCGCCGACGACGCCGACCCCGTCGCCGTCCGTCACGACGTGTTCACGCGAGCGAGCGCCGCGCGGGCCGCGCTGTCGATCACGGAGCGCTTCGACCGCCAGGCCGTCGTGGCCGCTGTGGCGAAGGAGCGGGGCACGTCGACCGAGGCCATCGAGCGCGCGCTGTTCGCCGATCTGCGCGGCGCTCACGTCCTGGCGGCGTTCTCCGGCTCCTCCGCGGAGCGGCTCGTGAGCGACTACGAGAGCGCGCAGGCTCAGGCCGTTCTCCTTCGCGCCGTGAAGGTCACCGTCGACGTGCAATGCACGTCTCCCCTCGCCCTCCGTGCCCTCTTCAGACGGCTGAAGTTCCTCCGCCTCCTCCACACCATCGAGAAGCGCGGCGAGGGACACCGCATCGCGATCGACGGTCCCTTCAGCCTCTTCGAATCGGTCACCAGGTACGGCCTCCAGCTCGCCCTCGTTCTGCCGGCGCTCGAAGGGTGCGATCGATGGCGCCTCGAGGCCGACGTCCGCTGGGGCAAGGACCGGACGCCGCTCGTCTTCCGGATCAGCGGCGAGCGCCTGCTCGCGACGACGGCGGCTCCGCCGCTGCCCGACGAGGTCGAGGCTCTGGTGCGGAGCTTCGAGGCGCTCGCGTCGGCGTGGCGGGTGTCGTCCAACGGCGCGATCCTCGAGCTGCCGGGGGTGGGGCTCTCGGTGCCCGATCTCGTCTTCGAGCGGCGGCCCACGGGGAAAGGACGGTCGGCGCCCGAGGACCGCGTGTATCTCGAAGTGATGGGCTACTGGAGCCGCGACGCCGTGTGGAAGCGGGTCGAGCTGGTGCAGGCAGGGCTCGCCCAGCGCGTTCTCTTCGCCGTCAGCGCCAAGCTCCGCGTGAGCGAAGACGTCCTCGAGGGCGACCTGCCCGGTGCGCTCTACGTGTACAAGCAGACGATGAGCGCTCGCAGCGTCCTCGAGCGGCTCGAACGGCTCTGCGCCGACCCGGCGGGCCCCGCCAGGACTCACCCGCCGACGCAGTGATCCCTCTCGAGCGCCCGTCTCGAGCGCCAGCTCTCGTGGGGTCTCGAGAAGAGCTTCAGGTCGCGCACGATGTCTCGTATTCGAACGAGCGCTTCGCGGCTCGCTCACTAGCGGACTCGGATGGTCGGGATCTCGTTCAAGAGCAGCCAGAAGAGACCGAGAGCCCTGACCGCCTCGTTGAAATCCGAGAAATTGACCGGCTTTCGCACGTAGCTGTTGGCCCCGAGGGAGTAGCTCCGGACGATGTCTTCTTCCTCGCGGGAGGACGTGAGGACGACGACGGCCAGGAGACGCGTGCGCTCGTTGGCCCGAATCTGCTTGCTGTCGCGAATCTCACGCGCCCCCGTCGAGGTCGGAGACGTTGACCTGAGCCAGATCGCGACGGCAAGCGCCGCCGAGTTCAAGCTGGCGGCGACCGCGCGGGACGTCCGCGTCGAGATCGCGCCTTCGCTCAAGACCCGCGGCGACCCTCGGCTCTTGCGCCTCGTGTTCGACAACCTCCTCGACAACGCCTTCAAGTTCACCGCCGGCCGGTCCCCGGCCCACATCGAGATCGGCGAGACCCTTGAAGACGGGCGGCAAGCCTTCTTCGTGCGAGACAACGGCGCGGGGTTCGACGGGCGTTACGTGCACAAGCTCTTCGGCGCCTTCCAGCGGCTGCACGACGTCCGCGACTACCCGGGGACGGGGATCGGCCTCGCGACGGTGCAGCGCATCGTGAGCCGACACGGCGGGCGCGTCTGGGCGCAGGGCGAACCGGACCGCGGAGCGACCTTCACCTTCACGTTGAGCGGAGAGGGCACGACCGCCCGACCGCCGGTTCCCCCCGAGCGTGCCGCGTAGACGCGAGACGCGAGACGCGAGACGCGAGACGCGGCACGCCCTGCTCGACCACTACCGGTAGGTCATCATCGCGGCGTGCTCGCCCTCGAAGTGGCCGTGCTCGTTGAGGGTGCTGAGGTAAATCGCGCCGTCGCTGACTCATGCCCGGCCCTGCCCCGGAAAGCGGCTTGCGCCGTACTTGGCGAGCTCGAGGCGGGCGATCACGCCCCGATGAACGGCGTCCGGCCCGTCGGCCAGGCGCAGCGCGCGCGCGACGGCGAAGAGCGCCGTCAACGGGAAGTCGAACGAGACGCCGGCGCCGCCGTGGATCTGGATCGCCTCGTCGACCACGTGCTGCAAGACGCTCGGCGCGACAACCTTGATCGCCGAGATCTCGCGCAAGGCGCCGAGCGGCCCGAGCTCGTCGAGCTTCCACGCGGCGAAGAGCGTGAGGAGGCGCGCCTGGTCGATCGCGATGCGGAGGTCCGCGACCTTCTCGCGGTTGCCCCCCAGGTTGAGGAGCGGCTTGCCGAACGCGACCCGAGAGAGGCCGCGCTCGATGAGGAGCTGCAGCGCGAGCTCCGACGCACCGATGCAGCGCATTGCGTGATGGATGCGACCGGGCCCCAGGCGGCTCTGCGCGATCTCGAAGCCCTTGCCCGGCCCCGAGATGAAGCTCGAAACCGGCAGCCGCACGTTCTCGAACCAGACCTCGCCGTGCCCGTAGGGCTCGTCGTAGACGCCGAAGACGGGCAGCATCCGCTTGATGGTGACGCCGGGCGTGTCGAGCGGCACCAGCACCATGCTGTGCTGGTGGTGCCGATCGGCCGAGGCGTCGGTCAACCCCATGAAGATGGCGATCTCGCAGTTCGGATGGCCGACCCCCGTGGACCACCATTTCTTGCCGTTGAGCACGACCTCGTCGCCTTGAACCGCGGCGGTCGCCTTAATGTTCGTCGCATCGGAGGAGGCGACGTCGGGCTCCGTCATGCAGAACGACGAGCGGATGCGCCCTTCCAGGAGCGGCTCCAGCCACTGCTCCTTCTGTTCGGGCGAGCCGAAGTGCCAGAGGACTTCCATGTTGCCGCTGTCGGGCGCGTTGCAGTTGAAGATCTCGGGGGCGAGCATGCTTTGGCCCATCTCTTCGGCGATCCCCGCGTATTCCGTGTTGTTGAGGCCCGCGCCGCGCTTCGCGTCCGGCAAGAACAGGTTCCAGAGACCCTCGGCGCGGGCCTTGGCCTTCAGGGCCTCGACCGCAGGCGATACGACCCACGTCGTCCAGTCGCTGGTCGAGCCTTTCGCGGCGAGCGCGCCGAGCGTCTGCAGCTCGACCGGGCGAATGTGATCACGGAGGAAAGCGCGGACCCGCTGCGCGAAGTCCTCGGCGCGGGGCGAAGGGCGAAAGTCCATGCCCTCACGGTACGCCCTGCCGGGGCGCGGCTCTACTTCACCTTCGTTCCACGCCGCCGAAGAAGGTCCGCGGGAGCTGCGGGGACGCGAGCTTCTCCAGCGCCTCGGCGCACCCCTCGCAACACGCTCGCGCGTGGTGCGAGGCGGCGAGGCGGCGAGGCGGCGAGGCTCATTGGACCGTGGTCTGGAACTCGGACGCGTCGGTCGGCTTCGTGAGGAACTGCTTGTAGCGCGTGTCGCACTCGAGGAACGTCTTCATCCACGAGAGGCCGATGCGGCCGACGTCGTACTTGCCGCTCCCGCCCGCCGGATCGTTGGCGACGGAGTGGGAGCCACCCTGGACGACGTAGAGGAGCTTGGACGTGGTGGCCGGGATGCTCATGTACTGGTCGTCGGGCATGGGTGCGCCGGCGAGCACGTCGTTCGTTCCGCCGAACATCAGCGTCGGAACGACGTCCATCGGGTACATGCCGCCCGGATTCCACGCGCACATGGCCATCGCGGCCTTGAGCGAGGGCGTGTCGTTCGCGGCGAGCAGCGTGCCGCCGCCGCCCATCGACCAGCCCGAGACCGCGAGGCGGTTCACGTCGAGCTTGCCGTTCAGGGCGCTGCCGGAGCGGGTGTTCTCGCCCTTGATCGTGGTCAGCGCGTCGAGCAGGGCCGCTTCGCGGACGGGCGGCGCGACGCTCGTGTCGCCCGCGCCCGTGCTGGGGTTCGACGTGCCGATCGTCATGACGACGATCCCGCGCGACGCGAGGAACGGGGCCCACGCGGCAATAGAAGACTCTGCCGCGGTGAAGCCCGGGACGATCGCGACGGCCGCGAAGGGCGCGGTCGCGCCGGTCGGATAGTAGATGTGCGCACTCGTCACGTCGTAGGCGTTCGTCTTGCGTACGCTCGCGTCGGCCGCGTAAGACATGACGGAGTAGTCGCCGGTCTTCGTGATGACGGTCGCGGCCGTCGGCGCCGCGCCCCGGATGTAGCCCGCGAACCCGTCGCAGCCCATTCCGCCGACCGAGCCCGAATCGGAACCCGCTCCCGACCCCGTGCCGGTATCGTTACCGAACCCGCCGTCGTCGCTGGCGACACCCGAGTCGTCGCCCGTCACGCCGGAGCTGTTGCCGGAGCTATTTCCTGAACTGTTGCCGGAGCTACTGCCCGAGCTCCCCGAGCTGCTGCCCGAGCTGCTCTTGGCCTTCGTACCGCCCGACGACGACGAGCCCGCGACGTTGTCGGTCGTGTCGCCGCTGGCCGCGCAGGCCGCGAGCGCGACGCACGAGAGGAAAATCCACCGCGAACTAAAGAGTTCCATTCTCATGATGTTTCTTTCCCGTCGATGCTTCGTCGGAGCGGGTCCAGGCCCGGGCGTTCGAGATGGCCGGTCGTGGCTATCTGCCAGAGACACGCGCGTACCTCTCAAAGGACACGCGCGCGGCCGGTTCGATGATGGTCTCTGCCTCTCACCGCGGCTATTTCGACATTCATTGCCACACTCAACCTCGCCTCGCAAGCAGGCGTCGACGGTGGATCACGCGCGGATGCTCGAAGGTATCTTCTGGTGACGCCCTTCTATCTCTGCGCGACCCGACGCCGTCCAATGACGAGGGAGAATGGTGACGGTACCGCCACGACTCCACTGGCCCGGATGGCTGCCCGAGACGTCGTCAAGCGACGCGCGACGCGAATCGCCGCCATTGAGGCCAGAACGGACGGCTCTCGTACCTTTGGAGTCGCGCGCGACCGACCGGCTCGCTCTCACCCACCGTCTCATTCGAGCATCGGCGCGGGGACGAAGCGGCCGCGAAGGCCCCCGGCGCGGCCTCCGACATGTGAAATCGCGCCGGCGCGGATGCGTGCGAGAGAGAGATTCGCCGCAGAGGCGCAGAGGGCGCAGAGCCGAGAGGGGTCGAAGACCCGCTGGCTCCCGAGGTCGTGCGGGTCGAGAGCGAGGCTACGCCTCGCGGAGGCGGCCACGCCCATCGCTCGCGGTTCACTCCGCCTCGAAACCCGGACCCCTATCGGGAGACCCCGGCGCGTTCCCTCGAACGCGTCACGAAGCGCGAGGAGCTCCGTTTCGCGTCCGACGAGGCGAGTCGTCTCCGGCCCGTCGGAGACCCGCGCCCCGGGAGCGGGGTCGCTCGGAGTGTGCCGAGTTGCCGCAAGATGTCCGCGGCGGTCGGGCGGTTCGCTGGATCCGGGGCGAGGAGCGCGATGGCGAGCGCCTCGAGATCTTCCGGCAAGTCTTGTACGAAGGACGATGGCGGCTCGGGCGCGTCGGCGGATTTTCGGGTCAAACACCCGAGCCCCCAATTGTTCCAGCGGGTGGGCCGGCCGGGACTCGAACCCGGGACCTACGGATTAAAAGTCCGCAGCTCTACCGACTGAGCTACCGGCCCGTTTGTCTTGCGATTCCTAGCACTTACTGAGCGTCTCGGGGTCTCCTTTTTCGTTTCTGCCGCCGCGTTTGCCGCCGTGAACGCGGCGGCAAGTTCGGGGATGGCAAGGTGAAGGGGGGTCGGCGAACCGGCCCGCGCTTCTGCCACGGTTCGCGCGACCCGTCGATAGCGGTTCACCATCGTGCTCGACTTGTGGCCCGTCCGATCCATGACCCAGGTCTCCGTCGCGCCCCCGGCGAGCGCGTACGTGATGAAGAACCCACGGAGGTCATGCACCCGGAGCGGCAGCCGGCTCTTGGAGCGGGGCGGTCGACGCCCGCGTCCCGGACGAAGTGCTCGCGGTAGAACTCGGCCAGGCCGTCGATCGGGATTCGGGCCCCGCGCGCGTTGCGCAGCCTTCGAGCGGAGCGATGCTTCGTCGAGCGTGCGCTTGCCTCGCGCTGCACGCTCGCTTTGGATCGTCGTCATCGCAGCGTCGATCTTTTGCTTCCTCGCCGCGCCTGCCTCTTGTCGGAGTACCCGTTCGCGCACGCGGATTCTCTTCTGCAACTCGGCGACCTGCGCCGCAATGTCGGCCGCCTGCTTCGCGGCCTCGGCTTCCTTCGCTTTCTTCTCGCGCATCGGCGCGCCGAAAAGCTCGTCGACAAGTCCCACGAGTCGGGTCGTCACGACCGCACCTCGAGCGCGAGCTCGACGGCGAGACCGCGCACGTAGTTTCGGAGATCCGAGTGGAGCACGTTGCCGTTATTGAGGTGGTCCGATGCCGAGCGCATCGAGGTACGCCTGACGTCGCACGATTTCACGGGGGTCCGATGTTGGCGCCCACGTGACGGCCGCTCCGTTGACAATTTCGCGGCAGTTGATTTGCGCCTGAATTCCGCGCTGGAGACGATCGCAATGTTCGAGATCTGAAATCATGATGACTACTCCAGTGCGGCCGCGAGCACCGCGACGACGCGCTCACTGTTGGCCTTCGGTTCAGGGTTTTCGCGTTTCGTTTCGGGGGGGCCCGAGCGCTGGCCAGCCGCGAAGGCTGCGGCGGCGAGGCGGTCTTTTTCGATCTGCATGTTTCGCTCTCGGGCCCGGTCGAGGTCATCGAGCTCGCCTGCGCTCATGTTTCTGAGGCGCCAGTCTCGCGCGTCGGGTGCATCCTGCATCCAGTAAAGCGCGAGCGCGTCGCGACCTTCTTTCTGCCTCGCGGCGGAGAGAATCCTCCGCACGGCGAGACTGACGTTCGCCAGATCGGGGCGCGGTTCGAGGTTGTCGGGCTTGTGGCCGCGGAGCGCGAGAGACGGGAGGCCCGGCGGGCGCGCCTCGCACCACGAGCCCGGAGCAGCAGCTCCGCCTCGATCTGCCGATGTCTGCGCGCTCGCAGCCCCCAGCAGCGCACGCGCCCTAAGCGGCTCATTTCGAGCAACGCGCCCATCAACTCGCCCCCCGCTCGCGCTCAGCGCGATAGAACGCGTCGCGGCTCGCCCTGTCCTCGTCGCTCAACGGCGGCGGAAGGCAGTTGTCGACCGTCGACCAGGCGATGGCGCAGATCTCGATCCACACCTCGCGCACGTCGCCGACACGCAGCGGACGGGAGACAGCCGTCGTCCCATCGCTCGCGCCGATGAAGAGCACGGAGTCGACATCGACGACGGCGCACGTCCAGCTGGGCGGCAGCCAGGACCGCGTAGGACGCTCTACGGACTCGATGGGCCTAGTACGACGGAGCCCGGTGACCCGAGATCGCTCGGCTTTTACGATTTCGCATTTATTTTTCGCGGAAACGGCGGGGAACGAACGGTTAAGGGGGGAGGGCGACGAGGGGCGCACGGGGCACCCACGGATCGCCTTCCGACGACGGGAACCATCTCGATCCAACGGAGAGGCATCATGGCCATGCGAATCGTCAACCGCTCGCAGCAGGTCTACGTGGACCAGAGCCTGATCGACGGGCTCAAGAAACGGGAGTCGGAGCTCGCTTCGATCATCATCGACGGCACGTCCCACATGGCGGCCGATCTCATCGCGATCCTCGAAGCGCGGATCGCAGCCGCCAGCAAGGCGATCACGACCCGAGCCACCTGGCTCGCTGCGGTTCAGACCGATGAAGACGAACGAGCCAGGGCCAAGCGAGCCGTCTCGGGGCTGAAGCAGGTCCTGCAGATCGCTTACGGAGGTTCGCTCGACGCTCTCGCCGACTTCGGCGTCGCCCCGCGCAAGCCCCGACCGATCACCCCCGAGACCGCGGTCGCCAAGGCGAAGGCAACGCGCGCCGCGCGGCAAACGATGGGCAAGAAGCAGAAGCAGAAGATCACCGGGGCGACGGCGCAGAGCGCTACGGAGAACCCCACACCGGTCGTCGAGATACCGAGATGAGCGCGACACACACACCAGGCATCGCCCCAGGCATCGTGCCTCGCCCGGGCTAGCGCTGCGCCCGCCGCGGCGAACGCTCGCTCACGAACGCGTGGGCAAGCGCCTTCGCGCCTTCTTCGTCGGCACCTTGCCGATGCGCGGGTCGCCCGCGACGACAAGCTCGCACGCGCGCATCGCTTGCTCTTCGAAGCCGTCGTCTTCTGCCGGCAACAATTGCCAGCCGGTCTCGCCATCGCCGAAGACGGTGATCGATCGCATCGACGGCAACTCACGCTTGAGCGAAGCGTGATGCTCCCTGGTCGTGGCAATCCAGACGCCGTTGTCAACGACTGCGGCGGCTTTGTCGCGGAGCACGAACACGATCTTGTCATCGAGGTAGATCGCGGTGCAGCCGAAGAAGAACTTCGTGTACGCACCGGCCCCGGCGACAGCGTCGAGCACGAACTCGAAGGGCACCTTGCGCGACGGCGCCTTCGATGCGAAGAGGGCGTCGGAACCGCGTGCGACGCGGCGCGCTGTGCGAGGACGGGCCATCAGCGCGGTTCTATCACGCGCCTTCGAGCGACCCATCCGTGCGGCCGACAGCGTCGCCCTTTACGCGGTGCGGCATGCGGCCCGCTTCATGCAATTGCTCTCGTCATCATGGCGATGAAACAAATGCTCGACTTGCGTAACTCGATTCTTCCCGAGCCGAACAGCAACGTGGTTCCGGGCGGAATGTTTCTGGCGAGCGCTGCGATCGGCCTCGCACCCGTGGTCGCCGCCGTCGGCCTCCTGTCCGGCGGCGGTCTCTTCGCGGTCGCCGGCTCCTGCTGCATGCTCGGCGGCGGACTGATCACCGCGGTCATCTCGGCCGATCGTTGACCTGCGGCGCCGGCCTCGGCGCGACGCCCCCACGTGCGCCCCCATTTGACTAAGCGTCCCCTCGCAGGTCTCTGCGTGCTTCTTCGATTCGCTTCTCGATCGCTTCCACGGCCCGTCGCGCGCGCTCCGCTTCGCTCTGCGCACGTGTCGCGGTGACCTCGGCTTCACGCGCAGACGCGCGGGCCTCTTTCGCCTCGGTTTCGAGCGCAGCCAGTCGGGCGCGCTTCACTTCTCGCTCCTGCGCGCGCGCCTGTCGCTCGCGTTCCGCCGCCTGTCGCGCCGCTGCATCCGCGCCGGCGCGCGCGGCGGCCGAGTCGGTCGCCCCGTGTCGCGCGCTCGGTTCATGCGACAGGCTTCGAGCCGCCGTCGCTGGCGCGGCACGAGTGCCTCTGGGGCCGTCGTGCTCGGCGCGTGGGGCGAGTTCGAGCCCGGCGAACGGATCGTCGACGTCGACGTCGCCGACCAGCTGGCCTTTCATGAGCGCTTCTCGCAAACCCGGATCGCCGCCGGTCGCGACCGCTTGCAACGTTGCGCCGATGCGACGGCTTTGCGCGGACGCGAGCTCGCTTCCGTCTTCGTGCACCAGCTGGGTCGCGAGGGCGATGACTTCGGTGACGCGGTCACGATAGGCCCGGGCGCTTGCGCGCATGGCCTCGGCGTCGCCGCCTTTCCGAACGGCCTGCGCGGTGACATGGGCGTCGAGCGCGGCCTGCACGAGCGCCGGGCGCTTGCGAGCGACCTGGTTCAACGCCCAGGCTGTTCGCGAGGGTTTGGCCAGGGCCCCCACGAGCCGCGACGCCGCGACGTCGCCGCCGGCCTTCAGCTGCCCGGCGAGCTCGCGCCGCACCGCGACGAAGCCGTCGAGCGGCGCGGCGTAGAGCCGATCGAGCGCCGCGGTCACGTCGGGCCCGTGAGACGACGGACCCGAGGGCCCGCTGCCGGACCTGGAAGGCATCGACCCGGCGTAGCACGCACGAGCACGCGCGAGCAGACCGCCGCTGGCGCCCCGTCAGCGGCGCTGGAAATTCGCGCGGCCTTCGACGCGAACGGCCTCGTGCGGCAGCCGCCGGTACGTGACCCAGCGACCGGCATGCATATGATAGTAGCGGCCTTGCGCCTCGTAGACGTACCCGTCGCGCACGCGGTACGACGGCGCGACCACCACGGCGGGCGGGGGCGGATCGACGTACGTGGCGTCGTATCCGTCGACGGTTGCGTAGCCCGCACAGCCCAGGGCGAAGAACGCAGGCAGGGCCAGCGCGCAAACGACCGGAACGAGACGAGATGCAGTGAAGGCAAGGTTTCGAGCTGTCACGGGGGACCTCTGGACAGGAAGCGCGCTTCGCGGAATACCGCGCGGGCGTCGGCACGCGCACCGTGCGGGTGCCTTCAGGCTGACAGCATCCTCAGCAAGCGGTGTGCCGCTAGCGCGTTGCGTCGCGAAATCAGCCACCTGCGCGGATCGCGGACACTCGAACGACTTCACGTACTCGCGGTTTCGCTCTAAACCCCCGGCCCATGACCTGCTGCCACTACGTCGTCGTCGAGGGCAACGAGTCCGCTTTCTCGGTCGATCCGTCGTCGATCGCGTTCGGCGCCGGCGTCCTCGCCGAGGCCGGCGAGCATCTTCGCGCCCTTTCGTGCCGGCGCGCCGCGGTCTTCACCGACGCGACGCTCGCCGCGCTCGAGCCCGTCGAGACGGTACTTCGCTCGCTCCGCGCCGCTGGAATCGAGGCGGAAGTGTACATGGACGTCCACGTCGAGCCGACCGACATGTCGTTCCGCGCGGCGACCGAGTTCGCCAGCGCGGGGCGCTTCGACGGATACATTTCGGTCGGTGGGGGGTCGGTCATCGACACGTGCAAGGCGGCGCTCCTCTACGCGACGTATCCCGCCGAGCTGCGCACCTACGTCAACGCGCCCATCGGCGATGGCAAGCCCATCCCCGGCGCGCTTCCGCCCCACATCGCCTGCCCGACCACCTGCGGCACGGGCAGCGAATGCACCGGCATCGCGGTGTTCGACGACCTCAAGTTGAAGGCCAAGACAGGCATCGCTTCGCGGCGCCTCCGCCCGACCCTGGCCCTCATCGACCCCACCTGCACGCGCACGCTCCCCTCGATGGTGGTGGCGGCGAGCGGCTTCGACGTCTTGAGCCATGCGCTCGAGTCGTTCACCGCCAGGCCCTACACGGCTCGGGCCCGCCCGGAGAAGCCGTCTCTGCGACCGATGAGTCAAGGACGCAACCCCTGGAGCGACGTGGGGGCCCTCGAGGCGCTACGAATCGCGGGCAAGTACTTCGTTCGCGCGGTGAGCGACGCCAGCGACCGCGAAGCGCGCGAGTCGCTCTCGTGGGGCGCCACCCTCGCCGGCATCGCGTTTGGCAACGCCGGCGTGCATCTCCCGCACGCGATGTCGTACGCCGTGGCCGGGCTCGTCCGCGACTACAAATGCCCGGGGTATCCGCAGCACGAAGCGATGATTCCCCACGGCATCTCCGTCGTCGTCAACGCGCCGAGCGTGTTCCGCGTGACCGCGTCGACGTCCCCCGAACGCCACATCGAGGCTGCCGCGGCCCTCGGCGCCGACGTGCACGGCGTCGGGCCCGGGGACGCGGGAGCGTGCCTCTCCGGCCGGGTCATCGAGTTGATGCGCGCGGCGGGCGTGCCGAACGGCGTCGGCGGCGTCGGCTACGGCGAGGGCGATCTCGACGCGCTGACGCGCGGGTCGATCATGCAGAAGCGCCTGGTCGACAACGCGCCGATGCCGATCGACGACGCGGCGATGCGGTCGCTCTTTCGCGGCGCGCTGGCCTACTGGTGAGCGCCGGCGGAGCGAACCGCGTGAAGCCCATGCCGAACGAAGCGAAAGCCCCCGCCCGCGACGCGTTCCGTCACTTCTTGCCCATCGCCACGCGCTGGATGGACAACGACGTCTACGGTCACGTCAACAACGTCGTTTACTACGCGTACTTCGACACGGTCATCAACCGCTACCTCATCGACGAGGGCGGCCTCGACATCGCCGGCGGCGGCACCATTGGCGTCTGCGTCGAGTCGCACTGCGCCTATCTCCGGCCCGTGGCCTTTCCGGACACGATCGATGCCGGCCTGCGCGTCGCGCACCTCGGTCGATCGAGCGTGCGCTACGAGATCGGGATCTTCGGGCAAGGCCAGGCCGAACCGTCGGCCCACGGGTGGTTCGTCCACGTCTTCGTCGATCGCCTCACCCGCCGGCCGGCGCCTCTGCCCGAACGAATCCGCGCCGCGCTCGAACGGCTCACCGATACTTCGCCGTGACGTTGGGCACGAGGTACTCGTCGAACGCCCGGTCCCACGGATAGGCGGCCTCCCAGCCCCAGTCTTTTCGCGCGCGCGCGTCGTCGACGTCTTCGGGCCACGAGGCCAGGATCGCGGTGCGCACCGGGTCGGGCTCGTAGTCGATGCGCGCCGCCGGAAAGGCCTTCTTGACCCGGTCGGCGATCTGAGCGGCGCTCAGGCTGAAGGCGCCGATGTTGTAGACCGAGGTCGTGAGCCGCTCGCGATCGACGCTCGCGAGATCGAGGAGCGCGCGCACGGCGTCGGGCGTCGCCATGAAGGGGATGCGCGCGTCGGGCCTGACGGAGCACGAGTACGGCGTCGCGCTCGCGGCGGCGTGGATCATCCCCGGCCCGAAGTCGCTGGTGCCGCCGATGGGCACCGAGTCGGCCGAAATGAGGCCCGGGAGGCGAATGGACCTGAAGTCGAGGCGCGACGCGCTGGGGTTCCCCATCTGGTGGGCGTAGAGGTTGAAGTAGCGGCCCACGTGCTCGCAATAGAGCTTGTTGCAGCCGTACATCGTGATCGGGACGTTCCACTGCTCTTCGCGGATCCGCCCGACCGCGCGCTTCTCTTCGAGCGACGGGAGCCCGTAGACCGCGATCGAGCTCGGGAAGATAAAGCGGACGGAACGGCCCAGGCGCGCCGACTGGTTCTGGGCCATGCGAAGGACGTTGAGCGTCCCCTCGACGTTCACCTGGTGGGCGAGCTCGGGGTCCCGCTCACCGCGCGCCGACAGGAGCGCCGCCAGGTGGAACACCGTGTCGACCTCGTGGTGCGCCGCGACCTGGTCGAGGAGGTACCGGTCCATGATGTTGCCGGCGTAGCTCGCCGAGACCAGGGAGCGGATCGTGTCTGGCGGAAGGGAGAGATCGAGCGTGACGACTTCGAACCCTCCCTGCGCGGCCACCGTATGCAGGAGCGACTTGCCGATCTCGCCGTTGGCACCCGTGACGAGCACGACCGGTTTTGGCATGCGGGTTCTTTAGATTAGTTCGAACCGCTTGCCCACGCGAGTGAACGCCTCGACCGCGCGATCGACCATTCTGGCCGTGTGCGCCGCCGAGAGCTGGACTCGAATTCGCGCCTGGCCGCGGGGTACGACGGGGAACGAGAAGCCGACGACGTAGACCCCTTCATCGAGCATCGCGGCGGCCACGTCTCGGGCGAGCCTCGCGTCGCCGCCGTCCTCGGCTCGGGGGCCGCTCATCATGACGGGAACGATCGGATGGAAGCCGGGACGGATGCAGAACCCTGCCTGCGTCATGCCCCCCCGGAACCGCACGGCGTTCTCGAGGACGCGATCGGCGAGGCGGGGCGAGCCGTCGTTCGATTCGAGGAGGTCGAGCACCGCCAGGCTGGCGCCGACGATCGGCGGCGCGATGCTGTTCGAGAAGAGGTACGGCCGCGATCGCTGCCTCAAAAGCGCCACCGCCCCGGCTCGCCCGGCGGTGAAGCCGCCCGCCGCGCCGCCGAGGGCCTTGCCCAGTGTCGACGTGAGGATGTCGACGCGGCCCATGACGCCGCAGTGCTCGATCGAGCCTCGCCCCGTCGCGCCGATGAATCCGCTCGCGTGGCTGTCGTCGACCATGACGAGCGCGCGGTGGCGGTCGGCCAGATCGCAGATGCGATCGAGGGGCGCGACGTCGCCGTCCATCGAGAAGACGCCGTCGGTCGCGATGAGGCGCAGGCGCTTCTCTTTGGAGGCGACGAGCGCCGCTTCGAGCGCTTCGAGGTCGCCGTGCGGGTACCTGAGGCGGACGGCTTTGCTGAGGCGGATGCCGTCGATGATCGACGCGTGGTTCAGCGCGTCACTGACGACGGCGTCCCGCTCGTCGAGGAGCGTCTCGAAGAGCCCTCCGTTCGCGTCGAAGCACGACGAGTAGAGAATGGCGTCTTCCATGCCGAAGAACCGCGCGAGGCGCGCCTCGAGCGTCTTGTGGACGTCTTGCGTTCCGCAGATGAACCGCACGCTCGAGAGGCCGTAGCCGTACGCGTCGAGCGCGGCGCGCGCTGCCTCGAGCACGCGGGGATGCGAGCTCAGGCCGAGGTAGTTGTTCGCGCAGAAGTTGAGGACGGGCCCCGACGCCTCGCTCACGCGTATCGAGGCGCCCTGCGGGCCGAGCAAGCTCCGCTCGCCCTTCTCGAGCCCGGCGGCCCGGATTTCGTCGAGCGTGGAGGCGAATGCTTCCCCGGCGCCTTCGTACATGGTGGCCCCACGATAGCGCGCCCGCGGCGCGGGAGACCTTCGCTACCGTTCCACGGCGCTTGACTCTCTCGCCCGATTGCCATTGGTTGGGCGTCGCCATCGCCATGCTCGACCGAGTCCGTGACGCCCTCTACCGCGCGATCGCCACCCCTACCGGCGATTCGCTCGCCCCGATCCGCCTCCCGAAAGACCTCGCCCGCCGCCTGAACGCGACGCTCGGGCGGCCGCTGGCGCCGCTCGACGAGCTGGGCAAGCGCGCTCGGGGCCGCCAGCGCCTGGCCGAGCTGCGAAGCGCGCAGGCCGGCGGATCGAGCCCGGTCGTCGCCAGCGCGAGCGTGGCGACCGCCAGGGAGGCCGCGCCGATCCTGGTCTACTTCGAGAAGGATCGGAACGTCCGCCAGCTGACGCGCGTCGAAGAGCTCCTCGGCGCCAAGGGCTACGTGTGGAAGCGACTCGACGTGGCCGGCGACGAGGCAACGCTCGACTTCGTCTTGCGCGAAGCCGGGTGCGAGCGCGACGACTTGCCGATCGTCTACGTGGCCAGCCGCATGATCGGGACGCTCGACGCGCTCGTTCGGGCCGACGTCTCGGGCGAGCTCGCGACGGCCATCCTCGGCTAGCGTTCGGCCGCGACCCGACCGCGGGCTGCTGTCTCCAGAGCACGCGCCGGCCAGGCTCCGACGCGCGATCTATCGCGGGCGGACGAAGTCGACGCTCGTTCCCAGGTGTCCCAGCGCCCTCGCCTCGAGGCAGCACGGGGAGCCCGGCTCGACGATGCGGCAGTCGTCGGGGCGCACGTCGTAGAGGATGCACGGGAAGCGCCCGGGCGCGCTCACGTCGAGGGCGGCGCAGCGCTCGCCGGTGTTCTTGACGAAGCGCCACCCCGGGGGGCGATTGTCGAGCACGGTGAGCTTTCGAAGGAGCTCGGCGCCGTCCGGGTGGCGCAGCACGCGCTCCTCGTCCGGCTCGAGGAGATGAACCGTGCTGGGCCCGTGGTGGCAGCACCGGCCGCACGCCACGCAGTCGGCTCCGTCGGGATCGGGCGCGTCGAGCCGCCCGCCCATGCGCGCGTCGAGGGGAGATCGCTCGCGGGTCACGCCGGTCATGAGCGTGTCAGGCGCGCGGCGCGTCGAGCGGCCAGTTCGCCCGGCCCAGCGCGGGCGCGAGCTTCGCCAGTTCCTTGCGGACAGCCGCGGCCGTCGGCCGATTCGAGGGGTCCTGGCGAAGCGTCGATGCGAGGAGCGTCGTCAGCGGGCCGAACTGGGCGTGCCTGGCGAGGGCCTTCAGCGGCGGCGGGTAGCCGTCGTGCCCGACGTGCTTGGCGATCTGGGCCATCTCGGTCTCGGCCTCGAAGAGCACGCGCGACGTGAGCGCCTCGAAGGCGACGCAGCCGAAGGCGTAGACGTCGGACTTCGTGGGCGTCAGATCGGTGCGGCCCGCGAGCGCGCCCCAGACTTCGGGCGCACCGTACGCGCCCGTCGCGCAGCCGGGGCGGATATGACGGCCGGCCAGCCCGAAGTCGACGAGGACCGCCTGCTCGTCGCGCCGCAAGACGACGTTCGACGGCTTGAGATCCAGGTGCCCGACGCCAACGGAGTGCATGGCCTCGAGCCCCCGGAGGACGTCGTCGAGCACCTGCAAGACCCGCGCGGTGTCGACCCCGCCCGCTTCGAGCACGTGCTCGAGCGTCGTGCCCTCGACCAGCTCCATCACGAGGATCGGCTTCGGCTTGCTGCCGGCGTCGAAGGTGACGAACCGAGCGAGGTTCGGGTGCTGCGGCAAGGCGATGAGAGCGCTCGCCTCGTCACGAAACATCGTCAAGAACTCGGCTTCGCTGAGGCTGCGCGCGACGCTCGCGGAGTACTCGGGGACCTTGAGCGCGAAGCGCTCGGTCATCGCTTCGCCCTTGTCTTCGACGCGGGTCGCGACGAAGACGGAGCCCACGGCTCCCGCGCTAAGCGCGCGCACCACGTAGAACCCACCGATCGTCCGCCGGGGCGGCAACCACGTGGGGAGCGTCTCGACGACGCGCAAGCTGGGCGCGACGCTCGAGTCGCGGCTCTCTTTGGGCAGGTCGGTCAGCTGCCACGCCACCTGGCTGACGAGCTTGCCGATGGCCCGCGGCACCCCAGCCAGCACCTCGTCGAGCGCCGAAGCGAGGACCTGGGCGCCGAGGGCCTCGTCGACTCCCGCGAGCACGCGGGAGATCGCGACGGTCAGCGGCCTCGACGCGGCCGGCGGGTTCGAGGGCGCGCCGTCGGGATCGAGCCGCGCGCGCGCGCCGACGACGAGCTGCGCCAGCGAACCGAGCGCCGTCTCGAGCGACAGGACGACCTCGGGTTCGTTGCCGCCCGAAGGCGCCAGCGCCCGGAGCGACTCGGCCGAGGTCATCGCCTGGAGAGCGCTGCCGACGCGCACGAGCACCGACCGAAGCGCTTCGCTGCGGCTCGACGCTTCGCTCACGAGGTTCTGCGCGAGCTCGTCGTGGGCGACGATCGCGGCTTCGGGTTCGAGCGGAACCGTCTTGGCGAACGCCGCGTAGCGCTCGAGCAAGTGCACGAGCTCGGGGTTCATCGCCGCCTCGGCGAGCGTGAGGAGCTCGCCAGGATCGACGAGGTGCCGGGCGACCGCGAGGAAGGCGTCGATGACGTCGCACACCCCGACCCGGACGAGCGCGTCCAGCGAGCGCGCGAGGCCCGCGAGGATCGTGCGCCTGACCGCCGAGGGCGGACCCCGCTCGACGCGATCGAGCAGCGCCCGCGCGATCCTCATGCAGCGCTTGCGGCGGCGAGCCGCTCTCGGCGGATCGCTCTCGTCGTCGCCCACGTCGCCGTCGGCGAGGTGGAGCAGCGCCCGGAGACGCCTCAGCGAGAGCGTCGGATGCGGATGAACGAGGGTGCCTGCCGGTGAGAGCTCGAGTGGCAGACCCTCGCGGGCGAGGATCCATTCGGCCATGCGATCGCGCAGGCCATCGAGGGTCTCGTCGATCCCCCGGGCCGCCTCGCCCCCCCCGAGCATCAGCAGGTGGGCGAGGACGTCATGCTCGAGGAGGCTCGTATCGAGATCGCGGAGCACCGCGAGCGAAGTGCGTCGAGCAATCGACCCGACGCGACCTTCGGCGCCGTCCTCTTCGAGCGAGACCGCCTCGAGGGCGTCGACCGAGCCGCGCGCGGCCGCGAGCACGTCGCGGGCGCGGGCGTAGGCCTCCTTGGCTCCCTGGGTCGCGAAGGCGTCGAGGGCGCGGGCGATCTGGACCCGGACCGGCTCGTCGTCGCGATCGACCTTTTCGAGATCGTGGGAGACTTCGCGCGCGATCGCTTCGGCGCCGTCGTCCCTGCCGCTCTTCGGGCGCGCGGCGAGCAGGGCGAGCGCGCGGGCCGAGGCTCGCTGGGTTGCGGGCGAGTTCCCGAGCTCGACCCGGAGGTCGATCGCCGCCTCGCCGATATCGGCGCCCGCCTTCGCCAGGACGAGATCGAGGAGCTCGAGCGCGGCGTCGGGCTCGGAGTCGGCAGCCCGCGGCAGTCCCCAGAGGAACGCGGCTGCGGCTGCGGGATCGCGGTCGAGGAGGCCCTGCGACAGCGCCCGCTGCGCGAGCTCGAGGCCCCGCTCCGGCGCGACCGCGATCTGAGCGGCCATCGAGGCCGCGGCTCGCCGCCAGGCCGTGGGCGACAGCGCCGGCGAGAGCCCGTCTTCGATCTCCTTGGCGAGCGCGGGGACCCAGGGCGCGATCAACCCGCGAGCAACGGCCGCGTGGCGCCAGACGAGCGACTCCCGGTCCGCCAGGAGGCGGACCCACGACGGCGCCACGGTGTCTCCCTTGAAGACCCGGAGGCTGTGGTCGTCTCCCTGCGCGGCCCTGCGGGCGGCCTCGACGGCCGCGCGCTCGATGAGCCTGGCGGCGAGGCGGCGCGCCGGGAGCGATCCCGTCGAGGGCTCGCCGATCCACTCGCGCGCGAGGGCTCTGCGCGAAGCCAGAGCGAGGGCCAGCGGCCCGTCGATCACACCGGCGCCGATCGGCAGCTCGGCGACGAGGGCGATGCGGGCGCGCGTCCCGGGGCTGCCGAGGCCGCGACCGCCGCCGAGCGCCATGCGCCGGGCGATGACGACGAACGTCGCCGCATCGGCGGCGAGCAGCCGCGCGAGGACGCGCCGGCCGATCTCCCGCTGCTCGTGACCGATCGGGAGCGCCGAGGCGAGCTCGTACAGCGCGGCGCCTGCTGCGGCGGGCGCGAGCCAGTCGAGGTCGTCGGCGAGGCCTGCCTGGAGCGCGGCCCGCACGCCCGCGAGCAACGCGTTCGGGTGAAGCCCCTCGAGCGGGCCGGGCCCGTCTTCGCTCGTGGCGCGCGCGAGAACCGCCATCGACTGCCGCCACGACGCCCGCCGATCGGCGCCGGTCAGGTTGTGCAGCTCGAGAAGGCCGCTCGCATAGAAAGTGGCGTCTCGCACCCAGCGTGCAGCGTAGCGGCTCGTTCGGCGAGTGGGAAACTACCCGGGGGCGGCGTTCGAGCCGGGCAAGCGCGGCTCGCCCGTGCTAATCGGGCGCACCGGTCGTCGTCACGATCCGCCGGACGTTCCGGCCGAAGTTCCGCCCCATGATCCGCCCATGATTGTCCTCTCCAACGTCACGAAGCGCTACGGCGCGAAGATCCTCTTCGAGAACGTCAGCGTCCAGCTCGACCCTGGTAAACGCTACGGCGTGACGGGCGCGAACGGCGCGGGCAAGTCGACCTTGCTCGAGATGCTCGCGCGCCAAGAAGACTGGGACGCGGGGGCGATCGACATCCAGGCGTCGCTCAAGATCGGCGTCCTCGAGCAGAACCACTTCGCCTACGACGAGCAGCGAATCCTCGACGCCGTCATGGCCGGCAAGGCCGACCTCTGGGCGGCGATGGTCGAGAAAGAGAAGCTCCTCGCGGGGGAGGTCGACGACGAGATCGGCGTCCGCCTCGGCGAGCTCGAGGGCGTCATCGCGGAGCACGACGGCTACATGGCCGAGGGCGAGGCCGCCGAGCTCCTGGTGGGGCTCGGCATTCCCGTCGAGAGGCACGGCGACTCGATGCGGTCGCTGTCGGCCGGGTACAAGCTGCGCGTCTTGATCGCGAAGGTCCTCTTCGGGCGGCCCGACGTGATGCTTCTCGACGAGCCGACGAACCATCTCGACCTCGAGTCGATCCAGTGGCTCTCGCGCTTCCTGGTCGAACAGCACAAGGGCACGCTGCTGGTCGTGTCGCACGATCGGCATTTCTTGAACTCTGTGGCCACCCACGTGGCCGACGTCGACTTCCGGACGATCACGATCTACACGGGAAATTACGCCGAGTTCGTGGGCGCGAAATACGAGAACCAGCAGCGCGGCGAGGCCACGGCGCAGAGCGCGAAGAAGAAAATCGGCGAGCTGGAAGACTTCGTGCGTCGCTTCGGTTCGCACGCGTCGAAGAGCAAACAGGCCCAGAGCCGCCTGAAGCAGATCGAGAAGCTCGAGGAGGTCGTCGAGACCAAGGGGGCGAAGCGCTCCAGCCTCGTGCGGCCGTTCGTGCGGTTCGAGTTCGACAAGCCGAGCGGGCGCGACGTGCTCCGCATCGCCGGCGTCCGCAAGGCCTTCGCCGAGAAGGTGGTGCTCGATGGCGTCACCATGAACCTCAACCGGGGCGACCGCGTGGCCGTCATCGGGCGGAGCGGCATCGGAAAATCGACGCTCCTGAAGCTCCTCGTCGGGGCGTATTCGCAGCTCGACAGCGAGACGAAGCCCTTCACGCTTTCCCCCGACGCGGGCGAAATCCGCTGGGGACACGACGCCAGCGTCGGCTACTTCGCGCAGGACCACCACGAGTCGCTCGGCGAGACGGGCAAGGGAACCACCCCGTACGACTGGCTCTACCGGTTCGACACGCGCCGAACGAAGGAGGAGATCCGGGGGATCCTCGGGCGCCTGCTCTTCAGCGGCGACTCGGCGCTGAAGCCCACCGAAGCCCTCTCCGGCGGCGAAGCCGCGCGCCTGCTCCTCGCGAAGATCGTGCTCGGGCGGCACAACGCGCTGGTGCTCGACGAGCCGACCAACCACCTCGACATCGAGTCGATCGAGGGGGTCCTCGAAGGGCTCATCAAGTTCGAGGGAACCGTCATCTTCGTCAGCCACGACCACCACTTCGTCTCGCGTCTCGCCACGCGGATCATCGAGCTCCGGGACCGCCCGGCAGGCGACGCCCGGCCCGGCTGCGAGATGGTCGACTTCGGCGGCACCTACGACGAGTACTTGAACCGTTAGAGCCGGGAGATTGGCCGCGGAGGCGCAGAGGGCGCAAAGCAGAGAAGAGAGGGGGTTCGAGACGCTCGTGGGGCGCGTCTTCCGGCTCTCGCGCGCAAGTCGTTCGGTAACCCCCTCACTGCTCTGCGCCCTCTGCGCCTCTGCGGCGAATCTCTTTCTCTCTCCCCGAGGGCGTTCAAATACCGGGCTCGGGGGCGTCGAGGTGGAGCTGGCCTGTACCCCACGACCGGGCTTCCACGAGGGCGATCCCGGCGCGCTGCAGGATGTGCGTCACGGACTCGCCCGAGGGCGGGACCCAGAGGGCGCACCCCATCGAGACGGTGACCCGCCGTTGCTCGTCGAGGTTCAGCTCGTCGACGTCCAGCGTGCTGAAGAAGCGCTTGGCGACGGCGCGGGCGGCCAACTCGTCGGCCCCGGGGAGGAGCACGCCGAACTCGTCGCCCTCGAGGCGCGCGAGCACGTCGTATTCGCGCAGACACGTCTTCAACCGCGCGGCGACCCGCTCCAGGATCTGGTCGCCCACGGGGCGGCCGAAGTCGTCGTTGAGCGCGCCCATCCCGTCGATGTCGAGGCGAAGGATGGCGTAGCTGTCCCACGCGCGGGTGCTCCGCCCGTGCTCTCGCTCGAGCTCTTCACGAAACCGCCGGAAGTTCAGCAGCCCGGTGAGCGCGTCGTACGCCGTGAGCTCGACGATGCGCGCCTGTAGCTGCTTGCCGGTGCGCTCGGCGGCGCGCTCGCGCGTCACGTCGCTGACGAGAATGAGCCACGCCGGCGGCCGCGGGTCGCGATGGACCCGGACCGCCTTGCAGATCACGGTGCGAGGCCTGGGCCGGCGGACGTCGACCTCGACGATGGCGTTGGCGCCCGTTCGCGCGGCGTCGGACGACACCACCTCGAGCAGGGCGTCGGGCTCCTCGCAGGCCTGCGCGAAAGCGGCCAGGACCTCGTGGCGCATGCGACCGACATAGGCAGCCGGCTCCAGGCCGAAGATCTCGCCGGCGCGGCGGCCGATCATCCGGCACCGACCCTCCGCGTCGAAGACGACCAATCCCTCGTCGGCCGACTCGAGCACCGCCAAGAACGTGGCCTGGAGAAAGCCCCCCCATTCGGGATCTTCCTTCGCCATCAGGGATGCATCGTACTGGAAATTACACGAGATGGATCGGGCTCGCGGGCGCGATCCTCGCGACGGGGGCTCAGAGGGGCGCCATCTCGTTCTGCTTCACGAGCTTGGCGAAGCTCTCCTTGTCGATCGCCTTCTCGAGCGCCGTCTCGGGGGCGATGAGCCCCTCCTTGACGTAGCGCTCGAGCGCCATGTCCATGGTCTGCATCCCGACGGCCTGCCCGCCCTGCATCATGCTCGGGATCTGGAAGGTCTTGTTCTCGCGGATCATCGACGCGAGCGCCGGGGATCCGATCAAGATCTCGTGGGCCGCGACGCGTCGCTTGCCATCGGCCGACCGGAGCAGCTGCTGGGCGACGATCCCGACGAGGCTCTCGGCCAGCATTCCCCGCACCTGTGGCTGCTCGTCGGACGGGAACGCGTTGACGATCCGGTCGATGGTCGCCGACGCGCTGTTCGTGTGGACCGTGGCGAAGACGAGGACGCCGAAGCTCGCCAGCTGGAGCGCTAGCTTCATGGTCTCGTTGGTACGAAGCTCGCCGATGAGAATGACGTTCGGGTCCTCCCGCCCGGCGCTCCGGATCGCGTGCGCGTAGCTCGCCGCGTGCGGGCCGATCTCGCGGTGCGTGATGCTCGCCTTCTGGGAAGTGTGCACGAACTCGACCGGGTCCTCGATCGTGAGCACGTGGCACGCACGGGAACGGTTGATGTGATCGATCATCGCGGCGAGCGTCGTCGACTTGCCCGAACCAGTGGGTCCGGTCACGAGCACGAGTCCGGCGCGGCGCTCGGCGAGCTTCCGGATCGCCGCGGGGCAATTCAGGTCCTCGAGCGTCAGCACCTTGCTCGGGATCGTGCGGAAGACGGCCGCGAGCCCTGTCGTCTTGTAGAAGTAGTTGGCCCGGAACCGCGCCTTGGTGCCGTAGCCGTAGGCGAAGTCGAGGTCGAGGGTCTCGAGGATGGTGTTCTTCTGCTCGGGCAAGGTGATCCCGAAGAGGAGCTCGTCCATCTCGCCCGCGTCGATCGCGTCCTCGCGCATCGCGACCAGCTCGCCGCGCTGACGCATGAACGGCGGGTATCCGATGCCGAGATGGAGATCGCTCCCTCCGGCGGCGATCAACTGATCGAAGAGGGCGTCGATGCGGGCCATGTCACGCGCCTCGCTTTCCGAAGAGCTGACCGGCCTTGCCGAGCAAGCCCACGGCCTCTTTCTTCGCGGGTTCCGGGGGCCTGGGGGCAGCCGACTTGCCGGCGAGTATCTCCTCGAAGTCGTCGGGGTTCTCGGCGACCGCGAGGGCCGCGGCCGCCGTCGCCCGCCCGGTACGGACCAGATCGGCCAGCGCTTCGTCGAGCCGCAGGATGCCGAACCCCCGCCCGCGCTGCTGGAGGCTCGGGATCTGGAACGTCTTGTTGTCGCGAATGAGGCTCCAGAGCGCGACCGAACCGGGCAAGAGCTCGGCGGCCGCCACCATGCCCTTGCCGTCGGCCGAGGAGATGAGGCGCTGCCCGACGATGAGGTGCAGGCCGCCCGCGAGGGTCATTCGCACCTGTTGCTGATCGCCGGGCGGGAAGAGATCGACGACGCGGTCGATGGTCTTCGCGCAGCTCGGCGTGTTCATCGTCCCGAGGACGAGGTGCCCCGTCTCGCTCGCAGCGAGGGCCATCCGGACGGTCTCGGTGTCGCGGAGCTCGCCCACGACGATGACGTCCGGGTCTTCGCGGAGCGAGGCCTTGAGCGCGGCCCCGAACGAGCGCGTGTGAGTGCCCACCTCGCGCTGGCTGATCATCGCCTTCTTTCGCGGGTGTGCGTACTCCACCGGGTCTTCGACGGTGATGACGTGGCGGGCCGTCTCGCGGTTGATGATGTCGACGATGGCCGCCAGCGTGCTCGTCTTGCCGTGGCCGGTCGGGCCGGTCACGAGGACGAGGCCCTGATGGTGGTGGGTCGCCTTCTCGATCTCGGGGGGAAGGCCCAGCGACGCGAGCGTGGGGATCACCGCGGGGATGCACCGGAAGCAGGCCTTGAGGCCCGTCCGCTGGCGCGACACGTTCACGCGGAAACGACCGAGGACGCCGCGATCGAGGGCGAAGTCGCAAGACCCTTGCTCTGTCAACGTGGACCGCATCCGGTCGGGCACGATGGCCGCGATCATCTTCTCGACGGCGACCTCGTGGACGGGTGCGCCTCGCGGCAAGAGCTCGCCCGCGACACGCATCAGCACCGGCCGGCCGGCGACGACGTGCACGTCGCTCGCGTCGAGATCGCGTGCCGCGGCGAGGAGCCCCTCGAGACCGTCGGGTCGCGTGCCGCCCCCGGTCGCCGTCGGGCGGGCGGCGTCGGGCTTGTTCGCGGGAGCTCGCTCCGGAGCGGGCGACGTGTCGCGGACGATGACCGCGAAGCGCGCCTGGACGCGGCCCGAGAGCATGACCGCCTGGACCCCCACGGAGCCGACGCCGTCGATGCGCGTGGTCCAGTGCGCGGGGTTCCTCTCCAGATCCTTGACGAGGTCTCCCCCGCCCCAGGCCGCGAGCATCTCGACGATCTGGCCCGTTGGTCGCGGCGCGTCGTCGACCGGCTCGTACTTGCTACCCACCTTGACGCAGGGGAGCCGATCGCTCGCGACCGCGAACTCGATGACGTCGGTTCGCGCCAGTTCGCGTAACATCTGGTCAAAGGTCTTCATGGCCGACCCTTCCACGGTACAACGAATCACCGTGCCCGTGTCGGGGCCTCCGCCCGCGCTGACCTCTCGCGCGCGTCGCTCGGTACCCCCACCACTCACGGCTCTGCGCTCTCTGCGGCGAATCCCCTTGTCCTCTCAAATGAGCGGCATTCGGCCCTAGCTGCGCTTTCGAGTGAACGGGGCAGACCCGGCGTATACGGCGCTCTGTCCGAGCTCGAAGCCGATGCGAAGCAGCTGGTTGTACTTCGCCACACGGTCCGACCGTGAAAGCGAGCCCGTCTTGATCTGGCCGGCGTTCGTGGCGACGGCGAGGTCAGCGATGAACGAGTCCTCGGTCTCGCCCGACCTGTGACTGACGATCGACTTGTAGCCGTTCTCCGCCGCGACCCGCATGCAATCGAGGGTCTCGGTGAGCGAGCCGATCTGGTTCAGCTTGATGAGGATGGCGTTGGCCGTGCCGCCGGCGATGCCCCGGCGCAGGCGTTCGACGTTGGTCACGAAGAGGTCGTCGCCCACGAGCTGCACCCGGTCGCCGATTCGCTTGGTCGCCAGCTGCCAGCCGTCCCAGTCGTCTTCGGCGCAGCCGTCTTCGATCGAGATGATGGGGTACTTGCGAGACAGCTCTTCGTAGATACCCACCAGCTCTTCGCGCGAGATGGCCTTCTTGTCGAACGTGTATTGGCCCGATTTTTTGTCGAAGAACTCGCTCGCCGCGCAGTCGAGCGCGATGCCCACGTCCTTGCCGGGCGCGTAGCCGGCTTCTTCGATCGCGCGCACGACCACCTGCACCGCGTCTTCGTTCGACTTGAGCTTCGGCGCGAAGCCGCCCTCGTCGCCCACGGCCACCGTGAGGCCCTGGTCTTTGAGGATCTTCTTCAGCGTGTGGAAGATCTCGGTCCCCGCCCGCAACGCTTCCTCGAAGGTCGGGAGGCCGAACGGGACGATCATGAACTCCTGGATCTCGAGGCCGTTGTCGGCGTGCATGCCGCCGTTCAAGATGTTCATGAGCGGCGTCGGCAGGACGCGCGCCTGGACACCCCCGAGGTAGCGCCACAAGGGCAGGCCGACCGCGTCGGCGGCGGCGCGCGCGACCGCGAGCGACACGCCGAGGATGGCGTTCGCGCCCATCTTGCTCTTGTTCGGCGTCCCGTCGGTATCGAGGAGCACGCGATCGACGGAGGACTGGTCGAGCGCGTCCATGCCCACGATCGACGGGCCGAGCGACTGATTCACGTTGTCGACGGCCTTCGAGACTCCACGACCGAGCCAGCGTTTCTTGTCGCCGTCGCGGAGTTCGAGCGCTTCGTGCTCGCCGGTCGACGCCCCGCTGGGCACCGCTGCGCGACCCTGGCCCGTGGCGGTCTGGACTTCGACTTCGACTGTGGGGTTCCCGCGCGAATCGAGGATGGCGCGGGCGAGGACGGCGCTGATCTCGCTCATTGTTCGCGCGTGTAGCACGGCGGGATTGGAGGAGCGAGACTCGGCGCGACCCGGCGCGCGCCGCCTTACTGCCAGGGCACTGGCGACTCGGCGGCGCCGCTCTCGTCAGGGTCACGAGCCGGAAACGAGTCGGACGCAATGCCCTCCCAGAAGGTCGCCAGCTCGTCGAGCGTGCGCACGCGCCGCGCCGGCGGGAGCCCGGCGAGGAGGGCCCTGCCGTAGCCCTTCCGCACGATGCGCTTGTCGAGGATGGCGACGATCCCGGCGTCGCGTTGCGTTCGAATCAAGCGGCCGAAGCCTTGCTTCAAGGTCATTGCGGCCGAGGGCACCGAGTACTGGGTGAAGCCGTTGCCCCCCTCCCTGTCGAGCGCCGCGCATCGCGCCGCGACGACGGGGTCGTTGGGCGGCGCGAACGGGACCTTGTCGAGAACGACGAGACGGAGCGCCCAACCGGGCACGTCCACCCCCTCCCAGAAGCTCATCGTCGCGACCAGCACTGCGCGGCCGCTGGCGCGGAATCGGGAAAGGAGCAGGTGCTTCGGGCGCTCGCCTTGCACCATGAGCGGTTGCGTGAGCCGGCCGCGGAGGCGCGAGGAGAGGGAACGCATCGCGCGCGCGGACGTGCACAGGACGAACGCGCCGCCGCCGGTCATCTTCACGAGTTCGGCGATCCTTTCGGTGGCGGCGTCGTCGAAGCCCGGGTCGGCGGGCTCTGGCAGGTCGTCGGGGAGATAGAGCGCCGCGCGCGACGCGAAGTCGAACGGCGAGGGCACGATGAGCTCCGCGGCTTCGGGGGGCGCGCCCAGACGGGCCTTTGCGAAATGGCAGCTCGTTCCCGTCGCCAGCGTCGCGCTCGTGCAGATGACCGTCGGGACGCGGTCGAAGAGGCGCGTCCGCAGCGTGCCGCCGACGTCGACGGGGCTCGCCCCGAGCGACACGCTGCGCGAGCGCACGTCGATCCAGCGCACGACCCCTGACACCTCGCCGTCGGACTCGACGTGTCTGCCCGCGAGGATGGACTTCAGATCGTCGCGCAGCTCGGCCGCACGACGCGAGACCACTTGGAGGACCTCTTCGTTGCCGCGCGACCGCGCGATGGCCTCGAGGGCCTCGAGCCGCAGGTCGAGCCCCTCGTGCGCGGCGCGCACCCCGGACGTGATGTCGGACTCGACGAGCATTCGACGCGCGTCGCCCGGCCCGCTCGCCGCACCGACAAGGAGCTGGCCAAAGAGCGCACGCGCGGCCTCGCGGGCGCCCTCGAGCGTCTGGCGCACAGGGCCGCTCTTCAGGGCCTCGAGAGCGTTGACCGAGACCAGGCCCCGCTCGGCGTCGCGCAGGAAGGCCACGATCCGGGCGTTCGAGACGCGCGTACCGAAGAAGTCGGTCGCGACGTCTTCGACCTGATGCGCCTCGTCGAAGACCACGGCATCATAAGGAGGGAGGACGGCTGCATGTGCCCCTCGCTTACCCGTGCGGAGCGCGAGGTCGGCCAGCAAGAGGTGGTGGTTGACGACCACGATCTGGGCGTCTTCGGCCTCTTGCCGCATCCGCGTGACGAAGCACGCCTCGAAGTGCTCGCAGTTGACCCCGATGCGGGTCTCGCTCGACGAGGCCACGTCGCGCCAGACATCGGCGTCTTCGGGCAGATCCGTGAGCTCGGCTCGATCGCCGGTGCCCGTCGTCTGCGCCCAGTCCGCGACACGGGCGAGCGCGACGCCCATGCCGCGATCGCCCGACGCGCGGGCCTCTCCGAGGCGGCGAAGGCACAGATAGTTCGAGAGGCCCTTCATCATCGCCGCGTGGACCGTCACGCCGTGCGCGGCGAGCGCTCGGGCGACGATCGGCAGATCCTTGGCGAAGATCTGCTCCTGGAGGGCGCGCGTCGCCGTCGAGATGATCACCTTTCGACCGCTGAGGACCGCCGGGACCAGGTACGCGAGCGTCTTGCCCGTGCCCGTCCCCGCCTCCACGAAGAGGTGCCTCTCGCTCTCGAAGGCGTGCTCCACCGCCTCGGCCATGGCGAGCTGGCCTTCGCGATGCTCCCAGCCGGGGAGCGTTCGCGAGAGCGGCGACCCGGGGCCGAGGACGTCGCGAGCGCGAACCACAGCGCGGACCTTCGCACGGCGTCGCCCCGGCAGCCACTGTCGCGAGGCCGCGTCGCGAGGCGACGTGGCCGCCGCTCAGGCCGCGAGCCGCTGCTTCTGGACCGACAGCGTGCGCCCCGCCCGGAGGTCGAGGCGCACGGGCACGACGATCATCGGCAGCCCGCGGCGCTGCAGCCGCTTCTGGACCATGAAGGCCGTCTCGTTGTGGAGGATGCGATTCCAGAGCGTGTCTTCCTCGAAGATGAGCTGGCCGGCGACGAAGAGCGCCTCGGAGTAACGGTCCGTCAGGTCGGTCGCGATCTTCTCGACCTCGACGGCGACCTCGGTTCCGACGGCGAACGCGCTCGACGCCGTCAGACCGAGCGACTGCGCGTAGCGCTCGTAGTTGAGGAGGTGGGCGCGCGTACGCGCCTCGAGGGCCTCGACCTGGTCGGCGCCCTTGAATGACTCGGAGTCGACGACGGCGACGCTGACGAAGATGATCCCGCTGAAGTGTCGCGGGAACATGCGAAGGAGCGTCAGGAGCGCGTGCCGACCGAGGCCGCTGTAGCCGCCGACGAGCAGGATCGCGACCGCCTTGTTCCGGTCCGGATCGCGCGCCCCGTGATGCTCGAGGAGCCCTCGGGTCCCGGCGGACGCGAACGAGGATTCGGAGATGGGAGCCGGGGGGACGAAACCCGGCTCCATCGGTCCCCCGCCCTCGAAGGGGCAAGGCAGCTCGTCGTCGAGCTTTCGGAGGGCTCCGACCACGGCGCGGTAGTGGCGCTTGACCATGAAGCAGCCGATGACGAGGATCGTCGTCACGAGCATCGTCACCCAGCCGCCGTCTGCGAACTTCTCGATGATCGTGATCACGAGGATGGTGACGCACAAGACCAGGCCGGCCAGGTGCCCGACGAGGTGCTTGAACCACGTCGCGTGCTCGCGTCGATGGGTGATCCAGAACCGGGTCATCGCCAGGTTCGACAGGCTGAACGTCAAGAAGACGTTGATCGAGTACATGACGACGAGCTTTGACACGTCGCCGCGCGTGTACACGAGCGCGACGAACGCGAAGAACCCCATGATGGCGACGCCATTGCGCATCGACAGGCGGTCGGACAGCGCGGCGAAGCGGTGCGGCAGCCACGAATCGGTCGCCATGTTCGCCATGACGCGCGGCCCATCGAGGAACCCGGCCTGCGCCGCCACGAAGAGGAGAGCTCCTTCGGTGAGCAGCGAGCCGACCACGAACCAGCCGCCGACGTGAACCCCCGCGATCGACCAGCCGCCCGCGATCCGTTCGAGGAGGACGGCGTTCATCGTCTTGCCTTCTTCGGGCCGCGCGTGAACGAGCAGGTACGACAGCAAGATGCCGCCCGCGGTGACCGCCAGCGATACCGCCATCAGGGTCATCGTGCGCTTCGCCGTCTGGACGCGCGGCTCGCGCATCATCCCGACGCCGTTCGAGACGGCCTCGATGCCGGTATAGGTGCCGCCACCCATCGAGTAGGCGTGAACGAAGAGCTTGAGGGCGCCGAACATGCCGAGCGCCGTGGTCGTCGCGCTCACGTTCCGGTGCACCTCGGTCGCGACCTCGCCGGCGTCGCCCAAGTGGCCGCCGATCGCGACGACGAGCAGCACGATGTGGCTGATGACGAAGAGCGCGAAGACCGGAACGAGCGCCGTCACCGACTCCTTGACCCCGCGGATGTTCATCACCGTGAGGAGCCCAACGCCCGCGAACGCCACGGGGAGCTTGATCCAGTGCAACGACTCGGGGATGAAGCTGAAGACTGCGTCGGCGCCGCTGGCGATCGAGATCGTGATCGTGAGCACGTAGTCGACGAGGAGCGCCGCCCCGGACGCCACGCCGACCTCGGGCGAGAGAAGCTTCGAGGCGACCACGTACCCGCCGCCTCCCGAGGGGAACTGCTCGATGATGCGGCTGTACCCGTAGCTGATGACGAAGACCGTGCCGGCCGTCGCCGCAGCGAGGAAGAAGGCGAAGCCGGTGTGTTCGCCGAGCGCGCGAAAGGCTTCGTCGGGACCGTAGGCCGAAGACGAGAGGCCGTCGGCGCCGAGGCCGACCCAGGCGAGGAGCGCCACCAGGGAGAGCTTGTGAAATGCTTCCGGGTCCTTGACGTCCTTAGGAGCGCCAAAGAGCCATCGTCCGATAGCGTGTGGCATGTGAATCCGCGGGCGTTGTTGCGGCGCTCTCGCGCCTTTCCTCGCGTCTACGAGGTTAGCTGCCGGGCTAAGGCGGAAAGGTGCCTTTGCCGGCGCGCGATGCGTGCCGGCGTTCGCCCCGTGGCAAGGGAGCCAAGCATGGTGGGTCCCCCGTTGGGCCGGCATGGCCGGCCATTCGACGCAGTCCGGACCCTAGTTCGAGGCGCATCAAGAAAACGTTAAGATTTCGTCGGCAGCCCCCGGCGTCCACATGAAGTCTTGATTGAACGGAGGGAAACCTTTGCAGAATCCTTATCTGGAGGGGCCTAGGTTTCGCGGCGAAAGGACCTGCCGCCTTGATCCCCACACCGGTTGCACCGCCCGCGGTTCCTGCCGTTGGCGAGCCGTTCGCGCGCTCGCCGTCTGCTCCTCCCCCGCGGCCTCCGCGTGAGCCGCAGGCGGGCGCCTCGCCTCCCCTTCCGTCGCGATGGCGCGACGTCGACGTCCTCGTCGCGCTCTCCGCCCTCTGGATCGTGAGCGTCGTTCGGGTCGTCGGAGCGGGCGCGCACCACGAGGTCTTCGGCGCCGAAGCGACCCTCGCGTTCCTCAGCATGTTCGCGATTCCGTGGATCGTGGTTCGCGGGCGCCTGACCGATCGCGCGCACCGTAACAACGCGCGACCGAGCTTGCGGCTCGTTCGAGGCACGGAGACCCGTAGACGGCGCACGTAAAGAGGCCGCGCCTCGCTGGCCACGTTCTCCACGTTCTCCACGTTCTCCACGTTCTCCACGTTCTCCACGCGTGAGCGCTGTTCTGGAGCATGAGCGCACGAAGCGCGACGTCGCTCATTGAACTGCCGTTCACCCCATGGTAAACGCGCGCGCCATGTCCCAGTCCGCGCTCCCCGCCGGTCCCGCCCCCTCGAATGGTTCGACCGCCAACCTCGGCAAAGTGGTCCAGGTCATCGGTCCGGTCGTCGACGTCGAGTTCCCCGACGGCAAGCTGCCGAAGATCCTCAACGCGCTCAAGGTGACCAACCCGGGCGTCTCGAATGCCAAGGAGAACCTGACCCTCGAGGTCGCGCAGCACCTCGGCGAGAGCACCGTCCGCGCGGTCGCGATGGACACGACCGACGGCCTGGTCCGCGGGATGGCGGTGCGCGACACGGGCGCCGCCATTCAGATGCCGGTCGGCCCCGAGTGCCTAGGGCGCATCCTCAACGTCATCGGCGAGCCGGTCGACGACGGCCCCCCGGTCCGGACCAAGATGCGCTCGCCGATTCACCGCGCGGCGCCGACCTTCGTCGAGCAGTCGACGAAGATCGAGGTCTTCGAGACGGGCATCAAGGTCATCGACCTCCTTGCTCCTTACCGGAAGGGCGGCAAAATCGGCCTTTTCGGCGGCGCCGGCGTCGGCAAGACGGTTCTCATTCAGGAGCTCATCAACAACGTCGCCAAGGCTCACGGCGGCGTGAGCTGCTTCGCCGGCGTCGGCGAGCGCACGCGCGAAGGCAACGACCTCTACATCGAGATGACGGAGACGAAGCTCGAGAGCGGCGCGCCGGTCATCAGCAAGACCGCCCTCGTCTACGGGCAGATGAACGAACCGCCCGGCGCCCGAGCTCGCGTCGCGCTCAGCGCGCTCACCGTGGCCGAGTACTTCCGCGACGAGGAGAAGCAAGACGTCCTCCTCTTCGTCGACAACATCTTCCGCTTCACGCAGGCCGGCTCCGAGGTGTCGGCCCTCCTCGGCCGGATCCCGAGCGCGGTCGGTTACCAGCCAACGCTCTCCACCGAGATGGGCGCGCTCCAGGAGCGCATCACGTCTACGAACAAGGGCTCCATCACGAGCGTCCAGGCCATCTACGTGCCCGCCGACGACCTCACCGATCCGGCGCCGGCCACGGCGTTCGCCCACCTCGACGCGACCACGGTCCTCAGCCGCGCGCTGACCGAGATCGGCATCTACCCGGCCGTCGATCCGCTCGACTCGACCTCGACCCTGCTCGACGCCGCCGTCGTGGGGCAGCGTCACTACGACGTCGCCCGTCAGGTCCAGACGATCCTCCAGAAGTACAAGGACCTGCAAGACATCATCGCCATTCTCGGCATGGACGAGCTGAGCGAAGAGGACAAGCTCGTGGTCGCCCGCGCGCGGAAGGTCCAGCGCTTCTTGTCGCAGCCGTTCTTCGTGGCCTCCGGGTTCACTGGCGCCGACGGCAAGTACGTCCCACTCAAGGAGACGATCGACGGCTTCGAAGAGATCATCCAGGGCAAGCTCGACGAGCTCCCCGAGCAGGCGTTCTACATGGTCGGCAACATCGCCGAGGCCAAGCAGCAAGGCCAAAAGCTCATGGGCAAGAACTAGGCGGCCATGGCTGACAAGATCCAGCTCGAGATCGTCACGCCTCGCGGTCGCGCCCTCTCGGCGAGCGTCGACGAAGTGACGGCTCCGAGCGTCAACGGCGAGTTCGGCGTGCTCCCCGGCCACTTGCCGCTCCTCGCAGCACTGCGAACGGGGCTCGTCTCGTACCGGCAAGGCAACGAGACCACCCGCTGCGCCGTCGGCGCCGGCTTCGCCGAGGCGGGCCCCGACAAGCTCGTCATCCTCACCGACGAGTACGCCGAGCGCGCGCAGATCGATCCCGTCCTCGTGCGAAAGGATCTGGCCGAGGTCGAGCAGCAGCTCGCGAAGCTCGAGGGCGTTCCCATCGTCGCAGCCGGAGCCAAGGGCGGCGACCAGGGCGAAGTCGAAGCCCGATTGCAGCGCGCCGTGCTCATCGCTCGCGAGAACTGGCTCGCGGCGGAACTCGAGCTCTACGGCGATCCGCCGCCGGCGACGCAGCGTCCGTTCGAAGAGTTCGGGCCCGCCCCGCCGCCCCCCGACGACGAGATTCCCCAGGACGGGAGCCAGTAGCGATCCCCAATGCAACGCTGGGCATCGACGCTCGTCGGTCTCGCGGTCGTCGTCCTGGCCGTTTGGCTGGTGGTGCGCGATTTCCAGCCGCCGGCCCCCGTGGGCCGCGAGGTCGCTCCCTCGTGGTCGGCCGACGGCGGCAGCCTGGCGAGCCCCAGAGACGGCGGCAGCAGCCCCCCGGCCGCTGGCGGCTATGCGAGCTCCCCTGGAACGACCGACGACGCCGGTTCCCTCCTCTTGAGCGACCTGGTCGCCGCCGAGTCCGACCGGCGGACCCACGGGGGGATCGGCGCTGCGATGCCAGACGGGACGCCGGTGCCTCTTCTGCCCATGGGCACTCCGCGCGAAGTGCGCTTCGGGGTCGTGCTCGTCTCTTACACGGGCGCCCAGCCGAGCGTCGGCGGGGGGCACCCCTCGAATCGTTCGCGTGACGACGCGAAGGTGCTCGCGGCCAAGCTCCTCGCCACGGCCCAGCAAGACTTCCACGCTGCCGTGCAGCAAGGGGACGCCGGCTCGTCCGATGACGTCGGGCGCGTGAAGCTCGGGATCCTCGAGCCCGCGCCCGAGTACGTGCTCTTCACGCTCGCGGCAGGCGGAGTCGCCGGGCCGGTCGACACGCCACGGGGCTACTGGATCGTCAAGAGGCTCGACTAGACGCGACGCATCGACGCCCGTTCGCAACGCGAACCACGGCGCACGCAACGCAACGCAACGCACCAGACAAGACCGAGGCCGCGAACCGCCATGGCAACGATCGACATCCGCCGACCGCACGCTCTCGCCAAAGAAGAAGCCAAGAAGCGAGCAGAAGAGCTGGCGAAGTCGATGGAGGCGAAGCTCGGCCTGCAGTGGCGCTGGGAAGGCGATCACATTCGCTTCGAGACGCCCTCCGGCGCGGCCAAGGGTACGACCGGCACCGTCGAAGTGTCGGACTCGAGCGTGCGCGTGCAGATCGACCTACCCTTCCTCCTTCGTGTGCTGAAGGGCAAGGTCGAGTCGAAGGTGAACGAAAAGCTCGCAGAACTGCTCTAAGACGCCGTCGCGCGGGTTCCGCCGCGCGGGCGACGGCATCGCCATCGTCATCGCCCGCGGCTGAGGCCAAGCGTGGCCTCGCGGCCCGCGCGCGATCGCGGACCGATTTGTCATGCGTGCATCGCGCTGACTACGTTACGCTTGTCGCGAAAGAGTCGCAGTCGTCCGCGCCGACTTCGCGCATGTCCCAACCGACCACGTTCAGCCAGCCACCGGAGCCGCTGACGTCGACCCCGTCGCGCGTCCCGGCTCCACTCAGCCCCGAGGTGCAATCGACCCTCGCGGAGTCCATACGCCGACTGCGAGCCGAGCTGTCGGCGACCGCCGACCCGGCGCGTCAGGCTCGCTTGCTCACGGAGATCGGCGAAGTCCAGGAACGCGGCGGTGACGAGCCGGCCGCGACACGCGACTACCTGGCCGCTTACAGCGCGGACTCGACCTTTCACGAGCCGCTCGAAGGGCTCGTCCGCCTGCTCGAGAAGCGGCGCAGCCTCCGCAACCTGGGTCGGCTGGTCGACGCGCTCGTGGTCGCCGCTACGAGGCCCGACGAGAAGGTCCGTGCGCTGCTGATGCGCGCCGCGTACCTCGCCGACGTCGCGGCCAACCCGGCCGAGGCCATGGTCAGCGTGCGTGAGGCCCTCGAGGTCGCCGGAGCGCCGGCACCCGAGCGCTCGAGCGCGTGGCTCGCGCTCGAGGTCCTGGCCGGCCGAACCGGAGACGCGCGGGCCCGCGAGACGGCTCTGGCCGAGCGCGTGGCGTTCGCGATCGAGCCCACGTGGCGCGCGCTCCTCTTCGTCGACCGCGCCCGCATGCGCGCCGCGGAGAACGACATCGACGGCGCGATCGCGCTCGCCCAGGAGGCCCGGGCGATCGAGTCGCAAGCCACGTGGATCGCCACGACCCTGCTCGAGTCCCTCGCCCGTGAACATCCCGGCGTAGCCGGAACCGACGAGGCGCGCGCCCGGCGAGAGCTGCACGCGGTTGCTCTCGAAGGCATCGCGAGCCAGGTGCAGCAGGGACTCGTCGACGCCGCGCGCGGCGATGCCCTGGGTGTTCCGCTTTGGATCCGCGAACCGGCTCGCATGATCGACGCGTGGATGCGCGCGGGCGAGGCGCGCCGCGTGCTCGGGCAGCTCTCGCTCGCGGCCGAGATCCTCGAACGCGCGGCGGCTATCGCGAACTCCGCCGGCGGCGAAGACGGCAGCGACGACAAGCGGCTCGCAGAAGCCGCCGTCTCCGCCGCGCGGATCCGCGTCGCCGAGCGAATGGGCGACACGGCGCTCGCCGGCGAGATCGCGGCCCAGTGCCTCGCGACGGCTACCGACGCCGGCCGCGGCGCTGCGCTCGCGATGCGCGTCGCCGAGCAGGCCGCGGCCGACGGCGACACCGCGAAGGCGCTCGAAGCCCTCGGGCGCGCCATCGCGAACGACCCTGGATGCCTGCCGGCCCGGGCCCTGCAGCTCGACATGCTCGCCAACGGCGCGGATCCCGCGGCCTACGCGGCGCAGCTCGAGGCCTTCGCCGACCACCTCGGTACCGACGAAGCGCGCGGCCGCTCGTTCCTCCTCGCTGCCTTCGTCTGGGCCGTGCGGGCGGGCGACGGAGCAGGCGCGAAGGCCGCCCTCAGCCAGGCGGCCATGTTCGGCACACCTCCCGCGACAACGGGCCGGCTCGCGCGCTCGCTCGCGAGCATCGCGGGCGATGCGGCCTGGTACGAGGAGGCCACGAAGCGGCTCCTCGCGGCCGGCAGCGTCGAGACCGAATCGACCTCTCTCTACATCGAGCTCGTTCGGCTCCGGCACGCGCGCGGCGACAACGACGCGGTCGCCAAGACGCTCCGCGAGATGGGCGCGACACCGCGAGGGGCCTGGTTGGCCCGGGTGGTCGAAGCGTTCGCGCCCAGCGGTTCGAAGGACGCCCAGGCGCGCGCGCGAACCGCCGTCGAGGAGCTCGCGGCGATCGAGAGCGACGCCGAGGTGTCGCGCGGGCTCTCGTTCGTCGCGGCGATGCGAGGCCACGCCGCGGGCGACACCGCCGCCGCCCGGACGCGGCTGCGTGAACTCGCGGATCGCGACGCGGCCGACGTCCTCGTAGCGTCGTATCTCGCCGATCTCGATCGCGCGGAGGGCGACCACGCCGCCGCGGCTCGGGTCGCTTCGGATGCGGCCGCGGCGACCACGGATCCCCTGCTCGCGTCCTCGCTCCGCCTCGAGGCGGGCTTCGAGCGATGGCGAGAGGGCGACCGCGTGGCCGCCATCGAGGAGATGGAAGCGGCGACGGCCGGAGCCCCCGAGGCCGCCCAGACCGCCCTCGCCTGGGCGTCGTGGGCGGTCGAACCAGATTCGCTCGAGGCTCGTCGTCGCGCCCTCGAGAGCGCCGAAGAGGTGGGCGATCGCCGCGTCATCGCGCTCGAACGCTTCGCTCTCGAGATCGCCGCCGAAGACCCCGAAGCGGCCCTCGCGTCGCTCATCGAGATCGACGAGGGCGAAGACGACGTGGTCGCCGTCGCCGGGGCCCTCGGGCGGCTCGCATGGTCCGGCGGCGCCAGCGACGCCGGGGCCACGCGGGCAGCCACGGCCCGGATCGCGGCGCGCGGAGAAGGCGGACGGCTGCTGGCCGCTGTCGAGCACGTCCGGCTCGCCCGCGAATCGCACGACCTCGAGGCCCTCACGCTCGAGACCCGACGCTGGGTCGAAGCCGGCGGCGGGCTCCCGGCAGCGATCGAGTGGCTCTCCGCGGCGACGGCGCTGGGCCAACCCCGTGAAGAGCGCTCCGCGCGCCTCGCGATCGCCGATTGCCTCTCGGGCACCGGGCGCGACGCCATGCTCGCGAGCGCCGCGCTCCTCAACGCTCGCGTGGATCCAGACAAGCCGGCGCCTCTTCTCTCTGGCGCCGCCGTCGAGATCCACCTCACGAACCTCGAGCTCGCTCCTCCCGGGTCCGACCCGCGCCGGCGCGCCGCGGTATTGCTCGAAGTCGATGGCATCCTGGGAGACGACTCGGCCCTCGACGCGACGGCCCTCGCCGGCTGGTCGCTCTTCGCGTCCGCCGCGCTCGACGCGGCGCGGACCGCATTCGAGAAGGTCGTCGCCGCGCGCCCCGGCGATCTCGCGTCCTGGGAAGGGCTACGCGCCTGCGCCGAGCGCACCGGCGACGTCCCGCTTCGCATCCGAGCCGCGTCCGAGCTGGGAACGCGGTGTCTCGACGATCGGCGCGCAGCGAAGTTCTGGGAAGAAGCGGCGCTCCTGTCGCTCGAGCTCGGAGATCAGGGGACCACCGACCGCGCGCTCGAAGAGAGCTTCGCGCGCGACGCCGGGCGCCCGGTGGCCTTCGACAAGCTCTTTCGCCGCGTGCGCGAACGCAAGGACAACGAGAAGCTTCTCGCCCTCATCACCCGGCGCCTCGACGTCACGGACGATCCCGCGGAAATCCAGAAGCTCTTCTGGGAGCAGGCGCGCGTGCTTCGCGAAGGCGGTGACCAGGAGGCGGCGCTCAAGGCGCTCGAACACGTCACCATGCTCGACCCCGATCACGTCGGGGCGCTGGCGTTGCTCGGCGAGATCAACATCCGGCGCGGGAACTTCGAAGAAGCGGCGGCGTCCCTCGCCCGGCTCGCGAAGCTCGACACGGCGCCAGGAAAGAACCGCGTGACGGCGGGGATCGCGGCCGTCGATCTCTACGAGAACAAGCTCGGGCGCCACGACGTCGCGCTCGACGTGCTCCTCGGGCTGCACCGGGCCAAGCTGTCGAACCTCCGGGTGCGCGAACGGCTCGCTCGCGCCGCGGCAAGGACCGCGTCGTGGAAAGAGGCGACCGATATCCTCCAGGAGCTGATGTACGAGCGACCCGAACCCGCGGGGCGCGTCGAGGCTGCCCGGCTTGCCATGGCGATCCACCGCGATCGCCTCAAGACCCCCCAGGCCGCCGCGCCCGCGATCGTGAAGTTGCTCGAAGAAGAGCCGGGCGACGGGGAAGCCCTCGACATGCTCCTCCAGACGACTCACCCCGACGACGTGCGGGTGCGGCTCTTGAAGAGCGCAAGGAGCAGGCTGCTGTCGCTCCTCGAGAAGCGCCCGACCGACCTCGCCTCGGTGCGACGGCTCGTTCTCGTCGCGCGCGCCCTGAACGACGACGCTCTCCAGCAGGCCGCGATCGGCGTGCTCTCGGCGCTCGGTCAGGCCGACATCGCCTCCGAGCAAGCCTTCGCCCAGCTCGCGGCGAGGAAGGTGCGCACGCCGCAGGTCGCGGTCTCCGAGGCGACCCTCAGGGCGATGCTCGCTCCCGGGGACAGCGGACCCATCGCCGAGCTGTTCACGGCCCTCGGGCCGACGCTCGCCGAGGCGCTGGGCCCGAGCCTCTCTTCCTGCGGCGTCGGCCGGCGCGACAAGATCGACCCGCGCAGCGGGCTCGCCCTTCGCAACGAGATCGCGGCCTGGGCAGGCGCGTTCGGAATCCGCGAGTTCGACCTCTACGTCGGCGGCAAGGAGCCGCTCGACGTGCAGGGCGTCCCCGGAGAGCCCCCCGCGCTCATCGTGGGACCGAGCATCAAGGCGCCTCTGTCGCCGGTCGTCAGGGCGCGCGTGGCGCGAGAGCTCGTCGCGATGACGCGCGGCACGACCGTGGTCCGCTCGCGCGACGACGTGACCGTCGCTGCGATCGTGGTCGCCGGGTGTGACCTCGCCGAGGTGCCGATCGATCACCCGCCCTACGCCGTTCTCGCCGAGGTCGAGAGGCTCATCGGCAAGGCCATCAGCCGAAAGACGCGCAAGTCCCTCGGCGAGGTGTGTCGAGCCATCGTCGCAGGACGCGCCGAGCCTCGCGCGTGGACGAAGAGCGCTCTGGCCTCGCACGATCGGATCGCCGCGGTGGCGAGCGGCGACCCGAGCGTCGTCCTTTGCGACATGCTCAACGTGTCTGCCGAGCGTCTTGGCCAGACCGTGCCGGGCAATCCGCGCGCGGAGGACCTGCTCCGGTTCGTCCTGTCCCCGGTATACTTGGAGCTGCGGCGCTCGCTGGGGCTCGAGACCTCATGACCGACGAGAGCGACAAGAAGAAGGGCCCCGACGAGGCGGCCGAGATGGACTGGGACTCGGCGCTCTCCGACTGGGAGAGCATGAACTTCGTCCCCGAAGTGGCGAAGGACGTCGTCTCCGACAAGCCGGCCGGGCTGTCGGGAAATACCGCGTCGCGCCCGCTGTATCGGCCGCCGAACGTTCCCCCGCCCCGGCCCAAGGGGCTTCCACCTCGCCCGGCCCCGCCGGCGCCGGCGTTCGACCTATCCGACGAAGGCGACGACGCGACTGTCATCAGCGCGATCCCTCGCGAACTTCTCCGCGCGTCGCCTCCGGCCGCCGGCGCGCACTCCCGGCCGATGGACGGGCCGCCGAAGGCCGCCCCGGCCGCCCCGTCGCGCGGCGGCCTCGGCCAGTTCTTCGCGCGTGAAGACCGTCGCGACCCCCCTCCGGCGGGGGGTCGGGAAGGCTCGCAATCCAAGAGCGCCACGCGGGCTCGGGGCGAACTCAACGACGAGATGGTCACGAGCGCGCAGGCCTTGGCGTCGCGCGAAGATCGGTCCGGGGTGGGACCCTTGCGCCGCCCTCCCGCCGCCGACCCCACACGAGACATCCCGGAAGGCGAGCTGTTCGATCCGTTCGGCGAACCTCGTACCGCGCAGCTGACGATCCCGGCCGACAGCGAGCTCGCCGAGCTTCGCGACGGCGCTCCGGGCAACGCCGCCGCTGCCGCCTCGGTTCGAGACGGCGCGGGCGAGGCCAGGACCCCATCGATCCTCGTGCCGGACGATCGCCAGTACGATCCGGACGAGGAGACGGTGATCGGCCGCACGGCCGACGTGTTCGGTCCGCAATCGGAGGCTCCGAAGTCGTCGCGGCGAAGGACGGCCCCACCTCCATTGGCGCTGCCCGAGCCGGTCGACCGAGCCGCGGCGCGGGCCCTCGAAGCGCTGGCGGTCGGCGAGAGATCGTGGGAAAACGAACGCGCGGCGAGCGCCTGGCTCGACGAGTCGACCCACGATGCCCTCCTCGACCGTGCCGCCTGGCTCGAGGAAGAAGCCCGGGCGCTCGGCGACGTCCCGGCGCGCGCGCGCGCGCTCCTGACATGCAGCGAGCTCCTCGCCACCGTCGGCGACGCCGAGCGCGCCGAGGCCCTCGCGACCGAAGCGCGTGACCTCGCGCCGTCGATCGCCCTCGCGCATCGCCAGACCCGCGCGTTGATGCCGCAGGCGTCGGTGCCGGGCGCGCGTATCGAGGCGCTCGATCTCGAGATCAAGATGACGCCCGCAGGGCCCGCCCGGGCCTATTCGATGTTGCTCTCCGCCGACGCCGCCGCGGCAGACGGAGACGACGAGGGCGCCGCGAAGCGGCTCGCCCAGGCGGCGCGCCTGGCGCCGACCGACGTTCGCGTCGCGGTCGACCGGGCCGCGCGGGCGCTCGCCGCTCGCGACCTGTCCGGATCGACGACGCGCTTTGCCGACGGCCCCGAGCTCGCGCGGGTCGTCGAGGCCTTCCAGACGTGCCTGCGCCAGCGGGGTGCCGAGACCGAAGACGAGGGACGCACGTCGCCGAACGAGCTCCTCATGCGATCGCGGCAAGCGCTCGATCGTGGAGACCTGCCAGCCGCCGCTTCGCTCGTCGCCGAGCTCGCGCGCGTGCCGGAGCTCGCGCGCGCCGCGCTGTGGCTGGCCTCGGCGCTGGGCGCTCCGCGAAAGGATAGCCGGGGGCTCGCGCTGGCGTGGCTCCGACAGCTCGTGGCTGAGGGCGACGCCGAGGCGCGCCGGCCGCTCGCGGCGCGGGCTCTCGAGATGGGCGACGCTGCCGTCCTCGCGCAATCGGTCGAGGAGCCGGGGCCCCTCTCCACGGCAGAGCGCCTCGTGCTCGCGACCCTCTCGGGCGGCGGACTAGAGGGCTCCGCGGCAGACGGGTACCTCGCCTCGGTCGCGACGATCCTCGCGATGGAGCCCTTGGCCGCTGCGGCTGCGGCGCTCGACTTCCCGACGGCGGAGAATCCGCGGCGAAATGAGCGCGCCGCGCAGCGCGCGAAGCGAACGGCCGGTTCGCCCGAGACCCGGGGGCTGGTCGAGCTCGGGCGGATGCTCGGCGCGGCGGCGAGCCCGCAGGACGTCGAAGCCACGCTCGCGTGCCTGGAGGTCGACGGCGCGCGCCCGGCGGAAGCGCGCGCGGTGGCCCTCGAGATGGCCACGCGGGCCGGACGATTCGCCGAGGTCAGCACGACGCTCGAGGGCTGGGGCGCCACGGGGACGGCTGGCGAGGACCGCTCGCTTGCAGCTATGGCAGCCGCGATCGTGGCCGAGCGCGGCGGAGACCGCGGACGCGCCCTGCAGGCCTACAAGGCCGCTCGCGCAGAGGACGGAACGTCCGAGGCCGCGCTCCGGGCGATCGCGTCGCTGGAGCAGGTCGACCTCGTGGCCGAGATGAATGCTTTCGCCGACGAGCTGGGCGAGGGCACGCGCGCGGCCGTTGCCCGGCTCGAAGCCGTGACCCTCGGCGAGGGGGTCCTCCCCGAGCCGACCCAGACGCACTTGCTCGAGACGGCCCACCGCGCCGCGCCTTCGCTCCCAATCGCCGGGTTCCTGGCCGAGAGGCTCGCGCGACGCTCGGGCGACGTCGACGAAGTGCTCCGATGGGTCCGGGACCGGCGGGCGCAGTCGACCGACCCGACCGAATCGGCGCTCGACGCGGTCCGCGAGGCCCTCCTCGTGGCGGATCGGGACCCGGCGCTCGCGGCCGAGAGGCTGCGGGAGGCGCACCTGGGCCGCCCTGGAGACGTCGCGCTCCGCGATCTCTACGAGCGGATGGCGGCCACCCCGCCGGGCGACCTGGCCGCCTGGCGCGAGGGACGCGCAGCGGACTCCATCGGTGACGCCCGCAAGCTGCTCTTCCTCGACGCCGCCTTCGAGTACGAGAGGAACGGTGACGAAGAGGCCGCCCTCCGGTGCGCCGAGCGCGCGGCAGGCCTCGACACCGCGCTCGGTCGCGTCGCGCGCGAGCGCGCCGAGCTGCGGACCGGTCGCGTCGCTCGCCTCGCCGACGAGCTCTTCTCCGAGGCCAAGAACGCCGACAATCCGCGGCGGCGCCGCGAGGCCTTCGAGCGCCTCGCCGACCTCGACTTCACCGCGCGGCACGATCCGGGGAGCGCGCTCCTCTGGCACCGCTCGATCTTCGAGGACCAGCCAGACTACAAGCCCAGCCTCCGGTACCTCGAGCAGCACCTCGTCGGGGAGGGCCGCGACGAAGAGCTCGAGCCCATCGCCAGCGGCATCGCGATCGCGCTCCGCGGGACGGGATCGCCCGAGAGCGTGGCCCACGCAGAGCTCGCGGCGCGCCTCCGCATGCGCGGCCCTGCCGGCGTCTGGGAGTCGACGCGGGAGATCGTGGAGGTCGCCGCGGCAGAACAGGAGCCCTCGTTGTGGGCCCTTCGCATGCTGCAGTCGCATGCACACACCGGCGGCGACGACGCGACCTTCCTCGCGGTCACCAAGCGCCTCGTCGATCGAACGTCGCGCCCGCTCGAGATCGCGACGCTGCTCGTCCGCGCGGCCGAAGCGGCCATGCGCGTCGGAAATACCGACGAAGCGCGCACGCTCCTCGAGCGCGCGATCGCCCAAGACCCGGCGGACATCGTGGCCTGGGAGCACCTCGTCGAAGCGCGACGGAGCGCGGGCGATCGTCGGGGCGCCGCCGAAGCCAGCGAGTCGGTGGCGCGAAGCAGCGTCATCGCCGAGCGCCAGGTCGCAGCCTGGTACGACGCCGGGAGCCTCTGGCAAGACGATGCGTCTCCCGCGATCGACGGGGGCGTGAACCCGGAGCGGAAGCCGGCCAGCGGTCCTGGCGTGCACCCTGCCACGCACAAGCAGGCCGACGACGACCGCGCGCTCGCCGCGCTCGAGGCGGCCGCCGCGATCGACGTCGCGTACAAGAACGTCTTCGATCGCCTGTCGCGCATCTACGCCGCCCGCAAGATGCAGCCCGAGCTCGCCGAGCTGCTCGAACGCCGCATGGATTGCGTGACGGATCCCAGCGAGCGGCTCGCCATCGAAGTGCAACGCGGTCGCGTACTCTTCGAGGCGGGCGACACCGCCGGGGCGCGCGAAGCTTACGAATCCGCCCTGTCGCAGCGGCCCGACGACGCTCAAGCCCTGGCGGCCCTCACCGATCTCTGCCTTGCCCAGGGCGACTGGGAGGTCGCCGAGCAGTGCTTGATCCGGCTGGCTCGCCTGCTCCCGACGCCCGCGGAGCAGCGGGTCGTCTACGCGCAGCTCGGCGAGCTCTACTCGCACCACCTCGTGAATCTGTCGCGCGCCGAGGTCGCGCTGAAAGAAGTGCTGAAGTGCGAGCCCAGCGACGTCGATACGGCGAGCAAGCTCGTGGACGTCTACAAGCGCCAGAACGACGCCCCGCGAGCCATCGAGCTTCAACTCGAGCTCGTGCTGAAGAGTCAGTCGCCCGAAGAGAAGCGCCAGCGCGTCATCGAGCTGGCGCTCATTCACGAAGAAACCGCGCATGACAACCGCAAGGCCGAGCAGACGCTCGAGGGCGCCCGGCGCGAGTTCCCTCAAGACGTGAGCCTCCTCCGGGCCGTCGCCGCCTTCTACACACGGCACCGCCAGGCGCCCGCGGTGAACATGCTCCTCGATCGAGCCGGCGCCGACGCCCGACGCGCGTTGACCGCGGGCAGGCTCACGCCCATCTCATTCGAAGTGCTGGCGGCCGTCTTCGAGCTGCGCGGCCAGACCGACGCCGCTCGCGTGAGTCAAGCAATGCTCGCGACGCTCGAAGGCAAGGCCGTGGAGCTGTCGGGAGCCGGGGTCGAGGCGGCGTTCGACACCGGCCTCGACGACCTCCTCGCCCCCGAGACCCTGACCCCCGCTCTGCGCAGCCTTCTCGCCAAGACCGGCGAGGCCCTCGACGCGGTCACGCCCGTCGACCTCCTGGCGCTTAAGGCCTCGCCGATCGCGGCCGACGGCCCCGTAGTGCGCCTGGTCACCAGGGCCGCTGCGGCCATTGGACTCGGGAACGTCAACCTCCTCTCGTCTGCGAAGCTCGGCCCCGTCTGCATTCCGGTCAGCTCCTCTCCGCCGACGATCGTCATGGGGCACGCGCTCGCCAACGACGAACGGATCGGTGCGTTCCTCGCTCTGCGCGCGCTCAAGCTGGTGCGAGCGAATGCGTCGGCCCTCGGCCGTACCGTGCCCGGCGAGCTCGGGGTGCTCGTCTCGGCGTGGCTCAAGTGCTTCAACCCCGACTGGCTGCCGCAGGGAATCAACGCCGCGGCCCTCGCCCCGGCCATGGCGCGCATCCAGGCGCGACTCCCGAGGAACCTGGGCGCCGACATCGGCGTCCTGGCCCTCGAAGTCGCCGGGAGCGTCGCGACACGGCAAGCGACCCTCGGGCCGGCGGCGCTCGCCTGGGCGAACCGCGTCTCGTTCCTCGCGCTCGGCGATCCGAACGCCGCGCTCGACGCGATCGCCTCGGCAGGATCTCCAGGAGCCGTCGGGGTCGCCGGCCCTGCGCGCGCGGCGCCGCGGGATCCGAAGGAGCGATCGGCCTGGGTCGCGCGCACCCCGGAAGCACGCGATCTCGTGGCGTTCGGCGTCACCGAAGCGTTCGCCGAAGCGCGTGCCCGGCTCGGCCTCGACCGGGTTCCCAACGGTTAGCCCGCTTGCGAAAAGAGGCCCGGGAAGCTAGGTCATCCGGCCCCTATGAGCAGCACCCCGCGTTCTTACGCTCTCCGGAACATCGCCATCGTGGCGCACGTCGACCACGGCAAGACGACTCTCGTCGACAAGATGCTCCTGCAGGCGGGGACGTTCCGCGCCAACGAGGTCATTCAAGACCGCGTGATGGACTCGAACGATCTCGAGCGGGAACGCGGCATCACCATCCTCGCGAAGAACACCAGCGTCCGGTGGCTGGAGACGAAGATCAACGTCATCGACACGCCGGGCCACTCCGACTTCGGGGGTGAGGTCGAGCGCACGCTCCTCATGGCCGACGCCGCGCTCCTCCTCGTGGACGCGGCCGAGGGTCCGCTGCCGCAGACGCGGTTCGTGCTCCGCAAGTGTCTCGAGCTCGGCTTCCCCGTCATCGTCGTCATCAACAAGATCGACCGCAGCGACGCGCGTCCCGAAGAGGTCCACGAAGAGGTCTTCGACCTCTTTTGCGACCTCGACGCGACCGACAAGCAGCTCGATTTTCCGCTCGTCTACGCCGTTGGCCGGCAGGGCATCGCGAAGCTCAAGCTCGAAGACCCGTCGACTTCCCTCGCCCCGTTGTTCGACCTGATCCTCGAGAAGGTCCCGCCGGCGCCGGGAGATCCCGAAGCGCCCCTCCAGATCCTCGTCAGCAACGTCGACCACGACGACTACCTCGGGCGCCTGGCGATCGGCCGCATCGTGGCCGGCACCGTGCGAGCGAACCAGACGGTCGGCGTCGTCAAAGACGGTCGCACTCTGAAGTCGACGGTGAAGGTGTTGACGACGTTCGAGGGGCTGAAGCGAACGCCCACCCTCGAGGCCCAGGCGGGCGAGATCATCGCGCTCGCGGGCATCGACGACGTCGACGTCGGCGACACCATCGTCGACACCAACCCGGGCTGGGAGACCCGGGCGCTCGAGCGCATCCTGGTCGAGCAGCCGACGATCAAGATGCGGATCGGTGTCAACACGTCGCCTTTCGCCGGCAAGAGCAAGCAGACGAAGTTCCTGACGAGCCGGCACCTCCGCGAGAGACTCCAAAAGGAGATCAAGCGCAACCTCGCCATCCGCGTCGAGGACTCCGATTCGCCCGACACCTTCATCGTCCTGGGCCGCGGCGAGCTCCAGCTCGCGATCCTCGTCGAAACGATGCGCCGCGAGGGGTTCGAGATGCAGCTCGGCAACCCCGAGGTCGTGACCAGCACCGTCGACGGCGTGCTCTGCGAGCCGATGGAGATGGTCGTGGTCGACGTCCCCGAGCAGTTCATCGGTATCGTCACCGAACGCCTCGGCGAGCGTCGCGGCCGCATGGTGAAGATGGCGAACCCGGGCTTCGGCCGCGCGCGTATCGAATACCGGGTACCGAGCCGCGGCATGATCGGGCTCCGCGGCGAGATCCTGACGGCCACGCGCGGCACGGCGCTGCTCAACTCCCTGTTCGACGGCTGGGAGCCCTGGGGCGGCCCGATGATGAAGCGCGCCACCGGCGCCATCGTCTCCGATCGCGTCGGTGTCGCAACGCCCTACGCTCTCAATCACCTGCAGGCGCGGGGCTCGTTCTTCCTGGCCCCAGGAGCGCCGGTCTACGAGGGGATGATCGTCGGCGAACACAATCGCCCGAACGACGCCGACGTGAACGTCATCAAGGAGAAGAAGCTCACGAACGTGCGTAACCACGGCAAGGACGACAACGTGATGCTCGCGCCCCCGCGGTTGCTCACGATCGAGACGGCTATGGAATGGATCGACGCCGACGAGCTCGTCGAAGTGACGCCTGAAGCCGTCCGCGTGCGCAAGGGGATCCTCGAGATCAACAAGCGACCACGCCGCACCGAGGCCATCGAGGACGCTCAGAGCGTGGAGTGATCCGGCGCGCCGAGCGCCGAGCGAGAAACCGTCGCCGCCGTGTTAGGCTCGTGAGGGAGTCAGGTCACGCGTGTTCGTTCGGAGGCCCGCCGTCCTCGCCGCCGCGCTCGCCGCGCTCGCGACCGTATCGCTGACGGCGGACCCCTGTCGGGCGTCGTCGGCCGACGAGCTCGTCCGGCAAGCGCGGGCCCACGAAGCGGCTCACGAAGACGACGTGGCGCTCCGGCGCTACACCGACGCGCTCGCGGTCGACCGGACGAGCGCGGAGGCGTGGATGGGGCTCGGCGCGCTCCGCCTGAAGCTCGGCGAACCCGAAGAGGCCGAGCGCGTCTACGACACGGCGCTCTCGGAGGTGCCGACGCTCCGCGTCGCCTTGCGAGGGCGCGCCCTGGCGCGGTGGACCCTCGGACGGCACGCCGACGCCGAGACCGACCTCGACACGTACGCGAGCGCCGAGGGCGACGCGGGGGCCCTTCGCGAACTCGCGGCGTGGTTCGGCGTCGATGGGCGGACCCCGGCCCAGCTCGCGACCTGGCGGCGGCTCCTCGCGCTCGCGCAAGGGGGCGACGACGCTCCTCTCGAGCGCGAGGCCCGGCGGATGGTCAGGGCGCTGGTGATTCTCGTCGACGGCGCCGATCCCGCGGCCTCGCCCGTAGCTCCCGACATGACGAGACGTTCGCTAGCGAAGATCGCCGCGCGAGGCGGTTGAGGCCGCTCCGAGGGGCGCCGGATGAGGAGCTAGACCCATGACCGCCCGGCTGGCGACGACGGTGGCGGACGCCTTCGGTTCGACGCCGCCGCGGCCGTCGAGGACCTCCTGCGCGGCCTGAACGACCGCGGTGCGCACCCGCGACAGCACGCGATCGCCGTTGCACAGGACGTGGAGCGGCTCGCGCACGTCCCACCCGACGACTGGGAGCTCGACGACCGCGCCGCTCTCCAGGTATCGCCGCGCCGCCATGAACGGGCCGAAGACGACGTTGTCCGTTCGGGACGCGAACTCGAGCCCCGCGCCGATGGTCTGGGCCTCGTGAGCGATCCACCGCTCTTCCGAAGAGAGGGGGCAGTCGTCATAGATGGCCACGAACCGCTCGCCCCCCATTTTCGCGGGGCCGATGAACGGCAGGGCGCGGACGCGCTCGGACGTCAGCGGCAGCGGCCCGAGCGACTCGGCGAACGCGGGCCGCGCGAACAGCGCCATTCGCAAGGTGCCGACGCTGTCGGTGGTCCACGCCGCGGGCCGATTCTCGATTCCACCCGGCGAGAGCGCCACGTCGAACACGTTCTCGGCCACGCGCGAGCGAAGGACCGCCGGCGCGAGTTCGAGGCCACGGACCCGGGTGCGCGGCAAGAGCGCCGCGACCGTCGGCAGTACGTTCGCAATGAGGTACGAGGGACCCGCCACGGTCAGTTCGAGGGCGGGCGCCTGATCGTCTCGCATTCCCGTGGTGGCCCGGAGCTCTTCGACGGCGTTGGCGATGCGCGGCAGCACGTGGCGACCGGCCGCCGTGGGCGCGACTCCCCGGGCTCCTCGCGACAAGAGGCGGACGCCGAAATGGCGCTCCAGCCGGGCCATCGCTTTGCTCACTTGCGAAGGCGTCACGCGCATTTCTCTGGCGGCGCCGGAAATAGAGCTGGTCCGCTGGACCGCAAGCAGGGTCAGCAGGTCAGCGAGACGAAGTTCGGGCAATCCAGACAAGCGCGGTTGGATACGGTGGACCGCGAACAAGGTTTCGGTGTTCGCGTTCGCTCCTGTGCTCTTTCCTCACCGGACAGCAAAGGCAGCGACCCCGAATCCCCCCGCGACCCAGATGACACCCCGGGGGTCATCGCAGGCCATCGCCACCGCGCGGCCGTCGGCGTCGGCGTCGTCTCGCGCCGCTCCCAGGCGGGCCACGACCGAGACACCCCCGGTCGAGTCCACCCTGACGAGACCCGTAGTGTCGTCGCCGTCGGAGTAGGTGGCGGCGATGAGAGTGCCGGCGTCGTCGACCATCGCCAGGGTGGTCACGCGGCCGTCCCAGCCAAAACGCTTCCACCCCCCGTCGGGTTGCCGAACGAATACGCCGGTCTTGGCCGGAGGCGACGTGACGAGGTAGGCGAGGCGACCACCCCGCGCGGTCATGGGCCCTGCCGGGCGCCCCCCGGTCGCCTGGATAGCCTCGCATGTGAACAAACCGTCAGGACGGCCCCTAACGAGCGTCGATGGCCGGCCCCCGTCGTCGACGGCGAGGGCGACGATTCCTGCGCCCTCGTCGCGACAGAGAGCGACCACCGCGCCCGGAATCGCGCACCGTTCGAGAGCAATTTTGCCTGCGGGGTCTCTTCGGACCGCGAGCAAGCTTCCCGTGCGGGTCCGCACCCATACGACGCCGGCGAGGAGCGACACATCGGCCGCCGTGATCCCCTCCGGGACGACGAGGAGCTCGAAACGAGCGCCGCCGTCCGTCGATAGAGCCACCCTCCCGCCATCGAGAACGGCGGCTACCGCGTCGCCGTCGGCCGCCAGTGCCGCGACCCGGTCGCCGTCGAGCCCCTCGGCGTTGAGGATCTGCCGACCGCCCTCCAGATCCAGCCGAACGAGCTGGTGGGCTCCCGCTTCGGTGCGACCCGCCACGAGAGCGCCGCGCGCCACGCATGCGAGCGCGGTGATCCCGCGCGTCAGGCCGATCCATGCGAGACCGAGCGGCGGCCCGACACGCGGCCAGGGCTCCGCGGCCCACGGAGCTCCGTGCGGCTCGTCTCCAGCGACGCGCTCGTCGAGCAGGGCTTCGTCGTCGTCCCTCGTCGGCTGATCGCGCTCGTCGTCCGCATCGAGGGCCGGGAGATCGGCCTCCCGGAGCTCTTCGTCGGCTCCGATTGGACCCTCTTCGGCGGCGTCGAGCACGGAGCGCTCGCCGCCTTCTCCGATCCCGAATTCTTCGTCGACGGCGGGCGCCTCTTCCTCGTCTTCGAGCGAAAGGCTCTCTTCGCCAGCATCGAGGAGCATGGGGTCGCCGAGATCGAGCTCGGGGGAATCGACCGACTCGTCGACCCAGCCCGACTCGGTCTCGTCGCCTTCGAGCTCGCTGAGGTCCGGCGGCTCGTCTTCGCCGGTGCTGTCGTCGAGGTTTCCGCCGACGCCCACGTTGCCGAGGTTGGAAAGTGTGCCAGCGTCGGTCGCCTCGGGATCGTCGATCTCGTCGAGATCATGCGACGTTTCGGGCTCGTCGCCGAGCGCGCCATCGATGGGCGGCAGGTCGTCGAGCTCGTCGTCTTCGTGCTCGGCCGGGCGCCTGGGCATCGTGGAGTGGAGTGCTACCGGCCTGCGCCTGCTTGTCAACGCGGCCAGCCGGCCCGGCGCACAAGGTGCGATAGAAATGGTCTTGAGACGTCCATGTGCCGAGCACACCCGCCTGGTCCCATCATGGTTTAGGCTCAGGTTCAGAGTGGAGGATTCCGGGATGCCGACGTCGACGCGCGAGAGCATGAGGCGCGAGCTGAGAGAGCTCGCCAAGATGGCCGAGACGATGGGCAAACCCAGCGCTGACGCCGCCTTCACCGAGGGCAACGTTCCCACCGAGTTTCCGCAGAGCGCGCTCGAGCGGCCCGTCACGCCCGCCAGCGCATCGCGCGTTTCGGTGCCGCCGATGGCAACACCGACGACGCCGCCGGTCTTCGACTACGCCGAGCCGAAGCGCTCCGGCAAGCGCACGGGCGCGATCGCCGTTCTGATCGGCGCGGGGCTCGCCATCGCGCTCGTCGGGGGAGCGGCGGTCGGAAAGTCGCTCGCGGGCAACACGACCGTCTCGACGCCGCCCGTCGATGTCCGTGGCGCGGCGGCGGCCATCGCGCCTCCGCCCGTGGCCGACCCGCCCGTGGCCGACCCGCCCGTTGCGGCCGCAGCGCCTTCGCCAGATCGGAAGAGCACACG
>CALFNG010000447.1 GCA_937902985.1 uncultured Myxococcales bacterium
ATGCGAGCTCCATGCGACGACGAGCACTCGCCTTTTACCGACGCCTTCGCAAAGATGGCATCAAGATTTCGTGTCGACGCTCGCGTGCCGCGGCCGGCGAGCGAGCCCCGCTAGGACGTCGAACGAATCGATTCCATAGCATTCCGATCACTTGCCTCGTCGTCCAGGCGCGGAGACCGCGGTCGAAGCGAGACGCGGGGTCAACAGAGCAGCGATGGAATGATCTTTCGGGCTTCAGAGCGAGCCGGCCGCGCTCTGCAGGAGCTCAGATGGATCGCCGCGCTGACCGACTCGTGAATAGTTGAGCACGCAAGAGCAGTTCACAATCGGACGCTTGATGCGCACCGGAGCATCGGACGCCGAGGGGGCAGCAGAAGCGCCGACGCTTTGGCCCCCGGCCGCGAAAGTCTACGCGAGCGTGTCGGCGTCGAGCATCGCGCATCGCGCGAGTCGCTGGCGAAACCGGGCCTCTCGGCCGGAGGCCCGACGATCACCCCGGCCTCTCGGACCTCGGTCTGTAACGAACAAAGAAGCACGTGCGACCGCGACGTTCACGGCACGCTGACAAACGTCGAGCTGGTTCCGCTCCACACAGGTGGGCATGCGGTTCACCGTCGTATCGGTGAAGTGTCGACTGGATGGGCGTCCGCGTAAGCGGCCGCCCGCGCGTACACCTGAATGCTCTCGGTGATGGTGGCCGCCTCGAGCGTGACGGCGAAGTTGCCGTCATCCGGCGTAACCCGGATGTCGAGCCACGCACCCGGGAGCCAGTAGGGATCGTTCGCGAGCTCCGCGAGGTCGGTTCTACCGAGGAGCTCCCGCGCGCTGTGGCATTGCAGGATTCGAGTCATCCGTTCGGCAGACATGCCCTCGGGAGGACGGATCAAGAGCTTCGCGCCGTTCGCGCGGCGCTCGATGCCGTCGTATCCAGTCGGCACATTCGAATAGATGGGTTCCGAGGCGATGACCTTGGTGGTCTCCAGAATCCGAGCGTCTTCGCGCGCATTCACGCCGGCGTCGCACTGTCGCTGCTCGACCTGGGCTGCCTTGACCGACGGGGGTGCGCTCGTAGCGCACCCCAGGGGGAAGCATGACGCCGCGCCCGCAATCACCATACAGAGGAACTTGTCCATGATCGGACCTCCTGGGGGGACGGTGCCAACAAGTTCCGTGCCACGTTTTATATATTCTTTATAACGGTGAAACCGCCGCGAAACCGCTGGAGCCGCGGGACCCGCCGGATCGTCGGTGCCACCTGCTCGGGGCGTTTCTGCGCCCTTGCACTCGCTCCCCCATCCTGGCTGTCCGCGTGAAGCCCGGCGCGGCGAATTCGAGGTTTCACGGCTCGGGCGACGGCTCCGGGAGCGGATCGGCCGAGGGCTCCGTCCGCACGGCGGGGAGAAAGAACGTGAACGACGCTCCCCCCTCGGGCCGGTTAACACATCCGATGCGTCCGTCGTGCGCCGCCAGAATCCCGCGGCAGATCGTCAGGCCCACGCCCATTCCGATCCCCGTCGACGCGGCGCGGTAGAATTTCTCGAAGATCCTCTCTTCCTGTCCCGGCGGTACTCCGGGTCCCCAGTCTGCGACTTCGACCTCGACCCCGCCCGTCACCGCGCGGGCGCGGATCGCGATGCGAGCGGCCGGCGGAGTGTACTTTGTGGCGTTCTCGACCAGGTTGAGGAAGACTTGCCCCAAGAGTATCGCGTCGAAGGGCGCGAAGCTCGCTTCGTCTTCGATGTCGACCTCGATGGGCCGATCCGCGAGCTGGTCTTCGAGGCGGCCGAGGGCGACCCCGATGACCTCCTCGAGCGGCTGCCACTCCTTGCGAACGCGAAGCGACCCCGCCTCGACGGACGTCATGTCGACGAGGTTCCGGACCAGACGGTCGAGGCGGCTCGCTTCGTCCGCGATCGTGATCAACTGTGCGCGACGGCGCGCGGGGTCGAGGCTCGATTCTCCCTCGAGCAACCCGGTCGCCGCGCCCTTGATCACGGCCAGCGGCGTTCGCAAGTCGTGGGACACGGAGCTGAGCAGCGCGTTGCGAAGGCGCTCTTTTTGGACTTCGACCTGCGCGTGCTCCGCCTCCTCGGCCAGCCGCATGCGGTCCATGGCCAGGCGTACCCGCCCCGCCGCTTCGCGTCGGATGCGTTCGGTCTGGCTGCTGATGACGATCGCGACGAACGCCATGATCAGGAAGGTCAGGTAGTGGCGGTGATCTTCGACTGTGAAACTCAGGTAGGGAGCCGTGAAGAAGAAATCAAGAGCCACGATGCTCAAGGCCGTTGCGGTCAACGACGCCACGTAGCCGAAGCCCACGGCCATGGCGACGACGCCAAGCAGGAACACCATGACGATGTCCGCCAACCTGCGGTCGAGGAACGTCCACGAGATCGCGGTCTCGATGGCGACGGTCGTGACGCTGGCGGCGAGTGCTCGCGCCCGGCCGCCCGTCCTCTGCGGCTCACCGTGCTTCGGGACGCGCTCCGGCGAGAGTTCGACCGACGGATCAGCCAAGCTTGAGCCGATACCCTCTGCCGGGAGCGCCCACCAGGTGTCGCGGGCGCTCCGGGTCACACTCGATCTTCTGCCGCACCTGGCGCACGAGCTTGCGCAGGTACTGCGCCTTCCGCGGGCGGCTGATCCCCCACACCACCGCCACAGTCTCGTCCTCCGAAAGCGCCCGTCCCTGGCTCTGGACCAGCGCGGCGATGAGCCGGCACTCCATCGGCGTCATGTGCATCTCCTGTTCGTCCACGAAGAGCCGCTGTCGGTTCCAGTCGAGGCGCAGGCGCGTTTGGCCCGCCTCCTGGGTCACGCTGGCGTCCCTCGAGCGCGGGAGCCGCGCATCAGCCAGGCCCGTGTCAGCGAGACCCGGTCGGTCGAGCTCAGAGAATCCAGCACACACTCGCTGGCGCTCGCGTCAATCAGGACCGCGCGCTCTCCAGCGCGCCTCAGCACGACGAGGATGGGCGCCGCCGAGCCGACGCGGAGGCGTCGTACGATTCCAACCCCATCGATCCCCGGTTCGCTCAGGTCGACCCATACGAGGCGCGCCCCGTGCGCGAGACCGCGACGACTCGCCCCGATGGCGAGCCCCAGCCGAACGCAGCGGAAGCCGTCGGCAGCAAGGGCCGCAACGAGCGACCGCTGCGCCGGGGAATCGTCTGCGACGACGAGCACCAAGGGTTGAACGGTGCCGTTGACCATCCACGAAGACGGGGCGCGAGCAAGCATGGGTCTCCCGGCGCTCGAGGCGTTCGCGGAGTTGATGTACCGCGGCCGCCAATCAAAAGGACGTAAATTCAAGCGCTTTCGGCCGGTCCGCCCCGAGCGAAGGGTGCGCGAGCAGATCTCCTCCGCGCCGTAGCTCTCGGGGTCGCGCGACCTTGCAGTCCTCCGGCGACGTCTGGGCGAATTGTCGCAATGTCGTAATTTACGTCTTCGATATGCAGAAGGAGTCGTATTTTGCGAATTCTTTAGACGAAAACGACTACCTCGATGACGGACGCGACCTTCGAAAGCGAGCGGCAGTTGAACGCCATGCAAATCGGTTCCGCGTATTCGAGCCCTCGGCCGCACGTAACAGGCCCCACGGCCCCGGCGGCCGTTGCGCCGCTGATCCTCGTCGTCGAAGACGACAGGCGGATGCTCACGTACCTGCGTACGACGCTCACGGACCAGCATCTCCGCGTCGTCGAGACGGAGACGGGCGCCGAGGCTCTCACCCTGGCCTCTGCGCACAACCCCGATCTCGTGGTCCTCGATTTCTCTCTACCCGACACGGACGGGGTTCAGATCACGACGAAGCTGCGCGAGTGGACGGGGGCGCCCATCCTGCTGCTGTCGGCGCGCGCCGAGGAGTTCGACAAGGTGGCGGCCCTCGACGCCGGCGCCAACGACTACCTGACGAAGCCGTTCGGCAGCGGCGAGCTCCTCGCTCGAATTCGCGTATGGCTGCGGCACACGCAGAGGCAGCCTGGGAACTCGCTGCAGCCGACCCTCGACGTGGGTCCGCTGCGCATCGACTTCGACAAGCGTCTCGCGTTCCTCGCCGGGCGAGAGGTTCGCCTCACGCCGACGCAGTACAAGCTCTTCGCCACGATGATGCGCAACGCGGGGAAAGTCCTGACTCACGAACAGATCCTGCTCGCCGTGTGGGGGCTGGCCTACACCCGAGAGACCCAGTACCTCCGCGTGTACATGGGGCAGCTCCGCCAGAAGTTCGAAGACGATCCCGCCCGGCCGCGGTACCTTCTCACGGAGCCCGGAATCGGATACCGCCTTCGTCCGGAACGCTGAGATCATTGGCGCGCCGTTGCGAAGCTACGCGCGCGACTCAGGACGCGCTGCGCGTCATCGAAGTTCTTCACCAGAACCGCGGCAACGAACCCATCACCGGTCGAGTCGACGTCGATGTCGAGCCAGGCTCCCGGAAGGACATAGGGGTCGTCGGGCGCCGCCGCACCCTCGCCCAGCGTCACCCGCGCCTGATGGCACTCCAGCGAGCGCTGGAGCGATTCGGCGGAGAGATGGGGGCCGGGCCGGAGCTGTAGTCGCGCGCCCCGGAGACGGATGGCCCGGTCGTTGCCCGATGGAACCGTGGAGTATGCCGCGTCCACGTGCTCGATGAGCGAGGGCGAAGCGGCGTCCGCGGTCTGCAGCGCGGATTGGCCCGCACATCGGGCCTCCATCGCGCGAGCATGATCCGCCGGCGTTCGCGCGTCCGGCAAGAGCGGAAACCATCCACCGCATGCGGCGACCAGCACCAAGATGAGGGAAAGACTTCGGCGCATGAGAGCACTCCTTATCGATATTCCGGCGTTCCAACACTGACTCTTCGCGGCGCCGGTCCAAGGTAAGCGAATCCGCGCGACGCGGCGCCAGAACGTATGAAGTTTTTATGCAGCCGCCGGCGACATTTACATCTCGATTACGCGCTCCGTGAGTAGATTGACCTCGCTGGCACAAGGCGTCGTACCGCCCAGTGAGCGGCGCCGCGACGCTCCGGTAATGAGCCAAATAATTCAAGAATGTTTCGCCGGAGTATTCGCCGTGATCGTCCCCGCCCCCGAAGATAAACGCCAGACGTTTTCGTCACACTCGGCAGTAACATTTACGCACTTTTTACATGGGCGAACTCTAGAGTGGGCGCAAGTTGGGTGGTGGACGAGCATGTCGGTCGCGCATTCTGATCAAATCGGTCGTTTCCACGAGTCACCATGGCGGGTCGCGCCGGACGGTGCCGACACCGCCTAGATAACTCCATACTCGTCTCGAGCCACAGGAAAGACGCCGCGAGACGCCCGGCGGCACAGCGGGAGCTTTTGTCTATTCGCACCATAGCAGGAGTCAAAGTCCATGAATCGGTTCCAATTGATGCGCGCCCGATGCGTTTGGCTGGGTGCATTCGCGGCTGGCGTGGCGACGGAGAGCCTCGCCCTCGCCCAGACAACGCCGCAGACGGAGCAAGCTCCGCCGGCGGCCCTTCCACCCCCTTCGGCGTCTGCCGCGCCGGCGCCCCCGCCGGCCCCTGAGCCGACTGCCGCGCCCGCGTCACCCGTGATGCCCGCGACGCCGCCGGCGGCTCCGACCGTGGAGGCTCACGCGCCGAGCAACGCGCCCGAGAAGGCGAGCGACCCGTTCGCCTTCGGCGACTTCACCTGGCTCAACGGAACCAACCGGCAGACGAAGGCGCTGCTCGACTCGCCCATCTTCACCGGGAGCGTCTTGCTCGACGTGAACTACACGGCGTCCGGCCAGAACCCCATTGACAACACCGTCATCGGCTCGACTTCGCTCTCTCGCAACAACGAGTTCACTCTCGCCTTCCTCGGCTTCGGGGGCGACTTTCACTACGAACATGCGCGGGCGCGCCTGATGACGCAATTCGGCGTCCGTTCGGTGCTCGTACCGCGCAACGACTTCAGCACGTACCACGGCCAGTTCGACCTTCAGAACGCGCTCCGTTACGTCAGCGAGGCCAACGGCGGCTACCACTGGGACGTTCTCCACGGCATCAATCTGGATGCCGGCATCTTCATGTCGTACGTGGGTCTCTTCTCGTACGACGCCTTCGAGAACTGGATGTACTTGCCGTCGTTCACCTCGGACAACACGCCCTGGTTCTTCAACGGCATGCGCCTCCAGATCTTTCCGACCGATACCCTCAAGATCGAGCCGTGGCTCATCAACGGGTGGCAGACGTACGGCAAGTTCAACGAGATGCCTGGCTTCGGCGCGCAGGTCCTGTTCCGACCCACCGAGTGGTTGTCGGTGCTCTCGAACGACTACTGGGGCTTCGACGCTCAGGACCTGCCAGGCCTCAACCGGTGGCACAGCGACAACAGCGTGACGGTCAGCTATTACCACAATCCCAAGGGCGTCCTCACGCGCCTCGCCTCGTCGTACACCTTCGACATCGGCGGCGAGTTCGGTGACGGCGTCTCCTTCGGCGGCAGCGCGGCGGAGGGGCATTGCTCGGTCGCCACGCCGTGCCCGGCACGCTTCATCAGCGGAATGATGTATCACCGGGCGTGGTTCGGCGACCAGTTCGCGTTCACCGGGGGCGCAGGGTTCATGTCCAACCCGAGTCGCTATCTCGTGCTGGCTCCGACCGGAAACGCCTCGGGCGTTCCGCAGCCCGAGAGCACCCAGGGCATTCAGTACGTTCCGCCGACCTCGGGATACGACATGAACTTCGGGTCGCACTTCAACGCGTGGGACTTCGAGTTCGGGATCCAGTACATGCCCATCGAGCAGTTCACGTTCGACCTGGAGTTCAACCACCGGCAGGCGGACACACCGTATTTCGCGGGCCACGGCGGCGTGACCTCGCCCGACGGCTACATCACGACCACGGCCCCCGCCGGCTGGAGGCCCGACCTCGTCAAGTCGGACGACAGGATCATCGCTGCATGGCTGGTGCGCTTCTAAAGCGTCGGATCTTCGGAGCATGACATGAAGACTTCAATATTCGAGAAAGAGAACCCCATGTTTGTGCGCGCGTTCGTCGTCCTCGGGACGTTCCTCGCGGTAGTGTCCCTGGCCGGAGAAGCCTGCATCGGCGGCGTCAGCAACACCGACATCTCGGAGGGCGATCGCTGCAATCCCAGCGACAGTCACAACGATTGCGCCAGTGGTCTTGTCTGTACCGGGCAGGGCGGCTCTCCGACGATTCCTTTCTGCCCCGAGAACTATTGCTGCTCGGTAGACGGCAACGGCAACATCAACAGCACGGTGCCGAACTGCCAGCCGGGCTGCAACGGAGGCGCGGCTTCGATTTGCCACGCGAACTCGGATCCGGGCGCGTGCGCGCTGGCGGGGGGCGCGTCGCTAGAGGTCGCGATGGCGATGGACTCGGACGGCGGGGCGAGTCCATCGAGCGATGCTGCGCCCGGGGATTCCGCGCTCACCGAGGGTGGCGACTGACGAACGTTGGAATCTATTCTGCAGCGAGCTTCCGGATCCGTTCCGGATCCACACCGTGGTGCCAGTCCCATCCCTTGCACACGGTGGCCGGCAGGAGCCGCCCGACTCGGGCGGCGAACGCCGTTTCGGCCTCGTCGATACTGTCTCCGGAATACTGCATGTCGATGAACGCGACCGAGCGGCGCTGGGCAATCGAAAAGAGCGAGGCCGAGAGCTGAAGAACGCTGCGGTCCTCGCCGCCCGGGCGCTTGCGCGGCGTGAACGCCGCGAATCCCGCGGTGCCCTTGCTCCCCGTCGGGCTGGGCGCCGATCCCGCCGGCGTGTTCACGACCGAGGTCTTCTCTTCCTGGACGGGTAGACCGCCGGCTTCCACGAGGACCAGAATCAGGTCACCTTCGGCGGCCGACGCGAGCTGCGCCAGCAAGTCGTCCGTGGGTCCGTTCGTTCGAGCGTACTCCTCGATCGCCTTGAATAGCGGCTCATCGGCGAGCGGATCGCCGAGCGCAATGGCGCAGTCTGGTCGTCCGAGGACGGGGGCGAGGCGCGGGCGAAGCCCGCTCCAGGCCTCGGAGCTCATCTGGCCGTCCTTGTAGACGCCGAACACCGAGACCGCGTGGCCCGACGGAGTGAAGTCCGGTGCCACCTTGGCCTCCCACTGGACCGTCGGACTGCAAGCGAACGTGACGACGGAGAGCGTCAAAACGGAAGCGATGCTCAACCGATTCACGGCTCCGATATACGCGAGGCGCCCTCGGTGGTCCAGTCGCCGCGCGCGCTGACCCCGATATGCACATTCAAACGAATGCGGGTCGCGTGCGCGAAGCGGGTGGGACGAGCGGCACAATCGCGCTCGACGACCTCCTTCTACCTACGGCGAACTGAGTTCGGCGTGCGACTCCGGAGCGACCGGGGGTATGGCGATCCGGACGGCCCTGGGCAACATGGGTACGACCAGCGTCTGCATCGTTCGGCGCACGATGGTCCTGGTCTGCCGAGGGAGGGCGACAACGACGCAGCCGTTGTAAACCCCCGCCATGGCCCGCCCCGTGACTATGTTGGCGACGCTCTCACCTGCGTCCACGAGGAGACGGCGATACGCCTCGCCGAATCCATCCATTCGCCGATCCACCAGCTCGTCCAAAGCTTCGCACGTGAGGTCGCGTGCTCCGATGCCGACGCCGCCGATGAGGAGGATGGCGTCGGCCTCGTTGCTGCCGCCGATGCTCAACACCAGCTCGTGGATGAACGCTTTTTCGCGGTTGACCGTGACCATCCTCTCGACGACGAAGCCTGCGGCGCGCACGGAGTCGACGACGACTTGGGTGACGTCCTCCTTCACGCTCGCGCGCGCTGCGGCCACCGTCGCGACAACACAACGCAGAGGGCGAACGCCCGCTCCACTCTTCTTGAGCATTCGCCTACGTTAACCCCGCTTTCGCGGGCGCGCATCCCCGAAATAGTAACGTGAAGTCGAAATTCGCGAGAGCATGCAAAGGAAATATAAAGAAACCAAGAAATGAGTCTGGAATGTATCATGATCGAGTTAGCGTCCCTGTCCGCCGACTGTATCCGGCGAATGGACGTGCTCGATTTTGCGATCGAGGCACGCCTATTGATTGCCATTTTATGGCAAGCAGCGCTCAGGGCCGCAGCCATGCGGCGAGGGTGACCCGGTCGATGGACGCGTGGATCTTGTCGCGAACGTACGCGGCGAGCGGCTCGGCGGCGTCGAGCGAGTCGTCGAGGGATCCACGAAGGATCGTCCGGCGCGGTGGCTCCGGATCACCCTCCAGCTCTATCTCTTGCACTTCCCGTACGTCGAGCAGTGCGATGGGCGTGACACACAACCAGGAGGTGCAAGTCGATTCCGTGAGCGTCGACGGGCCCGTTCGACGACGAGGAAAAGTGCTCTCAGGGGCCGGGGATGACGAGCTCGTTGGGGTTGTCGTAGCGCCAGATGCGCTTAATCTTGCCGTCGACGATCTCGTCGACGTCGACGTTGTGCTTCTTCACGACGCGGTCGCGCTGGAGCGGGACCCAGCCGATCGGTCCGATCTGCTCGCCCGCCAGCGAGTACTCGACGATCGCGAACGAGCCGCCGGACCACCCGTTCTGGACGGTGGCGTCGAGCTGCGCGATCGACTTGTGCATCGCCTTGAAGTAGGCGGTCTGCCCGTCCTTGCCCCGCGTCGGGTCGGCGCGCTCGAGGGTGTGGAGCTCGACGTCGTCGGCCATCTGCGCGGCGTACGCGCCCTCGACGTTGTTCTCGAGGGCGTCGAGCGCGGTTCGGACGGTCGCGACGAGATCCGGCGCTTGCGGCGAAGCGTCGACCACCTGCGTCGGCTCCGTGGGAAGCGTGGGAGCCGGAACACCGGCAAGCTCCTTCGGCCCCGCGCCGAGGAGGGCCTTCGCGGCGGCCACGTCGAAGGTGACGTGCGCGTCGGCGACGGTGCCGTCGTCGTTGGTCCAGAGGAGGGCAATCCCCTTGATGGCGATCGGCTTGTGGGTCGCGGGCACGCCCAGCCAGTCGCTGTTCTGAAGTCCCATCATCGTCCACTCGACGGTCTGCTCGCCGGCCGTCCGCCAGACGCGGCCGGCGACGAAGTGACGCTGATCGAGCGCACCGAAGAGCGCCGTGTGCAGGCGAACGACGCCCTCGCGATCATGCGCGTCGGCCATGCCGGGAAACGACGAACGCCCGTCGGCGTCGAAGAGCGGCCCGAGGCGCACGAAGGCGGGAGAGCCGAGGGCCGTCATGTAGTCGAGCGCGAGGGTGGCCTCCTTGGCGGCGGGTCCCGTCGCTGGACCCGCATCGGGCGGCGTGCGCTGGAACGCCTGCCAATCGACCGGAGGCGGAGGGGGACGCGCCACGTTCTCGCCCGAGCACGCCATCACGAGCGGCAAGAGCCATGGTGCCGCGGCGGCGAGCCTCGCGATGGACTTCACGGCTCGCACGCCAGCGCAGCGAGGGAGGTCGGGGCAGGGCGATGCGCTGGTCTCTCGGTGTGGTGGCGAGCCCGTCTCGAGCTTCGGAAGCTTCATCGAGAGCGCCCCCTGGCAAGGTCCGTGCGAGCGCGGCGGGTCCATGCCCTCGATGTTCACGGACGCTTCGAGCCGTCCCCGGCCACCCTTCCCCCGCGTCGAGGCCGGCGTCGACTGGGGCGTTGCGCCCGCCTGAGAGATGGCCCGCGGGTTCGCCCGCCCCAACGCGGAGATCGTCACCCGATGATGACAACAGGCCAAACTAAGGATGGGCTTTTATACCTGCTTATGAGCATGAAGCCTCGACCCTGATCGCGTCGGGTGAGTTCCGTCGCCTTCCTTTCCAGCGAGTGGGCAGGGCGCCCGTTTCCATGTTTCCACGAGGTCAAGCGAGAGGCTCGAAGCGGCGTAGTTGCGGTTCGATAGGTTGGTCCCCGGCATGCTCTCCCCCTGGTTCGACAGTTGCTCTGCCGCGATGGTATCGGCGATGGCGATGGCGACGGCAAGACGAATGAGATCCTCGTGTGCGCCCCTCCTTCGTCTCGTCGCGCTCCTCCTCGGCTCCGCCGTCGTCGGTGTCGTGGCCCCCGAGCGTGAGGCTCGGGCCGATGGTGTCGTGCCCCCGGCCACCGACCTCCCTGCGCTCCTCTCGCTCGACGACGCCCTCAAGATCTTCCGGTCCCGGGGGCTCGATCTCCTGATCGCGGAGGCCGCGGTCAAGTCGGCCGAGGGCGATATCGGCGTCGCAGGCGCGGTCCCGAACCCCGTGGTCAGTGGCGCTTATGGCCGCGTCTTCAACTACGACCCGACCGGCTGCTCCGAGTGCTCGGCCAACGTCTGGCAGGTCGGCCTCTCGGACTCGGCCGCGATCGAAAACTCGCTGTCGGGCAAGCGTGGGCTGCGCTTGAAGGTCACGAAGAACGCCCTGGCTGCCGCGAAGCTCTCTCGAGTCGACGCCCAGCGAACGCTCGAATTTCAGATCAAGTCGGCCTACCTGCAGGTCGCGCAGGCGGTGCTCGCGTACCGCTTCGCCAAGGAGGTCACGGACGCTGCAGCCAAGACGCTCACCGTGTTCCAGGCGCGCTACAGCAGCGGCGCGATCAACGAGGGCGACCTCGCGCGGATCGAGACCCAGAAGCTCGAGTCGGATCAGGCGTTCGACAGCGCGGTCGAGGCCGCGCGCCAGGCGCGCGTGGCGCTCGCGTTCCTCATCGGCGTGCGCGGCCCGGTGCCCGACTTCGACGTCGACACCGCGATCCTCACCTACACGGTGCCGCCGCCGCTCGCCGACGCGACGGAAGACGGCCTGCTCCACTCGGCGTTCGAGCGTCGTCCCGACCTCATCGCGACGGGATACCAGAAGGCCTCGGCCGAGGCGGCCATCGCCCTGGCACGCCGGCAGCGCTTTCCTGACATCTCGCTTTCTGTGAATTACGCGCAGACAGGGACCGGTGGGTCGGCGATCCAGCCGCCGACGCTGACGTTCGGCGTCTCGGCGCCGCTGCCGGTCTTTTATCAGCAGCAGGGCGAGGTCAAGAAGGCCGAGGCGGCCTACGACACGAACGCGCTCGGGCAAGCCAAGGCGACGGCGCAGGTCGTCAGCGACGTCGCGAGCGGCTACTCCGCTTATCTCGGGGCGAAGCGGCTCGTTCAACGCATGGAGACAGGCGGACTCCTCAAGAGCGCGAAGACCGCGCGAGACATCACGCGGTTGCAGTTCGACAAGGGCGCCGCAAATTTGACGGACTTTCTCGACGCGCAGCGCGCGTATATCGCGACGAACGTGGAATACATCCAGGATGTGACGAACTACTGGACTGCCGTGTTCCAGCTCGAGCAGGCGGTTGGAATGGTTCTCCATTGATGAACGTGCATAGATCGTGGGGAGCATCGTGGCGAGCGCTCGCGCTGGCCGCGCTGGTGGCTGCGGCGGCGTCGTGCCACAAGCCGGAGGCGTCCGAGCCGCAAGGTCCGCAGCCGCCGCCGGGTCAGGTCTGGCTCACCGCGCAGCAGGTGAAGGACGCGAAGATCGAGGTGCAGACGGTCGCCGAGCAAGACGTCGACGACACGATCCTCACGAGCGGTCGCGTCGCTCTCGAAGACCTCAAGTCGGCCCACGTCTTCACGCCGGTCACCGGCCGCGTCGTGAAGATCGAAGCCCAGCTCGGCCAGCGCGTGAAGAGGGGCGATCCGCTGGCGGTCATCGAGTCGCCAGACATCGGCAACGCCGTCAGCGACGTGCACAAGGCGCAGGCCGACGTCATCGCCGCCGAGCACGACTTCAAGCGCAAGAAGGAGCTCTTCGAAGAGAAGGCCGGGTCCGCCGCCGACCAGGAAGCCGCGGAAGACACCTGGCGCAAGACCAAGGCCGAGGTCGAGCGCGCGAGCCAGAAGGCGTTCCTCTTGCGGGCGGGCAACGTCGACAGCGTCACGCAGACCTTCACGCTCACGTCGCCAATCGATGGCGAGATCTTGCTGATGAACATCAACCCCGGCGCCGAGGTGCAGGGGCAGTACACGGGCGGCGCGACGCAGGAGCTCTTCACGATCGGCGAGATCGACAAGGTCTGGGTCATCGGCGACCTCTACGAGATGGATCTGGCGCGCGTGCAGGTCGGCGCGCCCGCCCAGGTCACCACGGTCGCCTACAAGGACAAGTCGTTCTCGGGCAAGGTCGACTGGGTGAGCGGCATGCTCGACCCGACCTCGCGCACGGCCAGGATCCGATGCACCTTCGACAACCCCGACCGCCTGCTCCGCCCCGAGATGTACGCGACCGTTCGGATCTCGGTCGAGCAGAAGAAGGCGCTGGCCATCCCGCGCAACGCCCTCCTCCGGCTGGGTGAATACAAGGTCGTCTTCGTCGAGATCGGCGAAGACAAGGGCCTCATCCAGTTCGAGCGCCTGCCCGTCGACGTCGACGAAGGCGAATCGAGCCCGTGGCTCGAAGTGAAGCACGGCCTCGATGCCGGCCAGAAGATCGTCATCAGCGGCGCAATCCTCCTGTCGCAGAAGCTCTGAAACCGCGGCACGTACCATCATGATTCAAAAGATCGTCGCCGCGGCCCTCCGGATGCCGCTCATGGTGTTCGCGGCGGCTGCGCTGCTCATCGTCGTCGGCCTGCTCGCCTACAAGGAGCTCGACATCGAGGCGTACCCGAACCCGGTGCCGCCGCTGGTCGAGATCATCACGCAGCCGCCGGGATGGAGCGCCGAGGAGACCGAGCGGTACGTCACGGTGCCTCTCGAGATCGGCCTTTCGGGCATGCCCGGCCTCGAGCACATCCGCTCGCAGAGCCTCTTCGCGCTTTCCGACGTGAAGTGTTACTTCGACTGGAACACTGCGTACCTCGTCGCGAAGCAAGAGGTCATCAACCGCATCCAGTTCGTGTCGCTGCCGACGGGGCTCCAGGCGGAGCTCTCGCCCTGGAACGCGATTGGTGAGGTCTACCGGTACCGCGTCGTCGGCAAGGGCTACACGCTCAAGGACCTGAAGACGGCCGAGGACTGGATTCTCGAGCGCCAGTTCAAGACCGTCCAGGGCGTCATTGACGTGACGAGCTACGGCGGCGAGACCAAGCAGTACCACGTCGAGGTCGATCCCTTTCGCCTGCGCGGCAACAACGCGACCCTCGCCCAGGTCACGAACGCCATCCAGAACGCGAACGAGAACGTCGGCGGCGACCGCCTCTTCATGGGCGAGCAGAGCTACGACGTGCGCGGCATCGGCCTTCTCGGCTCGCGCAACGCGGCGCAGCGGGACATCGAGAACATCGTCGTCTCGGAGCAGAAGGGGACGCCCGTTCGCATTCGCGACGTGGCGGACGTCGACATCGGCCACGCGCCTCGGCTGGGCCTCGTCGGCTACGACGGCGAACCCGACGTCGTCCAGGGCATCGTCCTCATGCGGTACGGCGGTGAGACGCAGCCGACGCTCGAGGGCATCCACGCCAAGGTCGACTACATCCGGCTGAACCACATCCTGCCGCCGGGGATGGACATCCAGCCGTATTACGACCGCGGCGCGCTGGTGAAGCTGACGACCCACACGGTCATCGAGAACCTGCTCGTCGGGATGGGCCTCGTCACGGCGATCCTCTTCATCTTCCTCGGGCACGTGCGCGCCGCGCTCATCACGGCGATCAACATCCCGCTCGCACTCCTCATCGCGTTCTGCGGCCTTGTCGGCACGAAGACCTCGGCGAACTTGATCTCGCTCGGCGCGGTCGACTTCGGAATTGTCGTCGACTCGACTGTCATCATGATGGAGAACATCTTCCGTCACCTTGGTCCCCACGGAAAAGGGACGATGACCGAGCGCATCCAGCTCAGCGCTCGCGAGGTCGCGACGCCGATCACGTTCTCGACCCTCATCATCGGGGTCGCGTTCCTGCCGCTCTTCACGATGACGGGCGTCTCGGGCGTCATCTTCGCGCCGATGGCGAAGACGTATGCGTTCGCGATCGGCGGCGCGATCGTGCTCGCCCTGACGTTCACGCCCGTCTTGGCGTCGAAGGTCATCCCGGCGCAGGAAGAAGAAAAAGAGAGCGCCGTCATGCGCGGTCTCGCGCACGTCTATAACCCCATGTTCGCGTGGGTCGTGAAGCGCGCGAACTGGGTCGCGCCGCTTGCGCTCATCCCGATCATCGCGACGGCGACGCTCTTCCCGGTGCTCGGTCGCGAGTTCATGCCGAAGCTCGAAGAGGGCAACTTCTGGATCCGCGCGACGTTGCCGCTCTCGATCTCGCTCGACCAGTCGGCCAAGTACGTCGGCAGAATGCGCGCGATCGTCCGCGGCTGCCCCGCCGACGAGATCACGCCCTGCGACGAAGAGCACCGCAAGCACCCGGAAGTGACGGCCGTGGTCTCGCAGCTCGGCAGGCCCGACGACGGGACCGACGTGTCGGGCTTCTACAACATCGAGCTCTTCGCGCCGCTCGAGCCCTTCGACGAGTGGCCGCGCGGCGAGACCAAGGACAAGCTCACCGACGAGTTGAACAAGGAGCTCACCGAGGCCTTCCCCGGCGCCGTCTTCAATTTCTCGCAGATGATCAGCGACAACGTCGAAGAGGCCGTCAGCGGCGTCAAGGGCGAGAACTCGGTCAAGGTGTTCGGTAACGATCTCGAGAGCAACGAGAAGATCGCGAACGCCATCGTCGACGTCATGGGCAAGGTCCCGGGCATCAAGGATCTCGGCTCGTTCCAGTCGATGGGCCAGCCGAACATCAAGATCACGCCCCTCCGCGACGTCGACGCGCGCTACGGCCTCAACACCGGCGACGTCGATGCGGTCGTCCAGGCCGCCATCGGCGGACAGGCGCAGACCGTGGTGTACGAGGGCGAGAAGCGCTTCGACCTGACCGTGCGCTGGAAGCCTCAGTACCGTCTGAGCCTCGAGGCCATTCGCGAGACGACCGTATCGACGCCCGACGGCGCGCAGGTGCCGCTCGGACAGCTCGCGGACATCCAGATCGTCGACGGACCGGCGATCATCTACCGGGAGGACGCCCGCCGGTACTCGCCTGTGAAGTTCAGCGTGCGCGGGCGTGACCTCGTCAGCACGATCACCGAGGCCCAGTCCAGCATCGAGCGAGAGATCCCGCAGTGCGACAAGGCGCCGAGCGGCACGAAGTTGTGCCGCCCTTACGACACGCGGCTCGAGTGGGGCGGCGAGATCAACCAGCTCCACGAGGCCGAAGGTCGGCTCGTCATCATCATCCCGCTGACCATCCTGCTCATCACGTTCCTGACGTACAGCGCGGTCAAGACCTGGATCGACACCGCGCTCGTTCTCATGAACATCCCGGTGGCCTGCACGGGCGGGGTGCTCGCGCTCCTCATCACGCAGGTAAACTTCTCGGTGTCGGCCGCCATGGGGTTCATCTCGATCTTCGGCATCGCGATCCAGGATGCGATCCTCGTGGTCACCTATTTCCAGCGCCTCAGGGGCTCGGAAGGGCACTCGATCGAGCGCGCGGCGCAAGAGGCGGCCGAGAAGCGACTGCGCCCGTGCCTGATGACGACGCTCGTCGCGATGATCGGCCTCTTCCCGGCGGCCGTGTCGAACGGGATCGGAGCGCAGACGCAGAAGCCGCTCGCCATCGTGGTCATCGGGGGCGCCATGACGCTCGCGATCGTGGCCCGTATCATCCAGCCGCCACTCCTGGTCGTCGCGCACCGCTGGCTCGAGAAACATGGGGGCGGCACGACGGGAGAGCTCGACCACCCGGACGGCAGCCTCGAGCCGGAAGACCTCGTCCAGGTGTGAATCCGAAGGACTCGTACTTGAACGTCGATGCCGTTCTCGAGGCCGTTCGACGCACCGGCGCCGGCGCCGTTCACCCTGGATACGGCTTTCTGAGCGAGAGGTCGGGCTTTGCGCAGGGTCGCGTTCGCCGACGCGCGCGTGTATCTCGAGCGCTACGTCGACCAGCCCTGTCACATCGAGGTGCAGGCCTTTTGCGACGCTCAAGGCGGGGCGTACGCCCTGGGCGAACGCGAGTGCCGCGTCCAGCGCCGGCACCAGAAGATCGTCGAAGAGACGCCGTCGCCGGCCGCCTTCTTCACGGACGACGCGGGCGAAGCGCGCCGTCGCGAGCTGCACGCCGTGGCATTGCGCGTCGTGAAGAGCGTCGGGTATCTCGGCGCGGGGACGTGCGAGTTCATCGCCGACGCGCGGGGCGATCTCTTCTTTCTCGAAGTGAACGCCCGCCTGCAGGTCGAACACCCCGTGACGGAGATGGTGACCGGGCTCGAGCTCCAGCTCCATGTGGCAGCGGGCGAGTCGCTGCCGGATCCCTCCAAGGTCGTGCGAACGGGACACGCCGTCGAAGCGCGCGTGTACGCGGAAGACCCGAGCAAGGGCTTCATTCCGTCACAACCACCTAACCAGACTATAGAACTCGCTGCGTAAAAACGGTGTAAATTGACGCGGTCGATTGATAAATATGGAAATGGATGTGCCGACGCCCGACGGTCGCGGCCGACACCGTGTCACGCGCTTCGAGGCGAAACGTGGCCAGCGACGAATGGTATTGTCCTAAATACGAAGGCTCGATTCGTCAGCAAATCGTCAACGTCGAGTGTTCGGTCAACCCTCGCGAAGCCGATATCCGATGCCTGGCTCCGTGACGAAGTACCGGGGTCGCGCGGGATCCGCCTCGAGCTTCTGCCGGAGCTGTCCCATGTACACCCGGAGATACTGGGTCTCGCGCGTGTATGCCGGTCCCCACACGGCGAAGAGGATCTGTTCGTGCGTGAGGACCTTGCCGGCGTTGCGCATCATCGTCGCCAGGAGCTTGTATTGCGTCGGCGTCAGCCGGACCTCCCGCCCCGCGACGGAGGCCACGCGCCGGGCGAAATCGATCCGGAGGTCCCCGACGGCGAGAACGCTGCTCGTCGAGTCCGACGAGGCACGCTGCGTGTGGCGAAGCCAGACGCGGACGCGCGCCAGGAACTCTCCCGTGCCGAACGGTTTGGTCAAGAAGTCGTTCGCCCCCGCGTCGAGGGCGGCCACCTTCTCGATCTCCTCGTCCCGGGCGGAGATGATCAAGATGGGCGCTGCGGTCCACTCGCGGAGCTTCGTCGTGACGTGAATGCCGTCCATGTCCGGCAGTCCGAGGTCGAGCAAGATGAGATCGGGATTGTGCGCCGCTGCCTGCGCCAGAGCCTCGGCCCCGCTCTCGGTCTCGACCACGCGGAGCCGCTGATCGGAGAGGGTCGCGCGGAGGTACCGCCTCATCCCCTTGTCGTCTTCCGCGAGCAAGACGAGGGGCGCAGCCGCGGATCGCGTCACGGTGGTAGCCGGCTGCTCCCCGTTCATGGGCGCGACCCGCCGACGGTCGAGCGCTTGTTTCCACTGCTACGACGCTCCACGATGGGGATATAGCTACTCGCACATAAAGCGAAGATAAAATCGCGCATGGTCCGGATAAGGAACCAGCAAAGCGGCTTTGGTACCGTGTGCGCGTCTCGCTCGGACTGGAATTTACGTCCTTTTGATCGTGCGGCACGGTACACCCATGAAGGGCCCACGGTGCTACGCGCTTCCCCCGGGATGGCCGGTTCTGCCGGCGTGCAGCCCCTCGTGCTCGTCGTCGAGACCGAACCTCAGGTGCGACGCTTTCTCGTGTCGACGCTGGCGACGAACGGCTTTCGCAGCCTGCACGTCGGGACGCGGGCCGGAATGCTTGCTCGCGCGGTTGCCCACGAGCCCGACCTCGTCTTGATCAGTGTGGGTCTACGTGCGGTCGACGTGGCCGGGCTGACGTCGAGGCTACGCGCCCGGACGCCCGCGCCCATCCTGGCGGTGCTCACGGAGTGGGCGGAAGGCGATCGACGCGCCATCATCGAGGCGGGAGCCGATGACTACGTCGTCAAGCCGTTCTGGACGGCGGATCTCCTCGAGCGTATGCGCTTCTGGCTCCAGCAAGCGCCGCGCGCGAGGCGAATGGAGAGTCCGTCCTCGCTGCCGGCCGGGAGGTTTCGTCTCGATCGGGAGCGCCAGCGCCTCTTCGTAGAGGGGCGACAGGTGCACGTCACCCCGCTCGAATGCAGGCTGCTGGCGGCGCTGTCGGCCAGCCGGGGGGGCGCCCTGAGCGAGGACCAGGTCGTCGCAGCCGTCTGGGGGCCCGGTGGGGGCGGCCACTCTCAGAAGCAGTACCTGCGGGCGCACATGAAGCGGCTCCGCGAGAAGCTCGAGAGGGACCCCGCCCACCCGCGCTTCCTGGTCATCGATACCGGAGGCAGGTACCGGCTCAAGCCCAGCTGAGGACGCGTGCCACTGTCGATCCACGGCCGGAGGACGTTCGCCGTCGCATTCGGCGCCAGCCTGGGGACGGTTGGCCTTGCGGTGGCCGTCGGGTGGTTCGTGCTCGACCGCCAGTTCACCGACTGCGTCATGCTCCTCCTGCTGGGGGTGGTCGTGACGGCGGTGCGGTTCGGTTACATGGCCTCGCTCTTGACGAGCGTGCTGAGCCTCGTCGCCTTCGGCTTCTTCTTCGTCGAGCCTTATTTCAGCCTGGAGATCTACGATCGCCGCTATTTGCTGACCTTCAGCGTGATGCTGTTCGCGTCGCTCGTCATCAGCAACCAGACCGAGCAACTCCGGAGGAGCCTCTCCGCGACGCGCGAGAAGGACAGCGAGATCGAGAAGGAGCGCGTTCGCAACGCGCTCCTCAGCTCATATCCCACGACCTCCGTACACCCCTTGCGGTCGTCATAGGAGCGACTACCGCGCTGCTGGAGGGGGGCGACGGACTGTCGCGCGAGCGCCGGCGCGAATACGTCCTGACGATCTCGGAGGAGGCGAGCCGCGTCGATCGTCTCGTCCGCAATCTCCTGGACGTGACCGCGATCGAGGCGGGCGCGCTGCGCGTGCGAAAGGAGTGGCAGGCCATCGAGGAGGTGGTGGGTGTCGCGCTCGGCCGGCTGGAGGACCAGCTGGGCACGCGGCCCGTCCGGGTGCGGATCGCCTCCGACGCCGCGCTCGCGCCGTTCGACGCCACCCTCATCGAGCAGGTGCTGGTCAACCTCCTGGAGAACGCGGCGAAATACACGCCGCCTGGTGGGCCGCTCGAGGTCAACGCGCGGCGCGTCGAAGGCGGGATCGAGATCGAAGTCGCCGATTCGGGACCCGGCGTGCCGCCGGGGGAGGAGGAGCCGGTCTTCGCGAAGTTTCATCGCGCGACGCACTCGGCGACAGGAATGGGAATCGGACTCACGATATGCCGCGGGATCGCCACGGCGCACGGCGGCCGAATCTGGTGCGAAAACCGCCCCGGGGGCGGCGCCAGCTTCCGCTTGCTGTTGCCGTCTCGTGCGGAGGCGCCGCCGATGAACGTCTTGCCCGAAGTCCCGCACGACGCCTGACCGGTGCAATCTGTAAAGCAGATATAAAAATTGATGGGTGTAAATGAGCCGTAAATTGAGCGACGGCTCTCGCGGAGGGCCTTTCGCAAATCTCGACACGACGTAATTTGGTCGCATGGCGTCGAGGGACATGAGCGCGTTGCTCGATGATTGGCGGCGGTTGAACAAGGGCTCGAGCCCTTCGCCCGTCGAGGGCCTCGCGAGTCGTCTCGCCGAGGGTCTCGCCGACGGCAACGGCCGGATCGACCGGGCCCGTCGTCCGCCATCGGCACACGCGGTCGAGGGTCCCCTTTGCGACGCGATCGACCACGCGCTCGCCGGCCCGCTGGCGCGGGCGAGCGCCACGGCCCGCGTCCTCGCCGGTCATGGGCGCGACGCGTCTGCCCCGGCTCTGAAATCGATCGTCGACGCGCTCGACGCGGCGGACCTTCTCCTCCGCGACGTCCTCGAGTTCGCGCGCGCAAGCGAGAGCCCGCGCCTCGCGCGGCGCCGGGCGAACCTGAGGGCGCTGTGCGAGCGCGCCCTCGATGCTCTCCAGTACCGCTATCCCGGGTACGACTTGCGATTCGATTCGGATTCACGGGTCGAAGGCGGCTGGGACCCGGAGGCGATCGCGTCGCTGCTCGGCCGGCTGGTCGCCAACGCGGTCGAGCGCAGCGCCGAGGGCGGCGTGGTCCGTGTACGCCTGAGGGGTCTCGAGGGGCGCGCCGTTCTCGAAGTGTGGAACGCCGGCGCGCTTCCGGCGAGCGTCTCGCCTCGGGGCGTCTTCGAGCCCGCCCCGCCGACGCGCCCCCAGGGCGGTGAGGGCGAGCGCGCGCTCGGCCTGCGCCTCTACCTCGCCGCGCGAACGGTCCAGGCGCACCTCGGCCACATCGAGGTCGAGAGCGACGCGAGCACCGGAACGACGGTTCGCGTCTCGCTTCCTCTCTCCTCGCGAGAGCCTCGGGCCCCCCTCGCACTGATGGAAAAACATCGGATATGAGACTTCTATTTAAGTTTCTTTGATGTGGGTCGTGCTTAGTCGTGGATCTCACGACACACGACGTCGATCGTCGCGAAGAGGAGAAGATGTCATGATTGCAATGAACGGTATGGCGGGCGGGGCGATCCTCGCGGTCGCGTCGCTCGTCGCGACGGGCTGCGCGGCTCAGTCATCGGCGTATCGCCAGATGAGCGCCGTGGATCACGAGGCCGCAGCGCGCGCGGCGAGTCCGGCCGATGCGGAGGGGCACCTCCAGGCCGCGAAGCTCCTCCGCGACGAGGAGCAATCGGCCTGCTACCAGGTGCCCGACGCGGACCGCGCCCGGGGCCCGTTCGCGGACGCCGACCGAGTCTCTGGCGTCGAGATCGTCCGCGACCGCGGGGTCTTCCCGAAGGGGCCGCTCGAGCCCGTCGGCGTCGCCGTGAGCCTTCGCGCGGAGCCAGGCATGACGCAGCAGTGGCTGGGCCGGGTCATCGCGTGCCAGATGGCGCACGTCGCGGTCGTGGGCCACGTGTCGGGTGCTTCGCCCTTGTCGGTCGCGAACACGCAGGTGGCCGTCTCGTCGACGGCGACTGGCTTCCGGGTCACCGTGACGTCGCGCGACAGGGACGTGGTGCGGCTCGTCCTCGGCAAGGGACAGGAGCTGGCCGACAGCACTGGCGCCAGGCCGAGCATCGCCGGGAGCGGGACAGCGTCGATCCAGTGAGCGTCGCCAGTCCAGCCGTGGGCTGGCCTTCTAGCGACGACGAGCGGGGCGCGCGGCCTGAAGAGACGATGAATCTCGAATTGGAACCGGGGGACTGGGTCGACGACTTCCAGATCGTGCGCGTCCTTGCGCGCAGCGGGATGGGCTCGGTCTTCCGGGCGCGCCAGCGTACCGCGGGAAGAACCGTCGTCCTCAAGGTGCCGCATTTGCACCTCGAGAGCGACGTCATGTTCTTCTCGCGGTTCAGCGCGAAGAGAGCATCGGGCTGCGCTTGAACCATCCCGCGATCGTGAGAGTCATCGCGTACCCCGACAAGAGCCGGCCGTACCTGGTGACCGAGCACGTCGAGGGTCAGTCGCTCGGGCACTTGATGAGCCGGAGCGGGAGCGAACGCGTTGCGGTGGGCCGCGTTCTCGCGATCGGTCGGCAGCTCTGCGAAGCCCTCGCTTACCTGCACGGGGAAGGCATCGTGCATCGCGATCTCACGGGCTGACGAGGGTTCTTGGTGTCCCCGCGACGCTCGCGGGGGTCGGAGGGCCCGTCGGCGGTTGGTCCCGCTTCCCATTTTGCGTTCGTGGCGCTAACCGTAGCGGCGACGGTTTGCCGTCGATCGCGACCCATGGCCTCCATTTTCGAAGCGCAGAGCCAGACGATTCTCGTCGTCGACGACAACGAGGCAAATCGTAGCCTCGCGCGTCACACGCTCGAAGACGAGGGGTTCCGCGTCCTTCTGGCGTCCGGTGGCGAAGAGGGGATCGCGCTCTTCGAACGAGAGCATCCCGATTGCGTCTTGCTCGACGTGCGGATGCCGGGGATCGACGGGTTCGCCGCCTGCGAGCGCATCCGCGCGCTCCCCGGGGGCCTCGAGACGCCCGTGGTCTTCCTCACGGCGCTGCGCGACGTCGACACGTTCGACCGCGCCCTCCGCGCCGGGGGCGTCGACTTTCTGACCAAGCCGGTCCGGCCGACGGAGCTCGTCATACGGGTCCAGTCCGCGCTCAAGCTCCGGCGCATGGGCGCCGAGCTCCGGGAGCATTACGAGCTCCTCAGGCACCAGCGCGACGACCTCCTGCGCCTCCAGCTGCAGAAGGAGCGCCTCATGGCTTTCGTCGTCCACGACCTGAAGAATCCTGTCAACGCCATGGACCTGCACGCGCAGGTGCTCATCCGCGACCGGTCTCTTCCCGAGAGCGCCCGCGAGTCCGCGACTCAGATACGCGTCGCGGCGCGGCAACTGAACCGCATGATCCTCAACTTGCTCGACGTCAGCAAAGCCGAAGAGGGAAAGCTCTCCGCGAAAGCCGACCAGGTCGACCTCTTGGCGATGGTCTCCGCCGTGACGGGTGAGCTCGAGCTGGCCGCGAGCCAGCGCCAGGTCACCTTCGAGGTGTCGCTCGAGAGCGCGACGCTCGTGGCCGACGAGGATCTCTTGCGACGTACCCTGGCCAATCTCCTCGAGAACGCGATCCGACACGCGCCCCGCGGGAGCGTCGTTCGCGTAACCCGAAGACGCAGCGAGGGCGCCACGGAGGTCCGCGTCGCCGACGCGGGAACGGGCATCCCGGACGCCATGCGGGAGTCAATCTTCGACCCTTTCGTTCAGCTCGACCCTCAGAGCTCCCTTTCGAGCCGCAGTGGGCGGGGGCTCGGTCTGGCGTTCTGCCGCCTCGCGGCGGAGGCGCACGGGGGCCGCATCTGGATCGAGGACGCGAATCCAGGCGCGGTCTTCGCCGTGAGGCTTCCCGACCTCCGCTGACACTCTCGAAGAACAAACCTGCGCTGAGGCGCAGAGTCTGCGCGGGAATCTCCGCAAGTCCTCGCAATTCTGCGTGGCACGTCGAGTGCGTATGCGGGGGGCGAGGACAACATGAAGCTGCGTGAAATCATGAACGCCGACGTCCCGACGGCATCCCCCGACGAGAGCGCGACGACGGCCTGGGATCGGATGCGCGCGCTCGACGCTGCGTACCTCGTCGTCACCAAGGACGGAGAAGTCCTGGGGATCGTGTCGTGGCACGATCTCTCGGGCCCCTCTGGAGGCGCGCACCGTCGGATGGGGCGTCGGGTCGGCGAGCTGATGCGCCGCGACGTGACGTTCGCCACCCCGCAGACGAGCGTGGACCGAGCGGCGGCCACGATGCGAAGGCACCGCCTCGACTGCCTGCCGATCATGGCACGCGGGCGGCTCGTCGGGATCGTCACGACCTCGGACATGCTCCAGATCCTCGAGCGTCACGGCCGCGCGCTCGCGTCCTGAGAAGCCCGACAATCGCGCCTCTTTCGGGAGGCGCCGAAGGCGCTATCGTCGCTTCGAATCCACGATTCGATGGAGGGCGTCGATGTCGACAAGCAGGCCGAGGACGCGCCCGTCGGCTCCGACTACCGGCAACGAACGCTGGTGCGTCTTCACCATGCAGGCGATGGCGTCGGCCAGCGGGGCGGACTCGCCGATGCATGGGCCCGCCTGTCGGAGCTCGCCCGCAAGCTGACCGGCGTGGGCGCACTCCGCGAGGTCCCGGTCGATCGTGCCGGCGAAGTGGCCCGTCTCATCGACAACCACCGCGACCGCGTCGCCGTGCTTTCCGAGCGCGTCCGCGACGGCCTTCGCCGTGACGTCGAGACCCACGCTGACGTGGTGCTGTCCCAGCGCCTCGCCCACACAGAGATCCTCGCCCGTGCGTCGGGGAAGCGTCACGCTCCGTGACGGCACGATCGCCGGTGGAGTGCACCGCACGCTCGACTCGTTGACCTCCCGGACGAGCGGGCAGGTGCTGCACCACTCGGGGGTGAACGAACGACGTTCCGAGGGGCAGAACACCGAGAGAGCCTCGTGACGGCCCGTGGCCGAGACGACCTCTCTACGGCGGACCGGGAGCATGACGGGGGTGGTGTCGCGCTCGACCGACGGATCCAGAGACAGAACGCGCGGCACCAGCACGACGCGCTCCAGATCCGCATGGTCCCGGGCGCCGTGCTCGAAGCCTGCAAGCGCCGCGTCGAGCGTGCGCGCGAGCAGCGAGGAAGCCGTGTCCAGTGAGAGACAGTCGAGCGTGACGCGACGAACGCACCCGACGATCGCGCGCAGCCGTTCGTGCTCGCCGTGCAGTCGCTGAAGAAGACGCGCCACGTCCGAGGGCTGGAGCGACGGTGCGCGCTCGTTCGCCTCGAGCGCCACCACGTACGGGAAGAGCAGGGTGGTCGTGGCGAGGTGCGCCCGCGCTGCATCTTCGAGGAGCGCGAGCTCGGTGCGAATGGTGAAGGAGATGCTCGGGGGAGCGACCCGATCCAGGGCGACGAAGAGCTCGCGAAGGCGTTCGAGCTCCGCCCGTTGCGTGTCGTGGTGGCGCTCCGCGATATGGGCGACCAGCGCGAGCGCCGAGCGACCGTCCCAGTCGTTCGGGGCGGGCTTCACGATGCACACCGGGGCCATGACCACATGTCCGAACTCAAAGCATGTCGCGTGCCTCGACGGGTCTCCCCGTACGAGACGGTGACGGTATCGGGTGACGTGCGACCACACCTGTGCGCACGATTGGTGCACGATGCTCGCCACCGTGGCTTCCGCCGCACGGTCCGTCATGCCCACGACACTGCGGGCGCTGCCCCGCCTCCGACGCTCGCCCCGCGCGCTCGCCGCGCTGGCGCTCTTCCTCGTCGCGCTCCGGAGCCCGACGGCCTCGGGCGCGGGGCCTGCGCCCGACGTGACGCAGGTCCCACTCTTCTCGATCGCGAAGAGCGAGAACAAGAATCAGATCCAGTATGTCGTCACTATCGACGCGCGGTGCGCGCCCGTGGGCGCCGCGCCGGTCTCGGCCTACTGGCGCATGCTCGAGAAGGGCCCCACGCTGACGGCGCCCCTCTTGCCTCGCGAGGCCCGCGCCTATGGCCTCGCTCGCCAGGACGTGCTGGAGAGCGACCCCAATGGCGGACACGTACGCATCGCGCTCCGGGCCTTGGCCCGCCGTCCCCTCGATATCGTGACGTTCCGTGGCGCAGACGGCGCGTGTCGCGCGCTGACCACGACGTCGATCGGGGGTGCGCCGTCGCATCTCTTCAACGTGTACGTGCACCTCCAGTGGGACGGCGTGGACTATCTGCTCCTTCAGGGCTGGTCGATCGACGGCGCTCGCGTACTTCGCGAGAAGGTCACTGGCGCGACGTGAGCCTCGCGCTCGTGGCCTGCGCCGCTTGGAGCGACAGGCCGCTGTCACGCGACGCAATTCTTCCACCCGGGCGCATCCCTTGCGCCGGCCGCGGCCGCAGCGTTCGGTGTGCCGACCGCCGGCCTGGCACCCCGTTTGCTGCCTGCCACGCAAACCATGTCCGGACATCCCGTCGCGCGGTCGGTCTCGAATCCGAAGACACCCGATTCGCCCTCGAATCCGCGCCTCGCCAGGCTCCGATCGCAAGCGGCGGTGGTTCGCGCGGTCGCTGACTGCGTCAAGCGCATGACACACCCGGATGACGCACATGGCGTCCGCGACCAGTTGATCGAAGAGACGGCGAGGCTGGGCCAGTGGCTCCGCGATGCGACGGCAGTCCGTCGAGGTTGATCCAGGCGGCGCGCACCCCGGCGCCGGTCAGAAGTCCGGCGTGAGACGACGCGTCAAAGTCCCTTGGGCGCAACCGAGTCGTGACCGACGCCGATGTCGCCCTTGGTCACTCCGATGATGTCGTCGAGGTCGGCGTCGTGGATGCGATCGCGCTCGTGCTCACGCTTCATGATGGTCCCTGCGACCGCGCCGGCCGTCGCTCCGACGATCAGCCCTGTCACCGCGCCGGCCGGGCCCGCCGCGATCCCGACGATGGCGCCGATCAAGCCTCCACACAGCGCGCCTCCCTCGACGCCCATACGTGCCGCCAGCGGCTCGGGTACGACTCTCTTCGCCTTGCTCATGGTGATCTCTTTCGCTCGCTCTTGGTGCGACCGCAGCGTCGCCCTCGACGAGGGCGACGCGGGCGGCCGATGGCTCGGGAGGAGCATGGGCCGTGCCGGGCCCGCAGCGGTTCTTCACTGTCCACAGACGACCACGTTGTGCCTCTCAACGAGGCGGTGCAATGGCCCGGTCGTTGCTGAGGTGCCGAGCATGTCCACCCACGTGCCGTCTCTCGATGCCCTCGAATCGAACGATGATGCTCTGCTCGCCGTGGAGGTCCGGCTCGCCAAGCTTCGATCGCAGGTGGCGGTCGTCCGGGCCATCGCCGATCACGTGGAGCACCTCGCGCGGGCGCGCCATGTCGATGGCCTGCGAGCGCAGCTCCTCGAAGAGATGAGCTGCCTGGGACACCGCCTCGTGGAAGCAGCCGCGGCGATGACCGGCTATCCGCGTCCGGCGGAGGACAGCGGGGTCTTCGAGCTACGGGACGTGCTCGGCGTCGCCGAGTGACGGCGCCGCTGTGCTGCGGTCACGGGAGGCCTTCGCTGGCCCGACGCAGATCGCTCGCGCACGTGCAGCCCTTGCGCCAGAGGCCGGCCCGTCGCACCACGAATCGCTGCCGCGACACTGGCACTTCGCTTGCTGACCCGTCCTCACCGATGATCTCCACCCAAGCAGCCGTCGACGGCATGGCGAGACCGACGCCGAGGCGCACGCTCTCCGCTCTGATCGTGAGCGAGGATCGTCGACGGTACCGGCGTCGCCTGATTCGCTGGGCCGCGGCTCTGGCCATGCCCCTGCTCGTCGCCGTCGGCTGGATGGTGTTGCGACCCAGGCCGGTCCCGCTCGCCGCGCGCTTCCGGACCGCGATCGTCACCCGGGGCGACGTCCTTCGCGAGGTCCGCGCGACCGGTCATGTCGAGGCGGTCACCACCGTCCAGGTCGGCGCGGAGATCTCCGGGCGCATCGTCACGGTCGAAGCCGACTACAACGATCACGTCAAGGAGGGTCAGGTGCTCGCCCGCTTCGACCGGGTGTCGCTCGAGGCGCAGCTCGCGCAGACGGCGGCCACCGTCGCCGCCACGCGCGCCGCGCTCGAACAGGCCCGGACGGATCGGGACCGGACCGCGCGCGATCTCGCTCGAGTGACGCAGCTCTACGCGAGTCGCTCGCTCTCCGAGGCCGAACGGGACAACGCCGCTGCGGCGGCGCGCCTCGACGAGCAGCGCGTGACGGCTGCGCAAGCCCAGCTCGCGGCGCAGCAGGCAGCGCTCGGCGTGGCGCGCAACTCCCTCGACCACGCCATCATCCACGCGCCGATCGACGGCGTCGTCATCACTCGAAGCATCGATCCGGGCCAGACCGTCGCCTCCATGCTCCAGACGCCGGTGCTGTTCACGGTCGCGGCCGACCTCCGGAAGATGCGCGTCATCGCCGCGGTCGACGAGGCCGACATCGGCGAGCTCGTGCGGCAGCAGGCAGCGTTCTTCAGCGTGAACGCCTACCCGGATCGGGTCTTCGAGGGCGTCGTGACCGAGGTCCGGAACTCCCCGGTCGTCGTCCAGGACATCGTGACGTACGAGGCCGTGATCGCTGTCGACAACGCCGAGCTTCTGCTGAAGCCCGGGATGACCGCGTCCGTTCGCATCCGGACGGCCACCGCGACCGGGGTCCTGCGCGTCGCCAGCGGCGCGCTCCGCTTCACTCCACCCGGCTACCCGCCCGTCGACAGGCCGGGAGCGTGGCTGCGTGACGGTGCAGAGCTCCGGCGAGTCGACGTCCGGCCCGGCGTGACCGACGGCGAGATCTCCGAGATCGCCCCTGGCGCGCTCGACCCGGGCGAGAGCGTCCTTTCGGAGCTCACGCCGGAAGGGAGGAAGGCCTATGGGCTCGCGCACTGACGACCCGGTCCTCCTGTCCCTGCGCGGTGTGACCAAGACCTACGGAAGCGGAGATGCGACCGTCAGGGCCCTCGATGGCATCGACCTCGACGTCGCGGCGGGCGAGTTCGTGGCCATCACCGGAGCGTCGGGCTCGGGCAAGTCGACCACGATGAGCATCTTCGGATGCCTCGACGTCCCGACCGAGGGTGAGTTCCGGATCGAGGGGATACCGGTCCAGGATCTGGTGCCGGATGTCCTCTCCGTCTTGCGAAATTCGCGGTTCGGGTTCGTCTTCCAGCAGTTCAACCTGCTCGCGCGGACGACCGCTCTCGAGAACGTCGCCTTGCCCCTCGTCTATGCCGGGGTCGGCAAGCGCGAGCGTCTCCGGCGTGCCGCTGAGGCGCTGGCGACCGTGGGCCTTGGCGGACGCGAGGCCGCGCGGTCGAACGAGCTCTCGGGCGGTCAGCAGCAGCGGGTCGCCATCGCGCGGGCGATCGTGAACGACCCCGAGATCATCCTGGCCGACGAGCCCACCGGGAACCTCGACTCGAAGATGGGCAAGGAGATCCTGCAGCTCTTGACCACGCTGAACCGGGAGCGCGGCATCACGGTGCTGGTCGTGACCCACGACACGAGCTGCGCGGCGTACGCGCGCCGGCAGGTGGTCTTCCGCGACGGCCGCATCCTCTCCGACGCGAGCCAGGAAGCGTCGTGATCGCCTCCACCGTCGCCATCGCGTTCTCGGCGCTCCTGCGAAACAAGATGCGCACGATGCTCACGACGCTCGGGATCGTCATCGGTGTCGCCGCCGTCGTCATGATGCAGTCGATGGGCCGCGGCGCGAGCGCGTACGTCGGCGACGCCATTTCCGGCCTGGGCAGCAACATGCTCATCATCATTCCCGGGCAGGTGCACGGCCTGCAGCAGAACACGTTCAACGTCCCGCTCTTCACGGCGAGCGACCTCGACGCCATTCGCCGTCAGGCCCACGACGTCGGCCTGGTCACGGCAGCGGGCCAGCGTACGCTCCGCGCGGTGGTCGGCTCGAACAACCGGAGCGTCACGGCAGCCGGAGTCATGCGGGAGTACTTCGAGATCCGCGGCTGGGGAGCGGCCGTCGGGCGCCTGCCGAGCGTCGAAGAAGAGCGCGCCGGCGCGGGCGTGTGCGTCATCGGCGTGACCACGCGCGACGCCCTGTTCGAGACCCGCGACCCGATCGGCCAGGAGATGCGCCTCCGCGACGTGACCTGCAGGGTGATTGGCATCATGGAGACCAAGGGCGCGTCGACGTTCGGGATCGACCAGGACGACGTCGTCTTGATGCCGTACTCGACGTTCTCGCGGCGAATCCTCGGCAACGACCGGATCGGGACCTTGATGGCCTCCGCGGTGTCGGCCGATCGCATCGATGACGCGAAGGAGGAGATCTCGCTCATCCTCCGGAGGCGGCGGCACATGCTCCCTGGAGACGAGGACAACTTCGCCGTGCGCGATCCGCGCGAGATCCAGGCGCTGCTCGAGTCCGTCACCGGGATACTGACCACGCTCCTCGCCGGGGTCGCCGCGATCTCGCTCGTCGTGGGCGGGATCGGTATCATGAACATCATGCTCGTCTCCGTCACCGAGCGAACGCGTGAGATCGGCGTCCGCCTCGCCATCGGGGCTCGCGCGTCCGACATCCTCGCCCAGTTCCTGGTCGAGGCGGCCACGCTGTCGGCCGCCGGCGGGGCCATCGGCGTGGCGCTCGGCCTGGTCTGCGCGATGGGCGCGGCGCGCGCCATCCACGTCCCGTTCGTGGTCCCCGGCGTCGCGATGCCCGTCGCGTTCGGGGTCTCGCTCCTCGTCGGGGTCGTCTTCGGCGTCGTGCCGGCCCGGAAGGCCTCTCGCCTCAACCCGCTCGCCGCGCTTCGCTTCGAGTGAGTCCATGCATCCCGTGAGGAGTTTCGATGCCCAGCGATGACGAGGCCGGGGGGTCCTTCGACTCCGGCCCCTGGCAGGTGCTCGACGCGGCGCCCGACGCGATCGTCGTCGTAGGCAGCGACGGGCTGATGGAGTTCGCGAACGCCCAGACCGAGGCCGTCTTTGGCTACCCGCGCGCCGAGCTCGTCGGCAAACCCCTCGAGAAGCTCATCCCCGATCGCTTCCGTCCCACCCACGCCGCTCACGTGAGCCGCTTCCGGGCCAACCCCAGGACGCGGTCGATGGGGTCGGGCCTCGACCTCTTTGGCCGCCACCGGGACGGCACCGACATTCCCGTCGAGGTGAGCCTGAGCTCGATCCGATCGGCGTCGGGGACGACGTTGATCTGCGCCGCCATTCGCGACGTCACCGAACGCCGGCGGATCGAGAGCGCCGCCAAGCTCAACGCCAGCCGGCTCGCGAGCGCGGTCGAGACCATCGAAGACGCGTTCGCGCTCTTCGACTCGAGCGACCGGCTAGTGCTCTGCAACAGCGTCTACCGGGGCCTGCTCGGCGACGCGACCGGGCCGGTCGTGGGCCAGTCGTACGAGGAACTCGTCGACGTGTGGATGAACGATCTGGCGTTCGAGAGCGCGGAGGACCGAGCGCGCTTCCGCGAGGAGCGCCTCGCCGGGCGCAGCGATCCGAAGGGCGCCTTCGAGGTCCGGACGCGCGACGGCCGCACGCTGCGGGTCATGGATCGCCGCACGGTGGAGGGCGGCATCGTCAAGACGATCTGGGACCTCACCGAAGACAAGCGAGCCGCCGCCGATCTTCGCGAAGCGCGCACGGCCGCCGAGACCGCGAGCGCCGCCAAGAGCGAGTTCTTGTCGTCGATGAGCCACGAGCTACGGACGCCGCTCAACGCCATTCTCGGGTTCGCGCAGCTCCTCGAGCGCGACCGCAAGGAGCCCCTGTCGAACCGTCACAAGGAGCGCACCGAGCAGATCCTGCGCGGCGGCGAGCACTTGCTGCATCTGATCGACGACATCCTAGACCTGTCGCGCGTCGAGGCCGGAAACATCTCGATCTCCAAGGAGCCCGTTTCCGTCGCCGACGTGCTCGGCGTCGCGCTGCGGACGCTCGAGCCAATGGCCGCGCGCGCCTCCGTCTCGGTCAAGGTGGCTCCCGTCGCCGCCGACTTGCCGATGGTGACGTGCGATCGAACGCGCTTCGCGCAGATCGTGATGAACTTCGTGTCGAACGCGATCAAGTACAACCGCCCTGGCGGTTCCGTGACGGTGAGCGTGTCGCGCGAGGCCGACGGGCGCGTTCGGGTTACGGTGACGGACACGGGCATCGGCATCCCGGAGAACAAGCAAGACAAGCTGTTTCAGCCGTTCCAGCGCGCGGGACAGGAGACGGGACCGATCGAGGGGACGGGAATCGGACTCGTCATCAGCAAGCGCCTCGCCGAGCTCATGGACGGGCGCGTCGGGTTCCGGAGCGTTGCTGGCGAGGGCTCCGAGTTCTGGCTCGACTTCCCGGCGCAGCTTCGGCAGACGGGACGACCCGCGGCGCCCTCGAAGCCGAACCCTGGCTCGGTCACGGCCCTCGATGGTCAATCCGGCCGGCTGGTCTTGTACGTCGAGGACAACCCGGCCAACGTGTCGTTCATTCGCGACGTCCTCAGCGATTTCGACGGCATCGAGCTCGCGACCGCCCCGACGGCCGAGATGGGAATCGCGCTCGCGCGCGCGCGCCGCCCCGACCTCGTGATCATGGACATCAACCTCCCGGGGATCAGCGGCCTCGAGGCGCTCGTCGCGCTCCGAGGCTTCCCGGAGACGGCCGCCATCCCGGTGATTGCCCTGACCGCGGCCGCCTCGGAGCGCGACAAGCAGCGGGGCAGGGAGGCCGGATTCTTCCGCTATCTCACGAAGCCAGTGAAGGTAGACGAGCTCGTCGACGCGCTCGAGACCCTCCTCACGCGTTGAACGAGGTGCTTGGAGCCGGTGACCGTCTGCGCGGCTCCGATGAATTCAAGCTCCATGAGCGCTCAGGTAGGAGCGCCCGCCATCGGTTCGCGAACGACCAGGACCGAGCAGGTCGCGTGATTGACGACCTTGGCGGCCGTAGTCCCGAGCACGCGGTCGAACCCCGAATAGCCGTGTGAGCCGATGATCACGAGGTCGGCGTGAAGTTGCCGGGCCGTCTCGCAGATCGACTGCCAGGGCGAACCCACGACCACCATCGTGTCCCCCCGCGTCTCCCGGGGGACGAGCTCCTCGCATTCTGCGAGGTAGGTTCGCGAATTCCGCTCGAGGAGCTCCAGAAGCGACTCGTCCGTCGATTGCCAGAAATGCTGGGGGACGTCTGCGGGCAGGCCGATGGCCCGCAACAACACCAGGCGCGAGCCGTCGACGCGCGCTGTCTCGACAGCCTTGGTGAGAACGAACGGGGCCCGAGGCGAACCGTCGAGAGCGACCAGAATTTTCTTCATCATGACCTCCTTCGGAAGAGCCCCGGCCGATACGCCCGTTTGCATATCGCTCGCCTCCCCGATCTCCGGTCCCCCTAGCACTTGCCGTGCCTGCACATACCCGGCGAGGCTTGGGCTCGCCCGTGCACCGATACCGCATGGTTTGCGTGCCCGCGCAGGGTTGGCGGCGGCACGTCTGATGCTCGGGCCGTCGAGACTTCATGGACGCCCAGCTCGAAACGCCTTCGACTACCACCGGGCTGAGCGCCGGCGAGGCCGCGGTTCGTCTCGGCAAATTCGGATTCAACGAGCCCCGCACGCCGGCGATCTCGTGCCCGCCGACGCCCGGCTCGTCGAAGCTCGGGATCTTCACCGGCACCGACGATGGACCGAAAATGGCAATCGAAGACAGCCATGAAGGCGCCCACACGGATTCTGGTTGCAACCGACTTCAGCGCCGCTTCCGAGCGCGCGCTGAAGACGGCGATTGGACTGGCGACTCGCTTCGGCGCGTCCATCACGGTGACTCACGTCGTTGAGGGGGCGCCTTATCCCTACTCGGCGACGCCGCCGCCGTGGGTCGTGGAGTCTGCGAAGGCGCATCTCGACGCCGCGGTGGCCACCCTCGAGGCCGACGGCTTGAACGCCTGGGGAGTCTTGCGGCAAGGCCTCGCGTGGCGCGAGATCTGCTCCGCGGCTGCCGAGCTCTCGCCCGACCTCGTCGTCGTCGGCACGCAAGGCCGGCACGGCCTCCCGCGCTTCGTACTGGGCAGCGTGGCGGAGCTCGTCGTGCGGCAATCGCCCGTCCCGGTGCTCACCGTGCACCCCGCCGACGACGTTCCCGTTCTCGGCGGCGTCGCCGATCGTATCGGGCCAATCGTCGCCCCCACCGATTTGAGCGAGGCCTCGCAGCGGGGCATCGACGCTGCCGCCACCCTGGCTCTTGCGCTCCGGGGCTCTCTGACGCTGGTCTACGTCTACGAGGTCCCGAGCTACGCGTACTACATCCTCGACGACATCGCGACCGAGGCGGAAGCCACGATTCGCCGGAGCCTCGACGAAGCCGTTGCGCGCGTGCGATCCCGGCTACCCGACGTCGAAGGCGTCGTGCGATCGGGAACGCCCTGGAGGGGCATCATCGACGTCGCGAACGAGCGTGGCGCCAACATGATCGTCCTGAGCACGCATGGCCGGCGCGGCCTCGACCATGCGCTCCTCGGCAGCGTCGCCGAGAAGGTCGTCCGGCTCTCGCCTGTTCCCGTCCTGACCCTCCGCTCGAAGTGACCCCGTCGGACGCGGTCCGCCATGCGACGCGAGAGGGCGCTGGATTCGCGCCGACGCGCACGGGCTGCGTCGGGCCGGTCGGCTTCCTGTCCACGACCCACGTGGCCCTTCCGCGCGACCCCCTCGGCCGGTCGAACGGCGGTCACGGGGTCCAGGTGGTCATGGTCGCCGCCACGAGCCGCAGCGCGTCGACGGCGGTGAAGATGCCGATGAGGTGGGTACCGTCCATCACGACCGCGCACCCGTATTTGTGCTCTGCCATCTCGTGAGCCACCTGTGCGAGGGGCGTCTCCGGCGGGACGCTGTACACGTCGACCGACATCGCCTCGTCGACGCGGACGGCCGTAGGATCCACGCCTCCGATCGTCTCGACGAAGTAGACGTCGCGCTGCGAGAGAATTCCGGCGAGCTTGCCGCCATCGAGAACCGGCAGGTGCCGGAGCTTGAGCCTTCGCATCTTCTTGCTGGCGGCTTCGAGCGACTGCGCGCAGCCGATCGTGGTGGGTGCCGGGGTCATGAAGTCACGAATGGGCCCCCCGGAGCGCCGTCGCGAGTGCAGGGTATCGATCGGTGCGGGCATACGGACCCCAAGAGCAAGGATGTGGCCAGCCGATGTCACAACGAGACCGCGGGCTTTCGCGGGCGCCCGAATGCAAGGATCGCGGACCGGCGCAAGGGCTGCGCCGACGCTCGAATCGGCGGTGCCCCGTCGCCATGTCAAAACGGCGGGCCCCGATCCTGCTTGGGCGACCGATACCACGCCATGATTCCCCACTCTCCGAGCCTCGACGATCTGCGCCTGATCGACGCCTGGTGTGGCATCGCACGAACCCCCCGACACGACACCGTGCACGCGCCGCGAACCGCGCCATGAGATGAGGCGCCGCGCTTCGCTCAAGTTTCTGGCGCGCCGACCGTTCTACCGAATGAGGTCCTGACGGTCATGAACATCTCTGGTTCCACGGCGCCCTCGAGCGCGACCACGGGGTCGGGAGGCGCCCCGTCTCCGAGCGGATTGCAGGCGCAGATCGCCAGCCTCGAGGGGCAGATTCAGGACGCCAAGACCGATCCCAAGGCGGGCGCGAAGCGGCTGCAGGAGCTCCAGTTCGCGTTGCGACAGCTCGAACTGCGGATGCAGCAGCGCCAGGAGCTCGAGGCCTCGGCCAAGCTGGCCCCGGTGAGCGAAGAGTCGGCGGCGCAGGCCCGTCTGGCGTTGGGCTACGGCTCGCTCGTCGACACCGAGATCTGAGCGGTCGTCAAGACCTCCTCGCACCGCGCGGACCGATGGTGTATGAGCCCGCGCGATGACGCCCGGCGAACTGCGAGCGGAGATCGCCAAGCGCCGGACGTTCGCCATCATCTCGCACCCCGACGCGGGCAAGACGACGCTCACCGAGAAGCTCCTTCTCTACGGCGGCGTCGTCAAGCTGGCGGGAGCGGTGAAGGCCAAGCGCGGCCGCGCATCGGCGGTGAGCGACTGGATGGAGATGGAGCGCGAGCGCGGGATCTCCATCACCACGAGCGTTCTTCAGTTCCCGTATCGGGGGCTGCAGATGAACCTCCTCGATACGCCCGGCCACGCCGATTTCAGCGAAGACACGTACCGCACGCTGCACGCGGTCGATGGCGCCGTCATGCTCCTCGACTGCGCCAAGGGCGTCGAGCCCCAGACGAAGAAGCTCTTCCGCGTCTGCAAGCAGCGCAAGATGCCGATCTTCACCCTGGTCAACAAGCTCGACCGGCCCGGGCGCGATCCCTTCGATCTCATCGGCGAGGTCGAGAGCGTGCTCGGTATCGGCACCTATCCGATGACGTGGCCGATCTTTCGGGGAGGCGACTTCGTAGGCATCTACGAGCGGCTCGCCAAGCGGGTCCACCTCTTCGACCCGTTGCGCGTGGGCTCGAGCAACGCCCTCGGCGCCGAGGTCGCGTCGAGCCGGGTCGTCTCGCTCGGCGATCCGGCGCTCGTCGAGGCCATCGGCGCCGAAGCGCGCGACAAGCTCCTCGAAGAGCTGTCGCTGCTCGACGTGGCGGGCGACAGCTTCCATCGCGAGCGGTTCGAGGCCGGGGAGGTGTCGCCGATGTTCTTCGGCAGCGCGGTCAACAACTTCGGCCTGCAGGCGTTCCTCGACGAGTTCTGCGAGTTGATGCCGCCGCCCTCTCCGCGCAAGACGACCACCGGGTCGGTCGACCCGATCACGAGCGGCTTCAGCGGCTTCGTCTTCAAGGTGCAGGCCAACATGGACCGAGCGCACCGCGATCGCGTCGCGTTCTTGCGGATCTGCTCCGGGCGGTTCGAGCGCGGGATGAAGGTCAAGCACGTGCGCACGGGCCGCGAGATCCGTCTGGCCAACCCCACGCAGTTCATGGCGCAGGAGCGGAACATCGTCGAAGAGGCGTTCGCGGGCGACGTCATCGGCCTTTACGACACGGGCATCTTCGAGATCGGCGACACGCTGACCGACGGCGAAGACCTCGTCTTCGAGGCCATCCCGAGCTTCGCGCCCGAGTACTTCGCTCGCCTCGTATCGACCGATCCCCTGCGGCGCAAGCAGCTGCACAAGGGAATCGAGCAGCTCGCGCAAGAAGGGACCATCCAGCTTTACCGGCCGCCGGACGCGCGAAGCGGGGAGCTCATCCTCGGCGCCGTAGGCCAGCTTCAGCTCGAGGTCGTCAAGTACCGCATGTCGAGCGAGTACGACGTCGACGTTCGCATCGAATCGGTGCCCCAGAAGTTCGCGCGCTGGGTCTCTCGGGTCGATGGCGCGCCCGTGGATCTGCCTGCGCTCTCGCGCGCCGAGATCGGGCTCGTGGCGATCGACGTACGCGGGCGTCCTGTGCTGCTCTTCGAGGGCGACTGGGCGCTCCGCACCGCCGAGCGCTTCCACCCCGAGCTCCTCTTCGCCGAGACGGCGGTGGGCGTCGTCGTTCGCGACGGGTGAGCTGCGGCTAGAGCCCCCGTACTGCAAGCGACGCACTCCCGGGCCCGATGGCGACGGTCAAGCCGAGCACCGCCGCGATCAACGCGAACATTCTGGCGGTGTCGCTCATCGCGGCGCAACTTGCCCTCGCGCTGCCGCGCGGCGATGTCAAGCGGCGCCCCCTTCATTGCGGGTCGCCTGCATGGTTTCGCTCTCACAGGGTGAGCACGCATCCGACGCTTCACGGCGCTTCCCCGCGCGACCTCTTTGCAGGCGCGCGCGGGTCGATACTCTCACTGCATGGCTTTCGACGTCGCCATCTTCGGAACGCTCGTCTTGAGCCCCGGAGACATGACCGCGTGGACGCGTGTGGTCGTCGACGCCTCACGCTATCGCGTCATCGCGCGCGTCTTTCCGCGCGGGATCGATCTCGAACCGAAGACCGTCGGCTCGCTCCTCAAGACGCTCCCGGCCGCGGGTGGCTACGATCTCTTTCGCATCGCACGCGACGAGGAAATGCACCGGGTCGAGGGACAGTTCGCCGAGCGGGCCTTTCGCAAGCACTCGCGTCAACTCGCGGCCTTCTTCATGAGCGCAGCCGAAGTCGGCATCCATGGCGATGTCTACTTCCTGGGCCAGGGCGTCCACGAAGGGTACGCGATGCAGCTCTCGGGGGGTCGCCCCACGCTCGCGTCCCTCGAAGACGAGGAGATCGAGCGCCGCTCACGGGATCCCATCCTCGACGCGATCAGCGCCCATTTTCGGGCGGCGCCGGAGTCGATGCCGTCGCCCCCGCCGGTCCCGCCGACCCCGATCTCGTCCCGGCCGCTTCTGGCGTTCCCGCGCGGGCAGGGAGCCGACGCGCGCTCCGACGACTCGAGCGATCCCGGCGACGACGCTTCTTCCGTGAGCGACCGGCCCCCGACCGAGCGCGGCGCCGGCCGCCGTTGACGTTCACTTCTCCTTGAAGCCGTACTCCGGGACCCCTTCGTCGCTGCCGTAATACCGGTACGGGAGGAACTTGCCGGACATCGTCATCTGTACCCGATCGCCCTTGGGGTGGGTGCGAAACAACCTGGCCAGCGATCGCCGCGGGGCTCGCGGCGTACGGCGTCAGGCGGCGCGCTCGTCGCTCGACGTCCGCGCGCTGAGCGCGACCGCCATCGAGTCCCTTGCTGCTCGGCCGCCCGGGGGCTATCGGTCGGGGGCGCAGGCCAGCCGCCGCGACCTGGTTTCATGGATGACGAACGACTCGTCGAGATCTCCCCGCAGCGATCGGTGAGGCTCGCGCGAGAGCTGGCTAGCCTCCTCGAGCGCCCGCAGCAAAACGACTACGTCGTTCGCACCATCGCCCGGCGCGAAGCGAACGGCCTGCCGCTCATGTCGGCCGAGATCGTGATCGCCGGGCGCGAGAGCCGGGAGCATCATCCGCTGTCGGTCACCTATCCGCTTCACTTTCGGAAGACCTACTTCACCGCGCGCTTGCATGGCGACCCCGCGAAGGAGTTCGAGAACCAGTCGCTGGCGAGCGCCATCCTCGGCATCCCGCCGCCCATCGGCTTCGGTCCGAGCGTCTTCCGGGCCTGCCTCGTCCCCGGACGCCCGTACCCGCGCCTCTCGCCGTTCGGCCTCGATCCCGAGGAGGCAAACCTCCGCGCGGCCTCGAAGGTGCATCTCGCCTCGGCCGCAGGTCTGTGGGGGTTCATGGCCGGCGCGCTGAAGCAGCTCTACGCCCTGCACGACGCCGGGCTCGCCCACGGCGACGCCGAACTGCACAACCTCGTGGTGTGTCCGTCTCCGCTCGAAGTCATTCCGATCGACTTCGAAGCGGCCGTCAAGCGTGACGACGTGGACGAGGCGGCGTGGCGGACGCGGCGCGCGCTCGACCTCGCGCCGCTGCTCCGAGAGGCCGTGTTCATTCAGTGCGTGCTCGGTCCTCAGCGCGGACCCCTGGCCGACGCCTCCTGGTCCGCCATCGACGGCCTCTTTCGCGCTCCCGACCGGTTCCGTCGTGCGATCGAGGTCCACCCCGATCCGCCCGAATGAGCGACGATCGGCGTCCTCGCCTATCCTCTCGCCCGAGGACGCGAATGGGACCGACGGTATCGTTCTACGAAGAGATCGAGGCGATGCGAGCGCACAACGACGCGGCGCTCGAGCGACTCGAAAAGACCTGCGCCGGGCACGCGCGCTGGCTCCGCGACGCCCTGCAGAAGAAGCTCGGATGGCCCGACGCGCAGATCGCGATCGTCGATTTCGACGAGCCGCCCGAGGGTGCACGGCGGGTCTCGGGGGTCGGGCACGTCTCGCGCAGCGGCTATCACTTCGGGTTGAAGGTGGCCGGGCCGACCGACTGGCATGTCGTTTTCTACTGGACGATGCGGGTCCTCCCCTCGCAAAAGATCGAGCTCGAGGGCGACCCGGACCCTCCGCGCCGGACGATCATCGTGGATCCGCTCGACGCCTCGCCCGACGCCGCGGAGCCGCTCGCCGCCTACGTTCGCGACAAGATTCGTGCGTTCATCGACCGCATCGCCCTCGCGACCCGCGTCGAAGAGCAGCCCTGACGTCGCAAGCCTCGCCCGCGCCGGCTAGAGAACGAGGCCGAGGCGATGAATGGATCCGCACGAGAGGGCTCGAAAGCTCGTCGCACTGGCGACCGACGCCGGCGCGTCCTCGGAAGAGGCGCGCTCGGCGGCCGTGGCGGCCTGCCGGCTCATCGCCAAGCACAAGCTCCTCGACCCGGCCGTCGGTCACGCCTCCAACGGTCACGCCGCTCACGCCGCTCACGCCACGCACGGCGGCCATGCCGACACCGCGAGGCGGCGGTCCACGCGGGACCATCCTTCGCCCGAGGAGGCGACCCCCCGGCGCCGGTCGCGGCGCGACACGAGGCCCGAGGGCCAGAGCTACCGCGCCGCCCGACCCGGGACGTGCTCCTTCTGCGCGAAGGGTTTCGGTGCCGAAGACGACGTCATGACGTACATGGACGGCAACGTCGACCATTGGCACTGCGCGAAGCGTCGAGCCGCTGGCGGCGACCCCGCTCCGCGGTGACCGTGCCCCGCTTTCGTTGGCAGCCGATCAGTTGCCCCCGGTCATGACGGCGTTCTTCTTGGCCTCGTAGCGGGTCTTCAGCTCCTCGGCGGCTTCCTGGAGCATTCGCTCGAGCGTGCCGGCTTCGCGCTCGTGCATCTCGGCGGCCCGCGAGCTCCTCGTGCTCGCGAAACGCCGGGTAGAACAGCTGTTATCTTTGACGCAGCGCGCCCCACCGAACGGTCGGCGTGACGCTGCATTCCGGTGACACGGCAAAGCCACGCCAAGTCTGGCTACGTCACTTCCGCGCGCGGCTTCGATGCGCGTTAGACGCTGGCTCACTCGCTTTCTGGGGGGCTGCCCGTCTAGAGTGCGCACTACGGGAACCTGGGGCGAGAACCTGGGAGGGTGCTCAGCATGCTTGCAACATCGAGGCTGGTTCAAATTGCGTCGCTGCTGTCACTGATCGCCGTCGGTTGCGGCGGGGGCTCGGGTAACCCGTCGGGCCCCCAACCGGACGCCGGCGCAGACACCGGCGGCACGAACCAGGGCGACGATGGCTCCGCGAGCGTCGGCACCCCTGACGCGGCGGGGTGTCCCGCCGGGTTCCAGGCGAGCGCTGGCGCCTGCGTCGACATCGACGAGTGCGCGCAACCGGCGCTCGATACCTGCGACGCCCACGCCACCTGCACGAACACCCCCGGCAGCTTCACCTGCGCCTGCAACGCTCCCTACTCGGGCGACGGAAAGACCTGCACCTGCGCGCCAGGCACGCCGGGGTGCGCGAGCACCGACGGCTCGACCTGCGGCACGAACGCCGACTGCCAGAACGGCCACTGCGTGAGCGGCACGTGCTGCGCGAGCGCTTGCGCGACCCCCGCGGCTTGCCAGACGGCGACCGGCGCGACGTGCGGCGGGGGGTCGACGTGCGTCTATCCGAACGTCGCCGACAGCACCCCGTGCGACGACGGGAACAAATGCACGAAGACCGACGTGTGCACGGCCGGCAAGTGCATCGGCGCCGCGCTGAGCTGCGATGACAGCAACCCGTGCACCGCAGACAGCTGCGTGCCCGCGACGGGCTGCGTGAACGACGGCACCGGCGTGCTCACGGCCGGGTGCAAGGCGGCCGATCTCTGCAGCACTTACAAGTGCGACGGCGACAAGGCCGGCACCTGCGATCCCGTGTCCATCGTGGATTGCTCCGGGTCGCGGGACCAGTGCAATGACGGCGTCTGCAACCCGGCGACGGGCAGCTGCTCGAAGCAACCCTTCAACGAAGGCGGGTCGTGCGAAGACGGCAACGCATGCACGGCGGGCGACACGTGCCATTCCGGCGTTTGCAGCGCCTCGACCTCGTTGAATTGCGACGACGGCAACCCCTGCACCGACGACACCTGCGACCAGGTGCTCGGATGCAAGAGCCAGAACAACACCGCGTCGTGCAACGACGGCAACCCCTGCACGGTCAACGACATGTGCTCGGGCGGCTTGTGCCAGAGCGCCACGCTGATGGACTGCTCGGCGCAAAACGACGCGTGCAACCTGGGCGTGTGCGCCGGGGGCACCTGCGGCAAATCGCCAAAGGCCAACAACACCGCCTGCGACGATGGCCACGCCTGTACCACGACCGACGTATGTACGAACGGCAGCTGCACGGGCACCGGGAACTCGTGCGGCGCGAACTCCTCGGCGTGCGCCGAGGGCACGCCCAAGACCTGCACGTGCAACAACGGCTTCGTCAGCTCGGGCGGCCAGTGTGTGCCGGCCACCAACGAGTGCGCGGCCAACCCGTGCGCGGCCGTCGCCACGTGCAACGACCCGTCGAGCGCCACGGGCGATTACGTCTGCACCTGCCCCACGGGCTACAGCGGCGACGGCAAGAACTCCGGAACGGGCTGCACGAACATCAACGACTGCGTGGGCAACCCTTGCGGCGCGCTCGGAACGTGCGTCGACGGCATCAACAGCTATACGTGCACTTGCAACGCCGGCGCCGTGTCGGTCAATGGCGTGTGCGTCTGCAACATGGGCGGGACGTTCGCGGTGCAGGACACGTTCGCGACCTCGTGGTCGGGGATCATGTACTTCGAGAACGGCACGAACGTGCAATCCAAGGCGTGGGCTCTCCGCACCCAGACCTATGACTCGACCGGGAAGCTGACGATCCAGACGACCACGTGCGGAGGCACCACGTTCGACCTCTGCGGGAGCAACTTCCCGCTGGGCGTGGGCAGCGAGGCCTATGGCCAGTTCTTCCCCACCACGATCTACGGAACACCGAGCATGCCGGTGGGCAACACCATCATCACCCTGACGAACACCGCTCCGGGCCAGGCGTATCAAGAGCCGTCGGCCGCATCGCTTCTGGGCATTTCGCTGACGAACCCGCTCGGTGCATGGCCGGCCGCCGCGGCGAACGTCGGCGCGGGCGCCAACCAGACCAACGGCGCGGTCTGGGTCGACAACGACGGAGACAGCTTCATGGGCGTGACGAGCTACGCCGTGCCGCCGGGCGGGATCTCGCACACGACCTCGCCCTTCCCGTTCCAGGACTACGGGGCCACGTCGACCGCGTGCCCTCGCAGCAGCGCGACGGCGGCACGACTTGCCTACGCCTACCTGCCGGCGCCGGCGAGCATCTTCCCCCCCGTGGATCGGGTCAAACGCCTCTATACAGGGCAGCGCATCATCGCCAGCTTGACGGGTTCGATCACCAGCTGCGACGCCACCGGGGTGACGCTCATCCAGGGCACCGTGGGCGGTCCGGACAGCGGACAGGCGCATGTCGACGCGCGCGTCGGCGGCTGCGTCCGGATCAACGACGCCGGCAACGGCGAGATCGACTGCAGCGCCGCGATGGCCAGCCTCTACGACGGTCAGAACCAGAGCGAGCACATCACGAGCGCGAGCTTCATCATCAAGCGCGTGGCAAGCTCCGCGACCTGCGCGGACGTGCGCGGGATGACGTTCCCCTAGATTAGCGAGCGAAGTGCCGCAGCGACCTTCGGCGCTCGACCCGAGCGAAACCCCGAAAATCGGGCGGATCGGCCCCCATTCGTGAATCCCGGACCCGTGCCGAAAGCCCCACGGACTGTCGTCTCGAAATGACAGTCGATCGGGCTTCGCCCGTCTGCGTCATGGCGGGGCCGGGCCCGCGAGACCGTCCTCGCCGGGTAAACGTTTGGCGCACAATGGAAAGGCACCTCGCCCCCGGCTCGATAGGGTGCGGTATCGATGGAACGCGTTGTCATCACGGGCATCGGTCTCGTCACGCCGGTCGGCGTCGGGACGCTCGAACCCTGGCACGCGCTCCTGGCCGGCGAGAGTGGAATAGGCCCGATCACCCGGTTCGACGCGGCCCGGTTCCGTGCGCGAATCGCGGGTGAAGTGAAGGGCTGGGACGGCTCTCGCTGGATCGAGAAGAAGCGCCTCAAGGAGATGGATCGGTTCATCGAGTTCGCGCTCGGTGCCACCAGCCTCGCCACGACGGACGCGAGCCTCGAGCTCACCGAAGAGGAGCGCCCGCGGGCTGGCTGTATCATCGGCGTCGGCCTCGGCGGCCTGCCGGCGCTCGAGAGAACGAAGGAGACGCTCCTGGCCAAGGGGCCCGACAAGGTGAGCCCGTACACGATCCCCGCGCTCATCTCGAACCTGGCCGCGGGGCAGGTCTCCATCGCCCACCACCTCGAGGGACCGAGCTACTGCACGACCAGCGCGTGCTCGAGCGGCGCGCACGCGATCGGCGAGGCCTCGCAGTGGATCCGCCTCGGGAAGACCGACGTCATGATCGCCGGCGGCGCCGAGGCGACCATCAGCCCCGTCGGCATCGCCGGCTTCGAGGCCATGTTCGCCCTCAGCCGCCGAAACGACGAGCCGCGTCGTGCGAGCCGCCCGTTCGACCGCGGGCGAGATGGCTTCGTCTGCGGCGAGGGCGCCGCGATCCTGGTGCTCGAGTCGCTCTCGCGCGCGACCCGCCGCGGGGCGCGCGTCTATGCCGAGCTCACGGGCTACGGCGCGTCGAGCGACGCTTACCACATCACCCAGCCGTTGCCCCAGCACCGCGGCGCGCAGCGGGCGATGCGCATGGCGCTCGACGACGCGAAGATCCCGCCGGACGCCGTCGACTACGTGAACGCCCACGGGACCTCGACCCCGGTCGGCGACCTCGAGGAGTCGCGGGCGATCGCCGCGGTCTTCGGCGCACGCGCGATCGACAAGGGCGCCGAGAAAGACGCAGGCACGCGGACCGACTCGAGACTGTGGGTGAGCTCGACCAAGTCGATGATGGGCCACCTGCTCGGGGCGGCGGGCGCCGTCGAGGCGGCCATCTGCGCCCTCGCGATCGCGAAAGAGAGCGTGCCGCCGACGATCAACCTCGACGATCCCGACCCCGAGTGCAACCTCGACTTCGTGCCGAACACCGCGCGCAGGCGCGCCGTGCGGCACGCGATGAGCAACTCGTTCGGCTTCGGTGGAACGAACTGCGCGCTGGTCCTGTCGCGACTGGGGGCCTGAGAGCCGATGCACGCCCACGGTTCCTCGCCTGCTTCTCGGCCCGCGGCTCCGCCCCGCGCCCAGGCCGGTCTCGCGCGCGCGCGGATCCTCGGCACGGGGGCCTTCTTGCCACCGTTCGTCCGGACGAACCGCGACCTCGAGCGCCTGGTCGACACGTCAGACGCGTGGATCACCGAACGGACGGGGATCCGGGAGCGCCGCCTCGCGCCGGAGGGGACCACGACCAGCGACATGGGCGCCATCGCGGCGCTCGCGGCGCTCGACATGGCGGGGCTCCGGGCCACCGACCTCGATCTCATCGTCGTCGCCACCGTCACCCCGGACATGCCCATGCCCTCGGCGGCGGCGCTCGTTCAACACAAGATCGGCGCGGGCCCGTGCCCGGCCTTCGACATCGGCGCGGCCTGCGCGGGCTTCATCTTCGCGCTGACCGTCGCCGAGCAGTTCATTCGCACGGGGAAGCGCCACCGCGTGCTCGTCGTCGGCGGCGACACGTTGACGAAGTTCCTCGACTGGACCGACCGCAAGACCTGCATCCTCTTCGGCGACGGCGCCGGTGCCGTGGTGCTCGGCTCCGACGTCGCGGTCGACGCCCAGGATCGACCGCGAGGGGTGCTCTCCACGTCGCTCTCGACGGACGGCTCGCTGGTCCCCGCGCTCTACATCCCGGGTGGGGGGAGCGCCCATCCCCCGTCGGCCGCGACCGTCGAGGGGAGGCTGCATTTCATCCGCATGAACGGGCAGGAGATCTTCAAGCACGCGATCAAGAACCTCGTTTCCGCCAGCCACGCCGCCCTCGACGACGCCGGGATGACGACCGCAGGCATCGACTGGGTGTGCGCGCACCAGGCGAACAAGCGCATCCTCGATCAGGTCGCGATTCGCCTCGGAACCGCGCCCGACCGAATGCTCTCGAACATCGATCGCGTGGGCAACACCTCGAGCGCGTCGATCCCGATCTTGCTCGACGAGAGCGTTCGCGCGGGCAAGATCAAAGACGGGGACACGGTGTTGATGAGCGCCCTCGGCGCCGGCGTGTCCTGGGGCGGCGCCGTGGTCCGGATGTAGCGAGCCGCGCGCGGCGAACACGAGCGAACAAGAGAAGATGAGTCTGTCGCTCTCGCTCCGGAACCTCGTCGAGACGCTCGCCATCTCCGCCCCCACGGTGATCGACGCGGGCGTCGGCCGCGTGACCAAAGAGCGCTGCGACGCCCGCCTCGACGGCTGGTCGCGCGCGGTCGTCGCCCACGCCCGCATCCGTCTCCAAGTCACCGGAACCGAGAAGCTCTCGCCGGGCGAGACCTACGTCGTCATGAGCAATCACCAATCGCTCTACGACATCCCCGTGCTCTTTCGCGTCTTCGGGCCGAACATCCGGATGATCGCCAAGAGCGAGCTCTTTCGTATTCCCGTCTTCGGCCAGGCCATGTCGGCCGCCGGCTTCATCTCCGTCGACCGCTCCGGCGGGCGCGGGGCGGTTCGTAGCCTGGGCGTCGCTCGCGATCTCCTGGGCCGAAAGACCCACGTCTGGATAGCCCCCGAGGGCACGCGGAGCCTCGACGGCGCGCTCTTGCCTTTCAAGCCGGGGGCGTTCTTGCTCGCCGCCGACGCGCGCATGCCGATCGCGCCCGTGACCCTCGTGGGAACGCGCGACGTGCTCGCTCCGGGCGAGGTCCGCTCGCACGTGGGCGCGACCGTGCGCGTCATCGTGCATGCTCCGATCGACGCGCCGGCGCGTCACGGGGGGAAGGCGGCGCGCCGCGACCTGATGGCGAGCGTGCGGAGCGCGATCGAAAGCGCCCTCCCGGGGCGCGATCGCGCGAGAGCGCACGTTGACGCCATAGGAACAGCATCTGGCGCGCGGAGACAATACGCATCAGACGACTAGAGATAAGATTGCGCCATGAACGGAATCCGTACCCACGAGTCGAGCGCCTCCGAGCGACGGGGCGCTGGCGACGCCGTCGAGGGCGCGGATGAGGTCGTCCACAGCAGCGTGCAGCCCCTCTCGCCGCCGGCGCGGCGGCTGTCGGCGCTCTTCGACGGCGGCCATTACGAAGAGCTCGATGCGCTGGTTCATCACCAGGCGAGCCGCTGGGGAATGGCCGCGAAGCGCTTCGACGGCGACGGCGTGAGCATCGCGACGGGCCGCGTCCATGGGCAGCCCGTGGTCGCGTTCGCGCAAGACCGTCGCTTCATGGGCGGCTCGCTGGGCGAGGCGCACGCGCGAAAGATCTGCAAGGCCATGGACCTCGCCGAGCGGCTCGGCGCGCCGATGATCGGCCTGCTCGACTCCGGCGGGGCGCGCATCCAGGAAGGCGTCGCGGCGTTGGCGGGGTACGGCGAGATCTTCCGCCGCAACGTGCGCATGTCGGGGCGGGTGCCGCAGATCTCCGTGGTGCTCGGGCCCTGCGCCGGCGGAGCGGTGTATTCGCCCGCCATCACCGACTTCATCGTCCTGTCGCGCCCCGACGCGCTGATGTTCGTGACCGGGCCGAAGGTCGTCAAGCAGGTCATGTTCGAAGACATCGACGCGAGCACGCTCGGCGGCGCCGCCGTGCACGCGGCGCTGAGCGGCGTCGCTCACCTCATCGAGGCCGACGAAGCCGCGGCCATGGCCCGGACGCGCGACCTCATCGGGTTCCTCCGGGTGACCCGCGCGCCGTCCGAAGAGCCCGGAGACGACGCGCCGTTCGAAGAGATCGTCTCCGCCAACCACAGACGCGCCTACGACGTCCGCAGGATCATTCGCAAGCTCGCCGACCGTGGGACCGTCATCGAGATCCAGGCCGACTACGCCAAGAACATCGTCGTGGCCCTCGCGCGAATCGAGGGTCGGGCCGTCGGCATCGTGGCCAACCAGCCGAAGGAGCGCGCCGGAGTGCTCGACATCGACGCCTCTCGAAAAGCGGCGCGCTTCGTCCGCACGATGAGCGTCTTCGGCATTCCCATCGTCACCCTGGTCGACGTCCCCGGATTCATGCCGGGGTCGAAGCAGGAGCACGGCGGCGTCATCGTGCACGGCGCGAAGCTGCTCTACGCATATTGCGAGGCGCGCGTGCCGCGCATCACAGTGGTGCTGCGAAAGGCGTTCGGCGGCGCTTACATCGTGATGTCGTCGAAGCACGTCGGCTGCGACGTGAACCTCGCGTGGCCCGGCGCCCAGGTGTCGGTCATGGGCGCCGAGGGGGCCGTCGAGGTCCTTCACGGCAAGGAACTCCAGGCCGCCGCCGACCCCAAGGCGCGCTTCGACGACCTTTGCGCCCGCTACCGTGAAGAGTACATGTCCGTTCGCGTGGCCGCCGAGCGCGGCTGGATCGACGAGGTCATCGAGCCGAGCGACACGCGCCGCAAGCTCGCTCATTACCTGAGCATGCTCGAATCGGCCGGCGCCTCGGCCGGGACCCACGGCAACATCCCGCTCTGACACGGCGCACGCCACGCGGCCCGGTACGGCGCTTCAAGAGGAAGCTCCGGGCGATCGGTGAGCCACGGCCGGCCCCGCGCGCCACAAGGTTCACGTGCGCGCCGTCCACGCCCAGACGGGTCGATCGAGCCTTCTCGCCCTGCCGCTTCTCGTCGTGACCCAGGTCGCGGCCTGCGGATCGCCCGGCGACACACCCGGCCCCGCGCCGGCCGGTGACGGCGACGGCAGCGGGCAAGAAGCTGGTGCGCCATCGGCGGGCGACGATTCCACCGGCCCGGCTGCGGACGCGGGAGACGCCGCACGGGAGGCGACCGGCGGCCCCGACACCCCTGCCGTCGAAGCCCGCGTCGCTGGATTGCTGGGGCAGATGACGCTCGACGAGAAGGTCGGCCAGATGATCATGGTCGACTACGGTTCGCTGGCGTCCCTCGACGACATCACGACGTACTTCCTCGGCGCGCTGCTGCCGAACGCCGGTGAAGCCCCCGCCGACAACACCCCGCGAGCGTGGCTCGATCTCGCGGGCTCGTTTCGCCCGAAGGCGCTCGCGACCCGGCTCGCGATCCCGCTCATCGTCGGGATCGACGCGGTGCACGGTGACGCCAAGGTGGCCGGGGCGACGGTGTTCCCGCACTCCATCGGTCTCGGTTGCTCGCGCGACCCGGCCCTGGTGACCGCCGTGGAGCGGGCCACGGCCGCCGAGGTGCGTGCCATGGGGTTCACGATGAGCTTCAGCCCCGACGCGGACGTCGGCCAGGACGAGCGCTGGGGTCGCACCTACGAGAGCTTCGGCGAAGACCCGACGCTCGCTTCGACGATGGTCGCGGCAGCGGTGACCGGGTACCAGAGCGCCGGTCCGGGCGCTTCCGGCGCGCTGCTCGCGTGTCCCAAGCACTACGCGGGCGCGGGAGGCACCTCGTGGGGTACCGGCGTCATGGGCGGGATCGATCAGGGAGACACCCAGATCGCCGAAGCCGAGATGCGAGCCGTTCATCTGCCGCCGTTCAAGGCCGCGGTCGACGCGGGCGCCATGGCGATCATGGTCTCGTACAGCTCGTTCAACGGGACGAAGATGTCGGCGAGCGGGCACTGGTTGACGGACGTCGTCAAGGGCGAGCTCGGGTTCGCGGGGTTCCTCCTGTCGGACTTCGACGCGATCCGTCAGCTCGCGGGCGGCAGCCAGCAGCAGGAGGCTACGGCGATCAACGCCGGTCTCGACATGATCATGATGTCGAACGGCTACGTGGAGTTCATCGCCGACGTGAAGTCGCTCGTTGCCGCCGGGACCGTCCCGATGGCGCGTATCGACGACGCGGTCACCCGGATCCTGCGAGCCAAGGTCGTGGCCGGCCTCTTCGAAGCGAACGCGCCCGACCCCGGCGGGCTGGCCGACGTCGGGGGCGCCGCGCACCGAACGATCGCGCGGCAGGCGGTGCAGGAATCGCTCGTCCTCCTGAAGAACGACAACCACGTCTTGCCGCTGTCCAGGTCCGCGCATGTCGCCGTGGCGGGTCCGGGAGCCGACGACCTCGGCGTGCAATCGGGGGGGTGGACGCTCGGCTGGCAAGGAGTCACCGAGACCGGAGCGTCGCCCATCGCCGGTACGACGATCCTCGCCGGACTGCAGGCGACGGCGAGCTCGCCCGCGCTCGTCACGTATTCGTGGGACGGGAGCCAGGTCCCCTCGGGCACGTCGGTAGGCGTCGTCGTTCTCTACGAGAATCCGTACGCAGAGTTCGAAGGCGATACGAACGACCCGAGCTTCGCCAATACCTCGAGCGCTCAGGATCCCTCGGGGCACGTCATCTACGACGGCCTGGCCGCCGGCATCGTGCGTCAGATGACGGCGGCCAAGATCCCGCTCGTGCTCGTGCTCGTGACGGGGCGTCCGGTGCGGATCGAATCGTACCTCTCGCAGTTTTCCGCCGTCGTCGCCGCGTGGCTCCCCGGTTCGGAGGGCGAAGGCGTGGCCGACGTCCTCTACGGCGACGCGAAGTTCTCGGGCGTCCTGTCGAAGTCGTGGCCGCGCGACGCCACGACGCTCCCGGTCTCGTCGCTACCACCCGGCGGCGATCCCCTGTTCGCGTACGGCTTCGGGCTCGGGTACCCCTAACCGAAGCGGCGCTGCCCAAGCGCGCGGCGATCATCGGTCACGCCTCGCTGGGCGAGTTGATCGCGAACCTGGTTCGCGTCGGCAACGACCACATGACGAGCTACCGGCTCAATCAGCTCTTGCCGCTCGCCACGGCGCTCCAGATGCTCGACGAAGACGCGCCGGTGCCGGATGATCTGCCGATCCTGGGCAAGAACGCCTACCGGCTGACGCTCGACTTCTTTCGACAGAAGCGAACGCGGTTCATGGATCTGGTGCCGGAGGCCATCGGCGGGCAGTACGGCTACCGGGTCTGCCCGGTGGATATCGATTTTTTCGTCACCGTCAGCATGGGCGTCGGCACCATGGTCCCGTCCGGGGCCGACGAGCTCGTGCATTTCATCGAAGAGGTCGACCGGCGCCTCTATCGCGCAAAACAAAGCGGCCGAAACATGCTCGTGGTGGGCGGCGCTCCCGGTGCCAGCAAGCCCATCTCGATGCGTCCATCCGCGCCGCCGCGGTCGAGCCGTGGTCGAGCCGCGGTCGAGATACGCATCGATCCCTCCGCGCCGTAACTCGAAAAGAACCGGGGCGATCTCCGCATCACGGTGCTAGCGTTCGCGTAGTGTTGGGGGGGTCCGTTCGGCGCGCTTGCTCGGAGCGTTATCCGCGGCATACCGCGAAGGGAAGGGGGGCCCTCCGGGGCCGTGAAAGCATGGCGCGAGTTCGCAGACTCCGTCGAGAGAGAGCCGCCGACGGGCCTCGTCTCGACCGCAAAGGGGGGCCGTTGGGCCAACCTACACAGTGATCGGTCGCCTACGTGTCCTTCTGATCGAGGACTCGGCCAGCGACGCGAAGATGATCGCGCTCGCTCTCCGTCAGGGACGGCGCTCGGTCGAGTACGAGTGCGTGGAGGACGCCGCGTCGATGCGCGCCGCCCTCGCGAAATCGGCCTGGGACCTCATCATCGCCGACTGGTCCATGCCCAGGTTCAGCGCCCTGGCAGCGCTCGACATCGTGAAGGAGCTCGGGCTCGACACGCCGTTCATCGTTCTCTCGGGTGTCGTCGGAGAAGAGTGGGCCGTGGAGGCGATGCGTGCGGGAGCGCGCGACTTCCTGGTCAAGGACGACCTCGCTCGCTTGAACCCGGCGGTCGAGCGAGAGCTCCGAGCGCACAAGGAAGGCGACACGCGCGAACGGGAGGTGGCGCGTGCGCGGGACGAGGGCCTTCGTGAGGCGCTGGAGGAGACGGGTACCCTCTCGCTCGCCAGACGGCTCCGCCGGACGTTCCTGGAGATCGCCGGCACGGTGGGCGTCGCGTTCGCTGCAACGGCGCTCTCCCTTTGCCTGGTCACGGTCTGGCTCGAACCCGAGCTCGCCGATTGCCGGGCGGCGAAGGACGCCGCGAGCGATCTCAACACGGCGATGATCGACGAGGAAACGGGGTTGCGCGGATTCCTCCTCACGCGCGACCGCACTTCCCTCGAACCCTACTATCGTGGAGAGATCGCGGCCTCGCGCGCAAACGACCAGCTCGCCGCGCGCGCTTCTTCGGAGTTCGCGGTCGCGCTGGCCCAAGAGAACGCGGCTCTGCAGGTCTGGCGCGAGAAGTGGGCCAGACCCGTCGCGCAGATGATGGGTGACGACGCCGCCCCCTCGGTCCAGGACGGCAAGATGCTCTTCGACGCCTACCGGGCCGAGCACGCGGTGCTCGAGAGCGCAATCGCGGATCGGACCGTCGTCTTGTCGCGACGCCTGCAGCGTGGGATCGGCGTCAATGCGGCGCTCGAACTCGCCATCTTGGGCGCTCTCCTCATTCTGGCTTCGCGCCAGCATGACGCGGTTCGCGACGCCATCGTCGCGCCGGTGGCCGCGCTCTTGCGCGACATAGGCCGCGTCCGCGACGGCGAACTGGTCACGACGATTCACCAGGCCGGACCGAGCGAGCTCCGCCAGCTCGGCGCCGGGTTGAACGACATGGTGCGCGCGCTCCTCCTGTCCCGAGAGGTCGCCGAATCCCGAGCTGGGCTCCTTCGAGAGCACGCCAATCGTTTGCGACAGATCCTCGATGCGAGCCGCGAGTTCTCCGAGAGCCTCAACCTCGAGTACGTCATCAGGTCGGTGACCGCGAGCACGCGCGCGGTCGGCGGCTACGACGAGGTCATCGTGTGGCTGATGGAGGACGACCAGAAGGGGCTTCGAGACACGCGCATCGCGGAGTCCTCTCCCCCGCCCGAAGCGACTGGCGATGACACCCTCGCGTGGCGCGCCGCGAAGTCCGGGCGGATCACGTTCGAGGGACTCGACGGTCGCTTCAAGTTCGGCGACGGAGGGGCGGCGCGCGTCCGCGCCAGGGCAATCCCGCTCATCGTGGGAGCGCGCGTGGTGGGAGCGCTCGAGGCGCGCCACTCCGAACCCCAGGCCGCCAGCGGCGAGACGATCGAGGTCCTCGAGATGCTGGCTGCGCACGCGGCGACCGCGATCGAATCGGCGAGGCTCAACCGGATCAACGAGGAGCGGAGTGAGATGGACCCGCTCACCCGGCTCCATAACCGGCGCCGCCTCGAGGGAGACCTCGACGCTGAGTGCAAGCGTTGCGCGCGGTACAGTCGGCCGCTGTCGTTCGTGATGCTCGACGTCGACTACTTCAAGGCCTTCAACGATACGCACGGACATCCGCGAGCCGACGTGGCGCTGCAAGAGGTCGCAGAGGTCATCGGGGGCACGGTGCGTTCGACGGATTCCGCGTACCGCTACGGGGGCGAAGAGTTCTGTATCCTCTTGCGGGAGACCGACGCCGACAGCGCGATGCACTTTGCCGAGCGCCTCCGCCAGCGCATCGAGCTGCGCTTCGCGAACGAGACGTCGAGCGGGCTCACGGCGTCTTTCGGCGTGGCCGAGTTGTCCGTCGACATCCAGACGCCGCGCAACCTCATCGAAGCCGCGGATGCCGCGATGTACGAGTCGAAGCGTGGCGGGAGGAACCGCGTCGTGCTCAGCACGGCCCCGCCCGCCATGGCGTCGGACTCGGCGATCCCGGCCGCGTCCGCCGAACGGCTGACCCCCACCGACTCGTGCACCGTCCCCACCGCGCTCGCCGCCCCGGGGACGAAAGAAGCGGGTGGCGGCCGCGCATGAACCTCCCGCGGTTCTAGGGGGCCCACCCCGGCGGCCTCTCCGACCCGCGACCGAAGAACACCCCACTTCGAGCACCGGCCATTCATGAATACGTCGACGAACGGCGACACGGTCAAGAGCGGTTCGACGGAGATTCGCTGGAATCCCGTCTCGCGCGTCGCCTTCGTCCGCTACTCGGCGGGCGCGAGCCTCGGCCGCGTGGATGGCCCGTTCCTGGTCGACGCGCTCACGGGCTGGATCGGTTCGAAGGGCGAGCCGTTCTCCGTGCTGGCCGACGGCGCCGGCCTTCGCGGAACCGACGCGGAGTACCGGGCCCACGTGAGCCGCTTCTTTCGACGACACCGCCACACCGCCTGCATCGCGCTCATCAACCTCGGTCCGGTGATCCGGGTCGTGGTGGAGATGTTCGGCATCGGGACGGGCATACCGTTGAAGACGTTCGCCGACGAGGAGGCCGCACGCTCGTGGTTGCGAGCGCAGGGTATCGCTGCATGACGGGCGCTCCGTCGTTCGAGGACATCTTCGCCGTGATGTCTGCCGCGTCCGTCGGAGACACGGCCGCGCGGGTCGCGGTGCCCGACGGCGCCCAGCTCGACGACACGGCGACGAAGTTCGCCATGGCGCTCAACGTACTGCTCGACGACCTTCAGCTCAGCGCGGCCAATGCGCAGCGCGAGCTGGCCGAGCGGGGGCGGCTCGCGAATCGCCTGCGGATCCTCGCCGAGGCTGCCCAGGAGTTCTCCGCGACGACCTACGACCTCGACCGCCTGCTCGATGCCGTGGCCCATCGCCTCGGCGAGCTGGTCGGCGACATGTGCGCGATCAGGGCCGCCAGTGACGACGGGGAGTGGCTGGAGTCCGAGGGGGCCGTGTATCACCGCGATCCAGAGCTGCTCCCGGCGACGCGGGAGGTCATGGGGCTCGGACGCCAGCGCATCGGCGAAGGGATCTCGGGGCGCGTGGCCGCTGCGGGGAAGCCGCTGCTCATCCCGAAGATCGACCCGGCGGAGTTCGCCGCGTCGAGCGAACCCCGATATCGCCCGTATCTCGAACGGCTCGGCATCACCAGCGCGATCATCCTTCCCCTCATGTGCCGGGGGAAGGTCGTAGGCGTCGCGAGCCTCATGCGCAGCCGGCCCGACGCTCCGTACGACGTGGACGATCTCCACCTGGTGCAGAGCGTGGGGGATCACGCAGCTCTCGCCATCGGGAATGCCCGCTCTCTGTCCGCCGAGCGAGCCGCGCGCGATGCGGCGGAGAAAGCGACGAAGGCCCTTCGGCTGGCCGAAGCTCGGTTCGCCCACCTGAGCGAGGCCGGGATTCTGGGAATCGTCATCCTCCGCCTCGACAGCCTCGCCGTCGTCGATATCAATGGCACGCTCCTCGATCTGCTGGGTGTCTCGCGCGACGAGATCCTTTCCGGGCGAGTCGCGTGGACGAGCCTGACCCCACCCGGGTGGAGTGATCTGGATACAGAGGCCATTGCGCAACTCAGGAGTTCGGGCGTCGCGGGTCTCCGCGAGAAGGAGTTCTTTCGCAAGGACGGCAAGCGCGTCCCGGTCCTCGTGGGCTCGGCCATGCTCGACGACGGGACCACGGAGTGCATCTCCTTCGTGCTCGACCTCACCGAGCGCAAGGCGGCCGAGGCGGCGGTCGAGCACCTGCGCGAACAGGCGGCGGCGGACGCGAGCGTCCGGCAGACCGAGGAGAGGCTGCGAGCGAGCGAGGAGCGCTTTCGGTCGCTCGTGGGTTCGGTGAAGGACTACGCCATCTCCATGCTCGATCCCGCTGGGCTGGTGACGAGCTGGAACGCGGGGGCCGAGCGAATCAAGGGATATACGTCCGAGGACATCCTCGGCCAGCACTTCTCGCGGTTCTATCCTCCCGAAGACGTCCGCGACGGCAAGCCCGCTCGAGCGCTGCGCGTCGCCGTGGCGGGTGGGTCGTGGGAAGACGAAGGCTGGCGGGTGCGCAAGGACGGGTCGCGTTTCATGGCGAACGTCGTCATCACCGCCGTCTCCGACGCGAGCGGGAAGCTCGTCGGGTTCGCCAAGGTCACGCGCGACGTCACGGAGCGGTACCTCGCGGAAGCCGCGCTCAAGCTCTCCAACCGCGAGCTCGAAGCGTTCAGCTACTCGGTCGCGCACGACCTCCGCGCGCCCCTCCGGGGCATGAACGGCTTCGCGCAGGTGCTGCTGGACACCTACAAGGACAAACTCGACGCCGAGGGTCGAGACTGGCTTCAGGAGATTCTCTCGAATGCGCGCAAGATGGGCGAGCTCATCGACGCGCTCCTGTCGCTGGCCCGCGTGACGAGGAGCGACCTCAAGCCCGAGCGAGTCGACCTCTCGGCGGTCGCGCACGCGGCCGCAACGGCGATCGCGTCGGCCGATCCGGCCCGCTCCGTAGAGCTCGTCATCGAGCCCGGTCTGGTGGCCGAGATCGATCCCCGGCTCGCGCGCGCGATCTTCGACAATTTGCTGGGAAACGCATGGAAGTTCACGCAAGGAACCCCGGGCGCGCGCGTGGCGGTTGGGCTGTCTAAAGACGGCGCCCCCACCTTCTTCGTGCGCGACAACGGGGCGGGCTTCGACATGGCATTTACCAGCAAGCTCTTCGGCCCCTTTCAAAGGCTCCACACCGCCGACGAGTTTCCCGGGACCGGCATCGGCCTCGCGACCGTGCAGCGAATCGTCCACCGTCATGGGGGCCGGATCTGGGCCGAGGGTGCCGTGAATCAGGGCGCGACGTTCTATTTCACGCTCCCCGGAGCGCGGAGTGAAGACCGTGAAGCGCGCGCGAAGATAGGCGCCCGAGGAATTCTCGATTAGGGTCTCATTGGCACGGGGAGAGTCGTTTGCGGGCCTGGCATTTCGGGTCAGGCTACGAAAACGATGGGGGGACATTGACGTATGGAGAAGCGTCGAGCGCCGAAGCGGCGTGCGATCGCGAAGGCGACCGCTGGGCGCGCACGCCGCCCTGAGGGTCTCGCGTTTCCCGTCGTCGGCATCGGCGCGTCGGCAGGCGGGCTCGAGGCGCTCGAGCAGTTTCTGAAGCAGCTGGCGCCGAAGAGCGGAATGTCGTTCGTCGTCGTCCAGCACCTCGACCCGACGTACGAAGGGATGCTTGCGGAGCTCCTCCAGCGCGCCACCACGCTCCCCGTCACCCAGATCATCGACGGGATGCACGTCGAACCGGACCACGTCTACGTGATCCCGCCGAACCGTGACCTGTCGATCTTGCAGGGCGTCTTGCACCTGCTCACCCCGGTTGCGCCGAGGGGACTGCGCCTGCCGATCGACTTCTTCTTCCGCTCGCTGGCCGCCGATATGCGGGAGCGGAGTGTCGGGGTCCTGCTCTCGGGCATGGGGTCCGACGGCACGCTCGGGCTGCGCGCCATCAGGGAGAGCGCCGGCTCGACGTTCGTACAAAAGCCCGAGTCTGCCCGGTACGACAGCATGCCCCGGAGCGCCATCGAGGCGGGTCTCGCCGACGTGGTCGCGCTCGCCGACGAGTTGCCCGCCAGGATCGACGAGTATTTTCAGCACGTGCGACGCGTCGCGCGGCCCGAGCGCTGGGTGCCGGACCCGCAGGCTCAGAGCGGGCTCGACAAGATCGTCGGACTCCTGAGGTCGGGGACGGGCCACGACTTCTCGTTCTACAAGAGCGGCACGCTCTACCGCCGGGTCGAGCGGCGCATGGGTCTGCATCAGATCGATGCGATGACGGACTACATCCGCTACTTGCGCGAAAATCCCGCGGAAGGCGATCTGCTCTTCAAGGAGCTCTTGATCGGGGTGACGAGCTTCTTCCGCGACCCCGTCACCTGGGAATCGTTGCGGAGCGAAGTCTTGCCCCAGCTCCTCGCGACGTGTCCCGCGAACGCCATCGTGAGGGCGTGGGTGCCCGCTTGTTCGACCGGAGAGGAGGCGTACTCGCTGGGGATCGTCTTCAAGGAGGCGCTCGAGCGATGCGCCCCCGCGAAGATCGTCCGACTCCAGATCTTCGCCACCGATCTCGAGGCGAGCGCCGTCGAGAGGGCGCGGCAAGGCCGCTATCCGGCCACCATCGCGGCCGAGGTCTCGCAGGAGCGCCTGACACGATTCTTCGTAGAGGAAGACGGCGGCTATCGCGTACGCAAGGAGCTCCGCGATCTCGTGGTGTTCGCCGCGCAGAACATCCTGCAAGATCCACCGTTCACGAAGCTCGATCTGCTGACATGCCGGAACCTTCTCATCTACCTGAGCCCGGAGATCCAGCGCAGTCTCATTGCGCTGTTCCACTATAGCCTCTCGCCGGGCGCCATCCTCGTTCTCGGCAGCGCCGAGGTCGTCGGCGCGTCCACGGACCTCTTCGCGCCGCTCGACGGCAAGCCGCAGGTCTATCGGCGACTCGACGGGGTCGCTCGCTTCGATTCGGCGTTCCCTCGCGCCGCGCGCCACGAGACGGAGGCCCGAACGATCGACCCGAGCCCGGCCCACGCGAGCGCATCGGACCTCCAGGGGCTCGTGGCGCGATTTCTGGTGTCGCGCTTCGCGCCGTCGGCCGTTCTCGCGAGCAAGAAGGGAGACGTGCTGTTCGTCAGCGGGCGGACGGGAAAGTACCTCGAGCTACCCGCGGGAAAGACGAACTGGAACGTCTTCGCGATGGCGCGCGGCGGGCTTCGTCACCCGCTCAGCGCCATCTTTCGCAAGGCGCTCGCGGCCAAGAGCGCCCTCACGCTCACCGGCGTGCCGCTCGGGCACGATGGTGCTGGCGATGCGGTCGACGTGACGATCGAAGCCATCGACGAGCCCGGAATCTTGCGAGGGACGGTGATGATCGTCTTCTCCGATACGCCGGGCCGTCCGGCCCGCGCGGTCTCGAGGAAGGCGGCCCGAGCGCCGGTCCGCAGCACCGGGGTTGCCGGCATCGAACAGGAGCTGCAGCAGGTTCGCGACGATCTGCGCACGACGCGCGAGGAGATGCAGACGTCGGAGGAAGAACTCAAGTCCGCCAACGAGGAGCAGCAATCGACCAACGAAGAGCTCCAATCGACCAACGAGGAGCTCATGACCTCGAAGGAAGAAATGCAGTCGATGAACGAGGAGCTCCACACCCTCAATCACGAGCTTCAGGGGAAGCTCGACGAGCTGTCGCGCGCCAGCAACGACATGAAGAACCTGCTCGACAGCACCGAGATCGCGATCCTCTTCCTCGACGAGTCGCTGCGCGTGCGGCGCTTCACCCCGCAAACGACGAGCCTCTTCAAGCTGATCCCGGGCGACGTCGGGCGCCCGCTCGCGGATCTCGCGTCGAGCCTCGTGTATCCCGGCATTCACGACGACGCCCGCGAAGTCCTACGCACCCTGGTCGTCGAGGAGAAGGTCGTCGCCACTCGGGACGGTCGCCGTCTGCGGATCCGTATCATGCCCTATCGCACGATCGACAACCGGATCGACGGCGTCGTGATCACTTTCACGAACATCAACGCGACCGAGACGCGGGCGGGAACGCCGGTAAAGGGGGAGCCGTGAAGAAGCCGAAGAACGAGCGCTCGAGCGTCGGATTGCTCCGATCGCGGGCAGAAGATCGAATGCGCGAACGCGGTGAGCTCGAAAGGGCCAGCGGCGAGCCGGCGCCCGACCCGGCCAGGCTGCTCCACGAGCTCCAGGTGCACCGGATCGAGCTCGAGATGCAGAACGAGGAGCTCCACCGGTCGCGCGGGGACCTCGAGGCGGCGCTCGCTCGCTACTCCGAGCTCTACGACTTCGCACCGGTCGGCTACTTCATGCTCGATCGCGAGGGAACGATCCAGGAGGTGAACCTGACCGGCGCGCGCCTGCTCGGCTTCGCGCGTTCGCACGTCATTGGCCGGCGATTCGGCGCCTTCGTCGTTTCCGCCGACACGCGCGCTCTCAATGCGCTGCTCAAGAAGGCCCTCGAGAGCAAGGCCACCGAGTCTGGCGAAGTGGCGCTCGGGGTCCAGCCCACGTCGGGCGGCCAGTCGCTCTGCGTCGAGCTCACCGTCTCGGCTTCGGCGGGCGGGGAGTGCCGGATGGTCGTCGTAGACGTCAGCGGGCGAAAGAAGATGGAGGAGCAGCTCCGGAGCGCGCAGAAGATGGACGCGATCGGACGGCTCGCCGGGGGCGTGGCGCACGATTTCAACAATCTGCTCACGATCATCTTGAGTCACGCCGCGTTCGCGCTGGACGCCGTCGACGGCGACACGCCGGTGCACGACGACTTGCTCGAGCTTCGGGCGGCCGCCGAGCGCGCGGCGGCGCTCACTCGCCAGCTCCTCACCTTCGGGCGCAAACAGCCCCTCAGACCGCAGCTCGTCGACGCGAACGATCTCGTCCGCGGGCTCGAGAGCATGCTCCGCAGGGTGCTCGAGTCGCCCATCGACCTGATCCTCGACCTTGCCCCGGACCTCGGCCTGATCGAGGTCGATCCCGTCCAGTTCGAGCAGGTGGTCATGAACCTCGCCATCAACGCGCGCGACGCCATGCCCGACGGCGGTCTGCTCACCGTCTCGACCGCGAATGTCGATGCCGACGAGCCGCGCGAGCCAACGCGGCCCGACGGCAAGTCTGCTCAGCTGGTGTGCATGACGGTGCGCGACACGGGCGTCGGCATGGACGCGGTGACGCTGGGGCACATGTTCGAGCCGTTCTTCACGACCAAGGAGAAGGAGCGCGGGACGGGCTTCGGACTGTCGACGGTGCACGGGATCGTCACGCAATGCGGCGGCGAAGTGTTCGTGCGCAGTGAGCTGGGGAGAGGGACCGTGTTCGACATTCGCTTTCCTCGGGCCGCCGAGGCGTCCTCGCCGCGACGGTCCATGGTGATGGCCAGGCCCGAGTCTCGCGCGGGCGGCGCCGAGACGATCCTCGTCGTCGAGGACGAAGAGGCCCTCAGCCGGGTCGCGAAGCGAATTCTCGCCGAGGCGGGCTACGACGTGCTCGTGGCCGCGAGCGGCCAGGAAGGCCTGCGTATTTGCGAGCAACACAAGGGCGCGATCCACCTCGCCCTCTGCGACCTGGTCATGCCGAAAATGACCGGCCTTGCATTTGCGTCACTCCTGCGGGCGACGCGTCCCGAGATCAAGGTCGTCCACATGTCGGGCTACGCGGGCGATTCCGTGCGTAGAGACGGGGTGCTCGACCTGACGAGGTACATCGGCAAGCCCTTCACCTCGGAGGAGCTGAGGCGCAAAGTGCGCGAGGTGCTCGACCACGACTACCGCCTCGACCTCGGAGCCAAGGCCGCCAAGGGTTGAGACAGACGCTCGATCGCGGAGCCGAGCTCACCGACCGAAGAGCGGGCGAGCCGCGCGAAGGTGTGACAAGGTCCCCTAACCGTGCCAGAAACCGCTGCGTCTCCTCCGAAGTCGACCTCGAGACCGCCGCCCGGCGGCAAGGCCAGGCCTCCCTTCGCGTCGCTGCTGACCTGGATCCTTCCGGCACTTTTCCTCGCGGGGTCGTGGGCCTACCAGGTCTACGGGTCGAAAGAGCAAGCGGTGCCCGAGATCCGGTACACCGACCTTTACACGCTGGTCGACTCCGGAAAGGTCGAGTCCGTCACCCTGACGGGGCTCCAGATCCGCGGGAAGCTGAAGGCCGCCGACAAGGTCGACGGGCAATCGATCACGACGTTCCGATCGCTCCTGCCCGCCATCGAAGACAGGAATCTGCTGCCTTTGCTCCGCGAGAAAGTCGTCGCCGTGACGGTGAAGAGCGAGGAGGTGTCGCCCCTCGTCCGCGTTCTCGAGTCGGTTCTCCCGTGGGTGCTCATCCTCGGGGCCTGGGTCTGGATGTCTCGACGCGCGGCCGGTGCCCTGGCCGGTGGGCCGATGGGCAGGTTGCTCGCGGGCCGCTCGTCCCGGGTGGATACGGCCGCGCGCGTGCAAACCAAGTTCGACGACGTGGCGGGCCTCAAGGGCGCCAAGCGAGACCTTGGCGAGATCGTGGACTTCCTCAAGGCGCCCGAGGCCTTCCGCCGGCTCGGCGGGAAAGTGCCGCACGGAATTCTCCTGGTGGGCCCACCGGGCACGGGCAAGACGCTGCTCGCGCGCGCGGTCGCGGGAGAGGCGGACGTTCCGTTCTTCTCCGTGAGCGCGTCCGAGTTCATCGAGCTCTTCGTGGGAATGGGCGCCAAGCGCGTTCGCGACTTGTTCCAGCAAGCCAAGCAGGTCTCTCCGGCCATCGTCTTCATCGACGAGATCGACGCCGTCGGCCGCTCGCGAGGCGCCGGGCTCGGTGGAGGGAACGACGAGCGAGAGCAGACGCTCAACCAGCTCCTGTCCGAGATGGATGGCTTCGCGCGCAACGACCTCACGATCGTCCTCGCCGCGACCAACCGACCCGACGTCCTCGACCCCGCGCTTTTGCGACCCGGTCGTTTCGACCGGCGGGTGGTCGTCGATCGGCCGGAGCTCGCGGCCCGCAAATCGATCCTCGCCGTGCACACACGGGACAAGCCGCTCTCCCCCGACGTGGACCTCGAAGTCGTCGCCGCGATGACGGCCGGGTTCTCGGGCGCGGATCTCGCGAACCTCGCCAACGAAGCCGCGCTGGGCGCCACGCGGCGCAAGGCCGACGCCATCTGGGCCGCCGACTTCGCGGCCGCCTACGACAAGATCGTGCTCGGCGACCTTCGCGACGCCAAGCTCGATGCGGGAGAGCGCAAGCGTGTCGCCGTGCACGAGTCCGGCCACGCCGTGACCGCGTTCTTCGAGCCCTGCGCCGAGTCGCCGGCTCGCGTCAGCATCATCCCGCGTGGAATGGCGCTCGGAGTCACGCAGCAGACGCCGGGGGTGGACAAGCATCTCCTCGCGCAGCCCGAGCTCGAGGCGAGGCTTCGCGTCCTCATGGGGGGCTACGCCGCCGAGTCCCTCGTCCTCGGGACGATCTCGTCCGGCGCGTCCGACGACCTCCGCAAGGCGACCGAGATCGCGTTCGAGATGGTCGGCCACTACGGCATGAGCGAGCGCGTGGGGCCCGTCTTCCACGAGCACCGAACGGCGCATCCGTTCCTGGGCCAGCAGATTGCCCTCGAGGGCGGCGGCACGAGCGACGCGACCGTCCACACGATCGAAGAGGAGACCCGCCGCATGCTGAACGACGCGCTCCGCGCGACGCGGGACCTCCTGTCGACGCATCGGTCCGAGCTCGACGATCTCGTCAGCGCGCTCCTCGAACACGAGACGATGGAGAAAGACGATCTGGCGAAGGTGCTGCGGGTCGCCGCTACTTAGGGGCGATCGGCGGCGGGGGCGGCACGTTGAAGTATTCCCACGCGTCGGGGGCGCCCGTATGGCAACCCATGCACTGCCCGTTTTCCGTGACCTGCTGTGCGTCGTCGAACCGCCACCATTTCCACTCGCAGCGGATGGCCGCAGCGGCAACGACGATCAAAGAGCACGCGCACCCGGTTTCGGGTACTGCTCGGTTTTGAGATGGGGTGACGCGAGGGGTTGCGTGGCGCTCGAGCGGACCGTGGCTACGTTTGGCGCGATGGGCCCGGCCGACGCGGAGCGTATCAGGGCGGTGCGGAAGAAGGCGGCGAACTACCCCGCGTTGGCGCGCGCAGCCCTTCGTCGAGGCGACAAGAAAGTGGCGGACGAGTACTGGCGGCTATGGCACGAAGCGTTCGAGGAACTCTTCAACCATTTGGCCGACAAATGACTGACCACCCCGTTGCGACGGCCGATGTCATGAAGGGGAACTCGCGGTGGCATCGAGGGCCGACGCCGGGGTGCCGCAGAGCGGCAACACGGTGTCGTCGTAGGCGAAGCCGCTTGCTCGCCGGCCCCCCCGCCGGCATCCTCGGGCCGACTGCCACCGAGGAGCCGACATGAATGCGAAGGGCCCGTTCGAAGTGAAGCTCGTTCCGCAGAAGGCCGACCACCCGCACGCCGAGGCGTCGGGCCACGGGCGTATGTCGATGGCCAAGGAGTTCCACGGGGATCTCGAGGCCACGAGCCACGGCGAGATGCTGAGCGTCATGACCGACACGAAGGGTTCCGCGGGCTACGTCGCGATCGAGAAGGTCACGGGGTCGCTCGGCGGCCGCACAGGCAGCTTCGTGCTTCAGCACAGCGGCACGATGAACCGCGGGGCGCCGCACCTGGCCATCGCCGTCGTGCCCGACTCGGGTACCGACGACCTCGCGGGGCTCTCCGGGAGCGTGAAGATCGTCATCACGCCCGACGGCAAGCACTCGTACGAGATGGAGTACGCGTTCGCGGGAACGAATTGATCGCGGGATGGACCAGGCCCCCAGTACCCGCCCGGGCACGATCGGCAAGGCACCTTCGCGCTGCATTCGTTCGTGGCAGACTGCGGCCATGCGCAAAGTGGCTACTGTCGTGGGTCGTGCGATCGCGGTTGTGCTTCTCCTCGCCGCCGTGCTCGTCGTCTGGCAATGGAAGAGAGACCTTCCGCTCGACCAGCTGCAGGCGCGCTGGGGCAATGGCGCGTCGCGCTTCGTCGACGTCGACGGGATGAGCGTTCACTATCGTGACGAGGGGTCGGGCCCGCCCATCGTCCTCATTCACGGGACCGGCGCTTCCCTTCACACGTGGGACGCGTGGACCGCTGCGCTCTCCGGCACTCACCGCGTCGTGCGCTTCGATCTGCCGGGCTTCGGTCTCACGGGGCCGAATCCAGACGGCGACTACCGGATCGATACCTACGTGGACTTCGTCGAGCACGTGACGACGCGGCTCGGGCTCGATCGCTTCGCTCTCGCGGGCAACTCGCTCGGCGGGCAGATCGCCTGGCGGTTCGCGGTCCGCCATCCCGCGGACGTCCGAGCGCTCGTCCTCGTCGACGCCGCAGGGTATCCGCGCTCCGTGCGGCCGCCGCTCGTATTTCGTCTCGGGAGCGTACCCGTCGTGTCGTCGCTGATGGGCCACCTCGATCCGCGAATGCTCGTGAAGTCGACGCTGAAGAAGACGTACGGCGACCCTGCGCGCATCACGCCGGACCTGGTCGAGCGCTACTACGAGCTCGCGCTGCGTCCGGGCAACCGCGCCGCTTTCGGGGCGCGCACCGCCCTCCCCTTCGAAGATCGCACGGCGCAGCTGCGCGACCTGAACGTGCCGACGTTGATCCTCTGGGGCGCGAAGGACCGGTTGATCCCGGTCTCCGACGCACAGCGCTTCGCCACGGACATCCACGGCGCCACGCTGCACGTGTTCGACGACCTCGGACACGTGCCGATGGAAGAGGACGGCGCGGGAACCGTGGCCGTCGCGCGCGCGTTTCTCGAGGACAGCCACTCCCCCTTGCCCGCGCAAGAGACCGGCTTGTGAGATCGCGCTCCCAGCCAGAGCCGTCTACGAACCCGCCGTGAACCAGAACGACCGAGGGAAGATGATTGTGATTGGTCGACATGGGTGACTCCTTTCGGCGTGCTCCCGCAAAGCAGCGGGAATGCCAGGATGCGCGTGGTCCGCGCTTGCCGACGAAGCATCGACGGCGCGCGACGCGCCGACAGAGCAAGCGCGGTGCCGTCCTGAGCGGGGCGTCGGACCGCCGTCGATTTGCCTGGTGACATGGTGTAGATTGTTCTTTCGTTCCAGTGGCCTCTCACTCTTCGACACCCCCTCCCGTATGCGATGACGCTCCGGGTATAGGGTTCGTAGCGCCCGGACCGACAGGGACGTCTCGGTACGAGCTCTTGCGGCGCCTCGGCGAAGGGGGCATGGGCGTCGTTTACGAGGCGTTCGATCACGAACGCGGCCGAAAGGTGGCGCTCAAGACGCTGCTGCACTTCGACCCCGCATCCTTGCTCCGGTTCAAACACGAGTTCCGAACGTTGGCGGACTTGAGACATCCGAACGTCGTACGCCTTTATGAACTGGTGGCGACGGAGGACGACATTTTTTTTACGATGGAGCTTCTTACGGGTACGGATTTTCTGACGCATACGCGCCGCCGCGAAGACACCGACGCGTCGGACCCGCGCTTGCGGTTCGACGCCGGGAAGAGCGTTGACGACGATGAGACGACGATCCGCGATCAGGAGTCACAGAAAGGGCAACGGTTGCGTGGGTTCTTCCTCGGAGCTTCGAGCGAGAGCGAGGTCTCTGCGACAGAGAGCGAGAGGGCATCCCCGGCCGACTTCGGTCGGCTCCGATCGGCGCTCATCCAGTTGGCGCAAGGCGTGAACGCGCTGCATGTGGCGGGTGCGCTGCACCGCGACATCAAGCCCTCCAACGTTCTCGTCACGCCGGAAGGGCGCGTTGTCTTGCTCGACTTCGGAGTGGCGACGGAGCTTGCGCCTCGACGCGACGAGCGCCGGTCGGAGCGAGAAATGGCCGGCACGGTGCGCTACATGGCCCCCGAGCAAGCGACCGAGGATGCTCCGACGGCCGCGAGCGATTGGTACAGCGTCGGCGTGATGCTCTACGAGGCGCTCGTCGGACGGGCCCCGTTCGTCGGGCCAGGTCCCGATGTCCTCACGCGCAAGGGCATGATGGATCCTCCGGCCCCCAGCCTGTGCGCTCGGGGCATTCCCAGCGACCTGGACGAGTTGTGCTGCGCGCTCCTGCAGCCCCGGCCGGGTGCACGACCGACGGGCACGGAGGTTCTTCGCCGGCTCGCCCGGGCCCGCGCTGCCCGGATCTCGAGCCCCCCGGCGTTCGCCCACGCCGCAAGGCAAGTTCCTCTGATGGCACGTGAGGCCCACCTCCGCACGCTGCGCGACGCCTTCGACTCGTCGCGCGCCGGTCGGTCGGTCGCGGTCTTCGTTCACGGCGGGCCCGGAATGGGCAAATCGGCTCTCGTGCAGCAATTTCTCGATGACCTCGTCGCCCAGGGAGAGGCGGTCACGCTGCGCGGTCGCGCGTACGAGCGCGAAACGATCCCATACAAGGCTCTCGACGGGGTGGTCGACGCTCTCAGTGTCCACGTGAAGCGTCTGGCCGACTCCGGCGAGGGCGTTATCGTCCCCGACGACGCGTGGGCATTGGCACGTCTGTTCCCCGTTTTTCGACGCTTCGCGCTGGTCGCCGCGATGTCGGAGCCCCCGACCGTGGCCCCGCAGCTCGTGCGTCGGCGAGCGGTCGCGGCGCTGCGCGCTCTGTTCGTCGAAGTCGCGCGAAGGCAACCGTTGGTGATCTACGTCGACGACGTGCAGTGGGGCGACGTCGACAGCGTGGGTCTGCTGCTGGAGGCGATTCGCGCGCCCGTGCCGCCGATTCTCGTGGTCCTCACGCATCGAGAGGAATCGAGCGCCAGCCCTTTTTTGGTCGGGATGCACGCGCGCTGGCCCTCCGGTGCCGCTCGTGACCTCGCCGTCGGACCCCTCGCCTTCGACGATGCTCGTGCTCTGGCTCTGGCCCTGCTCGACTCCGACGGCGACTGGGCGCTGCGGTGCTCCGACGCCATCGCCCGCGACTCCGGCGGGAATCCCTTTCTCGTCGAAGAACTCACGGCGGGCGTTGGCAGGAGAGCGCAGGCCGAGCGGGCAAGCGGTCTGGCGACGGAATCGGGCTCGGCGACTCTCGAGCAAACCATTGGAAGGCGCCTCGGCCGTCTTCCCCGTGCCACCAGGCTGCTGGTCGAGATCGTTGCCGTCGCGGGGCGACCGCTCGAGACCTCGGTGGCGGCCGAAGCGGCGGGGGTCAACCTGCCACGTACCGAGAAGCTCGTCGCGACGCCGCGTGTGGGCCGTTTCCTGCGAGCCTGTTTGCGGAACGGACGCGAGGCGCTGGAAATGCGTCACGATCGAATTCGCGAGGTGACCGTCGCCCTGCTCCCTCCGGCGACGCTGTTCTCGCACCACGCCAGGCTCGCTCGCGTCTTCGAGGCGTCACCCGGGGCCGATCCCGAGGCTCTGGCGATTCATCTCCTCGGAGCCGGGCAGAAGGAGAACGCAGGCAGGCACGCCGAGCGTGCAGCAGAGCAAGCTGCCGCCAAATGTGCGTTCGATCAGGCGGGTCGGCTCTACAAGCTTGGGCTCGACACCGCCAAGATCGGCTCCGAGGACGAATACCGGCTCCGCGTGCGTCTGGCGGAGGCGCTCGACGGTGCAGGCCGCGGTCGGGACAGCGCCGAAGTCTACATGCAAGCGCTCTCGGGAGCTCCCGGGGCGCACGAACGCGTCGATCTCCAGCGCAGAGCCGCAGAGCAGCTGATAGCGAGCGGTCGTATCGACGACGGCGTGGCGATGATGCGCCGCGTCCTCGAGGCTGTCGGCCTGAGCATGCCGAGATCCGCGACGAGCGCATTGGTGTGGCTGCTGGTCTACCGCGTCTGGCTCTGGATCATCGGGGAGCGGGTCCGCGAGCGCGCGCCCGAAGAGGTGCGACCTGTCGACGCCGCGCGAATCGACGCGTGTCACGCGATGGGTGTGACGCTCGGGCTCGCGAACGCCGTATATGCGTCGTGCTTCGCGTCGCGGCAGTTGATTCTCGCGCTCCGGGGCGGGGATGCGGCGCGCCTTCTCCGCGCGCTGAGTTTGGAACTGCTCGGCGTGGCGAGCCGAGGTGGCCCGGAGACGCCGAAGGAGCGCGCGCTGCTGAAAAGGGTCCAAGAGCTTGCCGATCGGTCGACGGACCGCGACGCGCAGCAGTTCGTCGCGGCCATCCGCGCCGGGTGTCTTTTCCTGCACGGTCGGTGGAGCGAGCTGCGCGGGTCCGGTCTGGCGCTGGAGCTCGACCACGCGATCGCCGGCAACCGGACGGGATGGCGCTACCAGGCGTTGACCTTCTCCCTTTGGACTCGCGTGCTCGTCGGCGATCTCGGCGAGATTCGCGACCGCGTCCCTCTGCTGATCGAGGACGCCGAGCGGCGCGGCGACGTGAACATGGCCGTCACCATGCGCGTCGGCTACACGAATCTTGCGTGGCTCGCGGACGACGACGTGGAAGAGGCCAGAAGGCAACTGAACGCCGGCGTCGCCGCATGGTCTCACCGGGGCTTCGTCATGCATCACTATCGCGCGCTGCTCGCCGAGGTCAACATCGAACTCTACGAGGGAAACGGATCGCGCGCTTACGATCTCGTCGTCCGGCGCTGGCGCCCCCTCGTTCGAAGCTTCGTCCTCTTCGTGCAGTACATCCGTGCGGACGCACACTTCCTGCGCGCACGGGCGGCACTCGCGTCTGTCGGTGCCGCACCCAATCGGCGAGCACGAATCGCGGAGGCGGAGCGCCATGCCAAGGCGCTCGACCACGAGCGGATGCCGTGGACGGCGCTCCTCGCCGACCTCGTCTGGTCGGGGGTGCGAGAGGCCAACGGGGACCGCGAGGGGACGATCGCGCGGTTGCGGGCAGCTATCGACCGTGCCGACGCCCTCGGCATGGCGCTTCACGCCGCCGCCGGTCGATACCGCCTCGGGTCCTTGATGGGCAACGCCACGGAGGGTCGAGAGCTCACAGCCCGCGGCGAGAGCTGGATGCTGGCGCAGAGCATCCGCGCGCCAGCGCGAATGGCGGACATGCTCGTGCCGATGCCTCCCCTTGGGGGCACGCTCGGGCGGCGGAAGCCGTAGACCCGCTACGACGTCGATTAGCGACGTCTGCAACCGCGCGATCACGGCGCGCACGCGTTCGGGCCGTACCTTCACCGACGTCCACGCGACGGCTTCGTCGACGAGGACGTGCGCCGGCGAGCCGGGGGCCTCATCCCTGGCCTCATCCCCCGTCCCGGCTTGCCGCCAGTGCCTGGTCGCGAAGGGTCTTTGCCGCGAACACCACGTGCAGCGGCATGGGTCCGCCCGACGCGTGCGCCCACTCGGATGAGTTCTGCTGTCTGAGATAGTGGCGGAGTACGGATGGGCGGCCGACATAGGGCCGTAGTGTCGAGGTTGAGTTAGCCCCGGGTCGGCTTCTTTCCGCTGCCAGCCGAGGTGCTCACCTATATCGTGCAGCCCTCGCTTCGTCGGCCGTCTCGAACAGGTTGCGCACGGGAACGACCTCGGTCACCCCGGCGTCCGTACGAATCACCACCGCGCCATCGCCACCTCTCCGTTGGGTCGCCGCGTGCTCAACGCTGCCGGCGGTTATGAACCAGATTCCCGTGCCCGCGTCGCAGTCCCGGATCTTCTCGGCGAAGGTCTTGGGCGGCGGTGCAGGGGCCGCTGCCGAAGCTGGAGCCTTACGTGGGGAGGCAGCCGGTCGCGTCTTGACGGGGACCTTCTTCGCAGGAGCTTTCTTCGCGACGACCTTCTTGGGCGACCCCACCTTCTTCGCCGGTTGCGGCGATTTCCTCCCCGACTTCTTGGCTGACGCTTGCTTCAACGCCGCCTTCACACGAGTTCGCGCCTGCGGCTTCTTCTTCTTCTTGGAACCGGGCATGTTCACGATCTCCGTTGCGGCAGTCTCGCTGATCCACACGACCATCGGGATCAAATTGCCCGGGGGTGCTCGCGGCGACGGCCCGCCGACTGTCGACGAGCACCCAACGCTGGGGCATGATCGGGTGCATGGCCGCCTCCACCGACCGCGCAGGGGACAAGGCGGGACGGGGCCGGATCCTCGGCGCAATCGTCGCCGTGAGCGGCATCCTCGCGTCGGGATGCGGGAGCGCTGCTGCACGTGCGTCGTGAAGGCAGTATCGGTGGGCGACCTGCATCGCCTCGCTGCCATCCAACCGAAACGCGCACCATCGGTGAGTGAGAACGCGAATTGCGTTGGCTGTCTGCCTGCTCAGGAAGCCCTTGGGGTACTCCTACACCGAGGAATTACAAATGCGCGTTTGGCGGAAATTTGCGACCGCGTCGATTGGGGTCGGAATCGCGGTTGCGGCGGGATGTGCTGGGTCGGGGGGTTCGACCGCGACCGGCCCGCTCAACGGGGGCGACGACGGTTCGCCCGGTGAGTCTTCCGGCGGACTCGGGTCGTCCGGCTCGTCGTCGGGTATCGGGACTTCGTCCAGCGGCGGTTCGTCCAGCGGCGGTTCGTCCAGCGGCGGTTCGTCCAGCGGCGGTTCGTCCAGCGGCGGTTCGTCCGGGAGTGGATCGTCGAGCGGCAGCGGCTCGTCGGGAGGGTCCTCCGGCAGCAGCGGCTCCTCGAGCGGAGTGGCGGGCGACGCGGGACCCACGACGGACGCGAGCGCCCTACAGATCGTTTGCAAAACCACCAGTTGCGATCCCACTAAAGACGTCTGCTGTGTCGCCCCGAGGACCGGCGCCGAATCGTGTACGACCGCCGCGATGTGCACGGGTCAGATGCTCACGTGCTCTGGCGGCGAGAGCTGCGCGGCGGGCGACGTCTGCTGCGGAGCGCCCCAGGGTGGCGGCATCAGGACATCCTGCGCGGCATCGTGCCGCCGAGGCGACGTTCAGGTTTGCTCGCAGAACGCCGATTGCTCGAGCGGCATCTGCCGCCAGACGGGGCTCAGCTACGGCACTTGCACCACGGGCTTACCGCGTGACGCGGGGCCTGGCTGATTCCGAGCGGCCTGTCCTGGCTTCTCGTGTGTCCGCCGCAGGCCGCCGGCGCCGACCGACTGCACATAGAGTCGATGCGCGGCGGGGCCGACGCGGAGATAGGTGCCGCGGGACTCCCAGGCGAGGAGCTCGGGAGGGAGGGTTGCGGCGGGTGGCACGCGACGAAGCTCCTGAGGGGGTCGGTTTCAGCCGTAGGTCGGCTCGTACATCAGCCCTGCGACGTGAGCCCGGAGGTCGGCCGGCCGCTGCCCGACCGCTATGCCGCGCTGGTATGCGATCTCCGCGACGGCGCACGCGATCGCCAAGGACACCTGCCGCACGCTCGACAGCGGTGGATACACGCGCCCCACCGCGAGATCGTCTTCCCCCGCCTCCGCCGCGAGCGCCTTCGCTGCGGCAAAGAACATCTCGTCGGTCACCAGGCGCGCGCGGCTCGCGATGACGCCCAAGCCGACGCCAGGAAAGATGTACGCATTGTTCCCCTGACCCGGGACGAAACGCTTGCCCTCGAAGACGACGGGGTCGAACGGGCTGCCGCTCGCGAAGACGGCGCGCCCGCCCGACCATGTGTAGGCCTCCTCCGCCGTGCACTCGGCCTTCGAGGTGGGATTCGAGAGCGCGAATACGATCGGCCGCTCGTTGTGGCGGCTCATCGACTCGAGCACCTCGCGGGTGAACGCCCGTCCGACGCCCGCGACGCCGATGACGGCCGTGGGCCGCAGAGCCTTCACGGCTAGAGCGAACTCCGTCACCAGGGCGTACTCGTGCGCGAAGGGTCGCTTGTGCGGGGACAGATCCGTGCGGCTCCTCACGACCAGGCCCTTCGAGTCGAAGAACCACAAGCGGGCCCGCGCCTCGCCCTCGGAAAGCCCCTCTTCGACCAGGGCCGTGGCGACGAGCTCCCCGATGCCGATGCCCGCTTCGCCCGCACCGAAGAACAGGACGCGCTGGTCCCGGAGTCGACCCCCGGTCAGCCGAAGCGCGGAGTAGAGGCCAGCGAGCGCGACGCTCGCCGTTCCCTGGATGTCGTCGTCGAAGGTACGAACCTCCTTCTTGTACCGTTCGAGGAGGCGAAAGGCGTTGGCGTTGCCGAAGTCCTCGAGCTGCAAGATCGCGTCGGGGAACTGCTCGCGGACGCCGGCCACGAGCTCGTCGACGAGCGCGTCGTACGCTTCACCGCGCAGGCGTCTCTCCTGGATCCCGAGGTAGAGCGGGTCGCGGAGCAGCTCCTCGTTCTCCGTCCCGACGTCGAGCATGATCGGCAGGCACCAGGCCGGATGGATCCCCGCGCACGCCGCATACAGCGCGAGCTTGCCCACCGGAATGCCCATGCCGTTCGCGCCGAGGTCGCCGAGGCCGAGAATGCGCTCCCCGTCGGTCACGACGATGACGCGGACGTCGCGATGCGGCCAGTTGCGGAGCACGTCGGCGACACGGCCCTGATCTCGCTTCGTCACGTAGAGCCCGCGCGGGCGGCGGAAGATATGGCCGTACTCCTGACAAGCCTGCCCGACGGTCGGCGTGTAGAGGATGGGCATCAACTCCTCGAGGCGGTCGACGACCACGCGGTAAAAGAGCGTCTCGTTCCGGTCCTGAAGGGCCGTCAGATAGATGTACTTCTCGATCGCGTTCGGCTTGCGCGCGAGCTGGCCGACCACCCGCTCCACTTGCTCCTCGATCCTCGCGACGCGCGCCGGGAGCAGGCCGCGGAGCCCCAGGGCGTCGCGCTCGGCCTCGGTGAAGGCCGTGCCCTTGTTGCGTGTGGGGTCTTGAACGAGAGCGAGCCCGTGCCTGAGCGTGGACATGCCGACAGCAAAGCGCGGGCCGGCGCTCGGGGCAACTCACCTTGCACGCCCTCCGCGAAGCGTAGCCGGCCAGGGTAGCTGGCCGAACTTGTGGCGGACGGCACCAGTAACTCTAGTGGGACGCGCGCGGCTGTGCTCCTGTCTAGTCCTCTATATGGGGAGTGTCGAAACGCTCGAGCGACGTGAGCTGACGGAGGCGCAGTCCTTCGAGCGGATGCGCGTCCGCCTTTGCGCCCTCGCGACCGCGGCGCCGCCATGTGTCGACCACCAGGGCGCTTGCCATGCGCGCGCTGCTCGTCACCGATCGCCTCGGGCAGCCCGACTTGCTGAGGAAGGTCCATTCTCTCGGGCGCGCGGAGGCCTGCGACCCCCGGTGCGTCGAAGACCTGCGCGTGGCGGCGCGCGCGTTGCTCCACGTGCTCTCGCAGCTCGGCGAGCCGTCCCTTGCGTGCGGCCCACGCCTTCCAGAGGCGCTCTTCACCGAGGCGTTGCGCTTGAGGCGCATGGGCGTAGAGGCTCTCGAGACGCTCGACAGCGACGACGCGCGCCTCTGGATCGGGGTATTCGGTCTTCCCTTCGAAGACGTCGACCTCGTCTTCGATCTCCGAAGCCTGGTGCGGCTGTGAGGAGTACGGAGAGGCTCTCGGCGCGGCGTCGGTCGCCGCCGCGCGGGAGGCGTCGCTTTGCGCGCACGCGCTCGAATCGAGTCCGAGCGCGACGCAAGCGGACATCGAGTGGCGACTGTGGCTCGGCCGCGCGTTCTCGCTCACCTCAGCCTGCCCTTCGTACCGCTCGAAGGACTGCAGCGTCCGGCCCCGCCTGGGGT